>JAIKYE010000023.1 GCA_024683455.1 Bacteroidaceae bacterium
GAGAAAAAGACCACCCACACGACAACCACAAGTTGGACTTGGGCAGCGTGGGATAACCCACTGCCCCTGAAGTTTGGAGACCCCTTTCTGCTACATGCCAGCGATGGTAAGTATTATATGTACGGAACATCTTTGGAGGATGGCTTCGAGGCTTACGTTAGTGACAGCCTCAGTAACTGGGAACCTTGCGGTAAGGTTTATCAGGGAGGTCTCAAGAATCAATGGAACGTAAACTGCTTTTGGGCACCTGAAGTATATGAGCGCGACGGTAAATACTATATGTTCTTCAGCGCCAATTATAAGGAGAACCCCACCCACGAGGGGGAGAACTTCAAGATTGGCGTAGCTGTGAGCGATTCACCCACAGGTCCTTTCGAGGATCTCTACGATCGGCCTATCTTTAATCCCGATTATCCCATTATCGATGCCAACGTTTACTTCGACTATGAGACAGGCAAGTGCTACCTGTACTTCAGCCGCTGTTGCTACAAGCATAGTGTGGAAAGTGAAATTGCCGATAGTCTGAAGAAGGCTGGCGTTTATGACAATATAGAAGAGAGTTGGGTGTACGGCGTGGAGATGAAACCAGACTTCAGCGGTGTGATTGGTGAACCCAAGTTGTTGCTATGTCCTCCAAAGAAGTTGAACGATGCTCAAGCTGAATGGGAAAGCCGCAGTGCCACACACAAAGAGGTGAATCGCCGTTGGACAGAAGGAAGCTACATCTTCCGCGAGGGAGATACCTATTATATGATGTATAGTGCCAACCACTATGGTGGCGAATACTATGCCGTAGGTTATGCTACCAGCAAGAACCCTTTGGGTCCTTTCAAGAAAGCAGCCAACAACCCTGTGCTTCAAAAACGCAGGAACGTTTTGGGGACAGGTCATTGTATGGTCATTCTGATGCCTGATGGTAGCCGTTGCTGTGTATATCACGGCCGTATGAGCGATAACCCAGATGAACGTGTGGTACTGATTGACCCTTTGGAAATCGATGAGAAAGGTGTACTTCGCGTGAAAGGCCCTACTACTGGCCATCACTGGATTGGAGGAAGCGAGACGACAACAGAAACTATAACAGAATAACAATAACGAAAAAAATGAAAAGAAACTTAGAGACAATTTGCATCCACGGCGGATGGAAGCCAACAAAGGGTGAACCTCAGCAGTTGCCCATTTACCAGAGTACAACATTCAAATACGATACCAGCGAGCAGATGGCCCGTCTGTTCGACCTAAAGGACAGCGGTTACTTCTATACCCGTCTGGCCAATCCCACCAACGATGCTGTGGCCAAGAAGATCGCAGCATTGGAAGGCGGTGTGGGCGCTATGCTAACTTCAAGCGGACAGGCAGCCAACTTCTATGCTATCTTCAACATCTGCGAGGCAGGTGACCACTTTATCACCTCCAACAGCATTTATGGTGGTACATACAATCTCTTTGGTGTGACGATGAAGAAACTCGGCATCGAGTGCACATTCATCGATCCCGATTGGGACGATGAGCGCATCGAGAAGGAGTTCCGCCCCAACACGAAGTGCTTCTTCGGCGAGACCATCAGCAACCCTGGCGGGAACGTTTTCGATATAGAGCGCTTTGCCAAGATGGCCCACAAGCATGGTGTGCCCCTGATTGTGGACAACACCTTTGCTACGCCCATCAACTGCCGTCCCTTCGAGTGGGGCTGCGACATTGTTACCCACAGTACCACCAAGTATATGGACGGTCATGCCACTCAAGTCGGTGGTTGTGTGGTTGACAGCGGCAACTTCGACTGGGATGCTCATGCAGACAAGTTCCCTGGTTTGACTACGCCAGATGAAAGCTATCATGGCCTGACCTACACCAAGGCATTTGGTAAGATGGCTTACATGACCAAGCTCGTTGCCCAGTTGATGCGCGACTTGGGTAGCATCCCCGGCCCCCAGAACTCATTCCTTTTGAACCTGGGTCTGGAAACCCTTCACCTGCGTATGCGCCAGCACTGTGCCAACGCTCAGAAGGTTGCCGAATGGCTGGAGAAGAATCCCAAGGTAGGATGGGTAAACTATTGTGGTCTGCCTGGCAACAAATACTACGAGTTGGGACAGAAATACCTGCCCAACGGCTCTTGCGGTGTGATTGCCTTCGGCCTGAAGGGTACACGCGAGGATGCCATCAAGTTCATGGACAACCTGGATTTCATCAGCATAGTTACCCATGTGGCCGATGCACGTACTTGTGTGCTGCATCCTGCCAGTCATACACACCGCCAGCTCAGCGACGAGCAGTTGCGCGAGGCTGGTGTAGCCCCCGACTTGGTTCGCCTTTCAGTAGGTATCGAGAACGTAGAGGATATCATAGCCGACCTTGAGCAGGCTATGAACAAGATGGACTAATAATCATTGAACGTGACAGAAGAAGTATTCAATTACCTGCTCACAGGTATGGTGGCTTTGGGACTGGTAGTCTTTGTAAGCCTGTATTTCATAACTGCCGGCTACGGACAGTTCCACACCAAGCAGTGGGGCTGGAGTATCAACAATAAGGTGGGCTGGGTGCTGATGGAGGCACCCGCCTTCCTGACTATGCTGGGCATCTGGTATGCCAGCGGCTGCCAGACAGCAGCTCCCCAGATTGTATTGTTCGGTTTGTTCATGCTGCACTATTTCCAGCGCAGCTTCATCTTCCCCTTCCTGATGTCGGGCCATAGCAAGATGCCTGTTACCATCATGCTCTCGGGTGTGACCTTCAACATCATCAACGGCATCATGCAGGGAGGCGGACTCTACTGGTTCCCACAGGAAACATATCAGCAGGGTTGGGAATACTTCACCAGCGGAATAGCCATTATAGGATTCATCGTCTTCGTTACGGGAATGGCCATCAACTTGCATTCTGATCACGTCATCCGTCATTTGCGCAAACCCGGTGACACCAAGCACTATCTGCCCAAGGGCGGTATGTACGACTTTGTCACCAGTGGAAATTACCTGGGCGAATTACTAGAGTGGACAGGCTTTGCCATCATCGCAGGCTCTCCAGCTGCCTGGGTATTCGTTTGGTGGACAGCTGCCAATCTGGTACCTCGTGCTCATGCCATTCACAAGAAATATCGCAGTGAATTCGGAGACGAAGCAGTAGGAAACAGAAAAAGAATTATACCTTTTATATATTAACCCCCCTCCATCTCCCCCGAGGGGTGGGGGAAAAAGAAGTCTCCCCTCGGGGAGATTTAGAAGGGGTAAAACTATTATATTATGAACAAGATCTTTGAAGAGGCTCATCTGGGTCCTCTAACCTTAAGAAACAGAACCATCAGAAGCGCTGCTTTTGAAAGTATGTGTCCTGGGCACAAACCCAGCCAAATGCTTTATGATTATCATACCAGTGTTGCCAAGGGCGGCATAGGAATGACCACCGTAGCTTATGCCGCTGTTACGGAAAGCGGACTGAGCTTTGACCGCCAGTTGATAATGCGTCCGGAAATAGTGCCCGGACTCCGTAACCTGACCGACGGCATCCATCGCGAGGGAGCTGCAGCCGGCATCCAGTTGGGACACTGCGGTAACATGAGCCACAAGAGCATCTGCGGCTGTATGCCTGTCAGTGCCAGCACAGGCTTTAACCTGTATAGCCCCACTATCGTCCGTGGTCTTAGAAAAGATGAGATTTCTGTTATGGCCAAGAAATTCGGCAATGCTGTTAATCTGGCTCGTGAGGCTGGTTTCGACGAAGTGGAGATTCACTGCGGACACGGCTACCTGATAGATCAGTTCCTGAATCCATATTTCAATCATCGCCATGATGAATTCGGAGGTTCTCTCGAGAACCGCATGCGCTTCATGAGCATGATTATAGAAGAGGTGATGAAGGCCGCCAAGGACGATATGGCTGTTGTATGCAAGATGAACATGCGCGACGGACTGAAGAACGGCATCTCACTGGAAGAGCATAGCATCCCCATTGCCCGTCGTCTTCAGGAACTGGGTGTACACGGCATCGTGCTGAGCGGAGGTTTGGTAAGTGCCACACCAATGTATGTAATGCGAGGCGAGCTGCCCTTGACAACCTTGACACACTACATGACTGACCCCATGCTCAAATACGGTATCGGTTGCTGCAAACCCCTCGTCCGTAAGACCATGATTAAGCCCGTCAAGTATGAGGAAGCTTACTTCCTGGAGGATGCACTGAAGTTCCGCGAGGCGCTGCCCGACATGAAGTTCATCTATGTAGGCGGACTGGTTGCCGGCGATAAGATTAACGAAGTGCTGGGTCACGGATTCGAGGCTGTTCAGATGGCACGCAGCCTACTCAACGAGCCTGACTTTGTGAATAAGTTGAAGGAAGATCCTCACCACCGCTGCGGCTGTAAGCATAGTAACTACTGCATTGGCCGTATGTACACACTGGAGATGGCTTGTCACCAGCATATGGAAGAGGAACTCCCAGAAAAGATAGTTAAGGAAATTGCAAGAATAGAAAAAGAACAGAACGCATGAAAAAGGTTGCAATAGTAACTGGCGCCAATGGTGGCATGGGTTATGAGGAAGCAAAGGAAGCTTTGTTGCAAGGCTACCATGTTGTTATGGCCTGCTACTGCCCCAGCCGGTCGGAAGCCAGACGTCAGCAGATGATAGATGAAACAGGCCTTACGGATGTAGAAATTATGGCCTTGGATCTTTCTAATCTGCAGTCGGTTCACGAGTTTGTAAATGAGGTGAAGGCAAAATTCGACCACATAGACATTCTCATGAACAATGCAGGCACCTTGGAAACGGGACTTCATACCACTGTTGATGGTTTGGAACGTACCGTTGCCGTAAACTATGTAGGACCTTATCTGCTAACCCGACTGCTCGTTCCACTTATGGGCAAGGGAAGCAGGATTGTCAATATGTCCTCATGTTCATACATACTAGGTAAACTGAAGTTCCCCGAGTTCTTTACAAAGGGAAGAAAAGGGTTCTGGCAGCGCATTTTGGTTTACAGCAACAGCAAGCTGGCCTTTACTCTTTTCTCGCTTGATTTGGCTAGGCGAATAAAGGGACATGGCATTACCGTAAATATTGCTGACCCAGGTGTGGTGAACACCAAGATTATACACTTGCAACACAGATTGCTTGATCCCATTGCCGACCTCTTCTTCCGCCCTCTTATCCGCACCCCCAGACAAGGTGCAGATACTGCTATCCATCTGATGTTTGACAAAGACAAGGATGGACAAACGGGAACCTTCTGCAGGTCTAACAAGATAGTAAAATTGGGCGATAAATACGTGCATCACAAGCATATGCAAACGCTTTGGAATGAGACAGAAAAAATCGTGCAAAATTTCCTTGAATAAATCTTTCAAAAAAATGCTTAAAAACTTTTGCCGCAAATTATAATTGCCTTATATTTGCACCCCGAAAACAAAGGATAGCAAAATATGGACGCAAAAGAATCACTCATAAAAATAATAAAAGCCCTTTTAGAGATTGGAGAATCCGTCTCACGCCAGACTCTTACTGATTACCTGATAGGAAAGGAAAGTCGGGAAATAGAAGAATTAGGCCTATACGACAATGAGACATACGGCATCGGTGATGCACACGACGAAGACTATTGGACTGCTATTATAGACAAAGCATTTGAAAGCAGATACCTGAAACTGAAGTCATCCAAAAGCGATAAACTTACCGTATCAAAAGAGGGAAAGAAATATGCCAAAAAGCCAACTCCCTTTATGATAGACGAGGAAGAGGAGGCTACGGAAGAGAACATCACAGGTCTGGAGGATTTTGAGGACCTGATGGTTCAGATTCCAAGCGGTGATGGAGACAATTCAGAACAGAAGGCTTCAGCCAAGACAAAACAACAAATCAAACTGATTCATGCAATTGACAGGAAGATTGCCTTGGACGATTTTGCGGAAAGCGAAAGCATTTCATTTGATGAAGTGCTGGACGAGTTGGAGAAGCTTATCCGTCAGGGGTTGAATGTTGATATCACCTATTTTACCAACGAGGTTATAGGCGAAGACTGTGTGCAGGAATTGGTGGACTATATGGCAAGCCAGAAGAAGTTCAGCATGGATAAAGTAATCAGCGAATACGGTGATGTCTATAGCGAAGAAGAGCTCCGTCTGGCCTACATTGTCTATCTTATACAACAAACGAAATAAAAACTATAAATACCTATATCTGTATGGAAATCTTAAAGTTTAATCCTATCTTCAAGCCCACACTTTGGGGTTCAGAGACATGGGTAGTCTCTGCTGTGAAGGGATCTGAATCTATAGTGTTGAATGGTGTAAACAAGGGACTTACACTACCTGAAGTAGTTGAGCGCTATGGTGCCGACTTCTTAGGCAAGAAGAACACAGAGAAATTCGACAAGGATTTCCCCTTGCTCATTAAGTTTATTGATGCACGTCAGGATCTCTCCATTCAGGTTCATCCTGATGATGAGTTGAGCAAGAAACGTCACAATAAGATGGGAAAGAACGAGATGTGGTACGTTGTAGATGCCGACCGCGGTAGCCAGCTGATTGCCGGATTTACCAAGAAGACGGAAATCGCAGACTATGCCAAGAAAGTTGCCGACGGAAGCATCGAGAACGACCTTAATAAGGTTAACGTCGTAGAAGGCGACTGTTTCTACATTCCCGCAGGCAGAGTACATGGTATTGGCGCCGGCATGGTGATTGCTGAGATTCAGCAAACCAGCGATGTTACCTATCGTATCTATGACTATATGCGTCGTGACCGCGATGGTAACCTGCGTGAACTCCATACAGAACTGGCTCTGGATGCTATCAACTTTGATGACATTACAGAGAATCCCAAGGTAAATTACACAGAGGAAAGAGACGCAGTGATACCTTTGGTAAAAAGTCCTTTCTTCACTACCAACGAACTGAAGCTTACCAAAAGCTTTGTAAGAGACTACACAGGAATAGACTCTTTCCGTGTTTACATGTGCTTGAGCGGCGAGTGCGCTTTCCTTTCTCCTGAAGGTCAGGGTATCTTCCTGCATGCAGGTGAGTCTCTGGTAGTACCAGCTTCCATGACTTCAGTAACTATTGTCCCCGACGAGCAGGCAAAACTGTTGGAAAGCTACGTGGAATAATGGGGACATGATATAAAAAGGCCGATGAGAATAATAAAGAAACTTGACATCTTTATACTAAAAGGATACCTACAACTCTTTGCAGGTACGTTCTTCATCTGTCTTTTTATATTCCTAATGCAGTTCGTCTGGAAGTACGTAGACGACTTAGTTGGCAAGGGTCTCACATGGGACGTCCTTGCCAAATTCATTTGGTATAGTGCTCTTACACTTATACCTTTGTCCGTTCCCTTGGCGGTTTTGCTGGCAAGCTTGATCTCATACGGAAACTTTGGCGAACGCTTTGAGCTATTGGCCATGAAGGCCTCCGGCATCCCCTTGGTTCGCATTCTGATGCCAGTTCTGATATTGGCTACGCTTATATGTACAGGAAGCTTCTATTTTCAGAACAACATCAGTCCTGAAGCCACAAAACAACTCTATACCTTGCTATGGAGTATGAGGCAGAAGTCGCCGGAGTTGGATATCCCCGAGGGAATCTTCTATAGTGATATCCCCGGCTATAATCTGTACGTGGAACGCAAAGACGCAGAAAATGGAATGCTCTATGGCGTAATGATTTACACCAATACAGATAACTATGAGGATACGCAGATTGTGATTGCAGACAGCGGACGATTGCAGAATACTGCCGATAAGACACATCTTAAACTTACACTCTACAATGGAGAAAGGTTTAAGAATATGGACAACCAGTCGGGCTCTATGTTACGTGCCAGCATCCCTTACATGAGAGAATCCTTTATCGAGGAAATTGACTACATTCCCTTTAATTCGGAATTTAATCTATGGGATGCAAATCTCTTTGCCGGCAACGCACAGGCCAAGAACCTGGAGGAAATACATCACGGAATAGATTCTATAAGGGCTCGTAAAGACAGCATCGGACATAGTATCTATGAGAATGCCGGCAAATCTTATCTGGCCCGTGCACTTTCACCCGGGAGAAAGGATTCTGTTAAGATCGTAAAAGAAGCTGCAGGAGTTGCCCCTTTGGACACACTCTTTGCACAACTGCGTGAAGACCAAAAGTCCTCAGCCTGGAAGAATGCCCTCAGCAGGGCAGAAACGATGAAGGCCGAGTGTGAGTTCCGTTCCAGTTGCTATACAGCAGACCTGAACACCCAGTTGCGCAGACACCTTATGGAATCGCAGAAGAAATATACCTTGAGCCTCTCCTGCCTGCTATTCTTCTTCATAGGAGCACCATTGGGAGCTATCATCCGTAAGGGTGGTTTGGGAATACCTGTTGTGGTGAGCGTTATCTTCTTTATCTTCTATTACATCATCAATGTGGCTGGCGAGAATAACGCAAAGGTAGGCGCATGGGATGCCTATTTCGGAGAATGGCTCAGCAGTATGATACTTCTGCCAATAGGTGGATGGCTTACATATAAGGCCAACTCAGACAGCGTGGTATTCAACATAGAAGGATATCGGAGATTCTTCATGAAACTCTTCGGTCTGCGCATCTCCAGAACACTCAGTCGTAAAGAGGTTATTATCTACGACCCTGACTATCCCAAATGCTACGAGGAGATGAGACAACTGATAGAAGACAGCAAAGACTATTCTGCAAATCACAATCTATTGCTGATGCCCTCTTATTGGAACATCTTCTTCCATTACCAAGAGGACACCACCGTTAAAAAGATCAGCGAAAGACTGGAGGACTTGATAGATGAACTACATAACAGTAAGAACAATTATATTATTGGGCTGCTTAATATGATTCCATATATCATACCAGATGCCCACACCCGTCCCTTTAGGAATCCCAACTGGAACAAGTGGGCTGGCATCATACTGCCCGTTGGCTTGTTTTTCTGGTTGCGTATCTGGAGATATCAGCTACGTCTGAGTCGCGACTTGGACAAACTGCAAGAGGTAGGATTGGTAGTAATGAAGAAAATTGAAACAAATGAAAGTTGAAAGAGTGAAAAGTAAAGAGTGAAAGAGTGAACGCCGAAGGGGTCACGAGCTGTAAGCGAGACCGAAAGTCAAAAGTGAAAGAGTGAAGATACCAACTTGTAAACTCAAAACAGAAGAACTGACTCTAAACTCTAAACCCGAAACTCTAAACTTTATAATGAAAATAATGAATTATGAATAAAGAATTCAAACTAAGCTCAATAGAAGAGGCTTTGGAGGATTTCCGCCAAGGTAAATTTGTTATAGTCGTAGATGATGAAGACCGCGAGAATGAGGGCGACTTCATTACTGCTGCAGAATTGATAACACCAGAGAAAGTCAACTTCATGCTCCGCAACGGACGCGGTGTACTCTGTGCACCTATTACCATCAGTCGTGCAAAGGAACTGGAGTTAGACCATCAGGTGCAGGACAATACCAGTATGCTGGGAACGCCATTCACCGTAACGGTAGATTTGCTGGAAGGTTGTACTACGGGCGTTAGTACACACGACCGCGCAGCAACTATTCGTGCTTTGGCAGATCCAACTCGCAAACCCTCAGATTTTGGTCGTCCAGGACATATCAATCCCCTTTATGCTCAAGACAAAGGTGTACTGCGCCGTGCCGGACATACTGAAGCAGCCGTTGATCTGGCTCGCCTGTCAGGGATGCAACCCGCAGCGGCATTGATAGAGATTCTGAACGAAGATGGCACCATGGCTCGCATGCCTCAGTTGCAAGAGGTTGCCAAAGAACACGGACTGAAAATTATCTCTATCCGTGATCTGATAGCATACCGTCTGCAGCAGGAATCTCTTGTAGAGAAGGGTGTTGAGGCAGAGCTTCCTACAGCCTATGGCAACTTCCACATCATCCCCTTCCGTCAGAAGAGCAATGGTCTGGAACATGTGGTGTTGTACAAGGGAACATGGGCACCCAACGAACCTATTCTGGTTCGTATGCACAGCAGTTGCGTAACAGGCGATATCTTTGGCAGTTGTCGATGCGACTGCGGCGACCAGCTCCATCGTGCCATGCAGATGATAGAGAAGGAAGGCAAGGGAATGGTCGTTTACCTGAATCAGGAGGGTCGTGGCATTGGCCTGATGAACAAGATTGCTGCCTATAAGTTGCAGGAACAGGGAGATGATACCGTAGATGCCAACATACATCTCGGTTTCCAGCCCGATGAACGCGAATATGGCGTAGGTGCTCAGATTCTTCAGGAAATGGGTGTCAGCAAGATAAAGCTTATCACCAATAACCCCGTAAAGCGTGTAGGTCTCGAGAGCTACGGCTTGGAAATTGTGGAGAATATCCCCATCATCATTGAGCCCAACAAATACAACCGCCGCTATCTGGAGACCAAGCGAATAAGGATGGGACACAAATTATAAAAGCCCCCTCCCCGCCCCCCCTTTGGGGGAGTGACTTAAAGTAAGAAACAAAAAAACAATATAATGATTAACAATATGGAACAGAAAATTAACAACTCCTCCTCCAAAGGGGGAGGCCGGGAGGGGGCTACCCTTTCCGACAGATTGAACCGTTTGGCACCCAGTGCCACATTGGCTATGAGTCAGCGCAGCAGTGAACTGAAAGCTCAAGGCGTTGATGTTATTAACATGAGCGTTGGCGAACCCGACTTCAATACGCCCGACCATATTAAGGCTGCCGCCATTAAGGCTGTTGAAGACAACTGGAGTCGTTACTCTCCCGTTCCTGGTTATCCAGAACTGAAGAACGCCATTGTAGCTAAACTGAAGAATGAGAACGGTCTGGACTATGCTCCAAGCCAGATTCTCTGTAGCAATGGTGCCAAGCAGAGTGTCTGCAACACCATCATGGCATTGGTAAATGCCGGCGACGAGGTTATCATCCCTGCTCCCTACTGGGTAAGCTACCCTCAGATGGTATTGCTGGCAGAAGGTACACCTGTATTTGTAGAGGCAACTATCGAGCAGGATTTCAAGATTACCCCAGCTCAGTTGGAGGCTGCCATCACTCCTAAGACAAAGGCTCTTATCCTTTGCTCTCCCAGCAACCCCACAGGTTCTGTATATAGCAAGGCTGAGTTGGAAGCACTGAAGAACGTATTGCTGAAATATCCCAATGTAATTGTTGTGGCTGATGAGATCTATGAGCACATCAATTACGTAGGCGAGCATGCCAGCATGGCTCAGTTCCCCGACATCAAGGATCGTGTTGTTATCATTAATGGTGTCTCTAAGGCATATGCTATGACCGGATGGCGTATCGGTTTCATTGCTGCTCCCGACTGGATTGTTAAGGGCTGTAACAAATTGCAGGGCCAGTACACCAGCGGTCCCTGCTCTGTAAGCCAGAAAGCAGCAGAGGCAGCCTTTGCTGGCGACCAGCAGTGCGTAGAGGACATGCGTCAGGCTTTCGAGCGTCGCAAGAACCTGATTGTTAAGTTGGCAAAGGAGATTCCCGGCCTCGAGGTTAACGTTCCTCAGGGAGCCTTCTATCTGTTCCCCAAGTGCAGCAGCTTCTTCGGCAAGAAGGATGGCGACCGTGTTATCAACAACAGCACAGACCTGGCCATGTACCTGTTGGAGGTTGGTCACGTTGCAACTGTTGGCGGTGACGCATTTGGAAGCCCTGAGTGCTTCCGCATGAGCTACGCCACCAGCGACGAAAACATCGTAGAGGCTATGAAGCGTATCAAGGAAACCCTTGCACGTCTGAAGTAAGCTCTATATACATTATATGAATAAAGGGGAGTCGTTGGCTCCCCTTTATGTTTATTCGAAGTAGAAAGTAAGGACTATCATTTTGGAGTGACCGCCATCCAGACTCTGGGTGAATTTATGCAGAGACGTATCTATAAGGTCCGAGCGATCCTTCTGTAAAATATCCATGAGACCAAAGCAGAACTTAAGCTCAGGGTTCAACTTGAAATATGGCAGATAAATGTCACATCCCATACCTACTTCTATGAAACAATCAAAAGGTTTCACTCTTAGTGCTCCGTGCTTACGGGCAGTAAGGTCGATAGTAGGATTAAGACCCGCTATAAGATAAGGACGGAAGTTATTATAACGAGGTGCTGCAAACTTTATATCGAAGGGGATAGAGAGGTAGCAACTCTTTATGTTCTGGGTGGTATCACGTTGACTAACCTGCTCGTGAAACATTATATGCTTCTGCCCAAAGTGAATGGTAGGAGAAACACGTAGAGCAAAGTGGTTATTGAGACGCAACTCACCCAATACGCCAACGGTAAATCCTGGATTATAGTTATCAACATCGGCATACCACTCCTCCCCTTCTGGGGTAACAAAACCATTGTTGCGCAACTCCAAATCCTGCATGTGGAAACCTATAAGGAAACCATAATGCAATTTACGATAGTCCAAGTAAGGTCTGTTCATTACCTTACGAGGTTGAGCCATAGCTCCCCCAGCACATAGGAGAGCCATCAGAGCCAAAACAAATATTCTAACACGTATTTTCATCATGAAAATAACGTAAAAAGAGGGAGCTTTATTGCATAAATCACTATTTTTGATGATAATGGCGAAAAAAACAACATCTTTATGATGTCCAAATCACCAAAATTAATTACCTTTGCCAAGTAATCGGTTTACAGTTTACTGTTTACCGTTTACTGTGATTGAGAATTGAAAATTTAACGTTTAACATTTATTATTTATAAGATTATGGCATACGTAATTGGTGATGACTGTGTTGCATGCGGCACATGTATCGATGAATGTCCCGTTGGAGCTATCTCAGAGGGCGATAAGTATTCTATTGACCCCGAGCAGTGCACAGAGTGTGGTACTTGTGCTGATGCTTGCCCCAGTGGTGCTATTTCTCTGTAAAAAATTGAAAGTTGAGAATTGAAAATTGAAAATTCAATACTCATAATCAAAAAAATAGAAGGCATTTCCAATTTCTGGAGATGCTTTCTTTTTTTTGTTCTGCAAGAAAGAATAAAGGGAGCGCCTCCAGTTTTGGAAGCGCTCCCTTTATTTATGAGTTTCCTCTCTTCTCAGAGTCCCCTCTCCCATTTGGTTCCCCTCGCCTTTCGGAGAGGGGTTAGGGGTGAGGCTATTACTTTACAACATACTTCTTGCCGTTAACAATGTTAACACCCTTCTGAGTCTTGCTCAGACGCTGACCAGAGAGGTTGTAAATTTCTCTTGCGTTAGCGTTATCGTTGACGTTAACGTTTTCAATTCCATCTATTACATCCTGAGGATTGCTATTACCCAAGTACTTGAGACGCCAGTTGTCAACAACCAACCAGTCACCCTCTTCGGCATCCTCCTTCATAGCACCAATAGTAATAATGCCCTCTGCGGGAACCTTGATAATCAGACGATTCCACCACAGACCATTCTGGAAGAACTCCTCTGCAGCACTCCAGCAAGCATCTGTACAATACATGGTACCATCGCCCTTGCAGGTGTACTTCACCTCCTCATCGGACTCATCATATGTGGTCCATGTAACATTGTCTGTGAAGCAACGGCCAAGTCCAGGAACGGCATTGATACCGTCAGAGAATGAGCAGATTGTTGACTTCTGGAGATCCAGTGCATCTTCTACAAAACCATCTCCAGAGTATGCAAATACGCTGGCGCGTCTCTCTGTCTGAAGACCAAGAGCAACCTTTAGCATATGAGTGGTATAGTGACCGTCGCGATAGTAGCCCTGAACGTCAAGTTCATACCATCCCTCGGGCAGATCATAGATAACCTGTGAAACCTCGGCATACTGAGTATTCCAGTTCTCCCAAACAAAGTCCACATAGTTGCCTCCGCGACCCCATACGCCGCTGCCACCGCCGCTACTACCGTTAAACCATTCAGCAATAGAAAGGCGCTGATCATAGCCGGGATTTACGATAAGATGGGTAGCATCTACAGGATTCTTTTCTGTTGCTGTTGCCAGCAATTCATTCATCTCATCAAAAGTAATAAGCATCCACTGGTTACCCTCGTTAGCAGGATCCTTCATGTCTGTATCTACGACATTCCATGAGTTGAAGCCGACATTGAGGTTATTCTCGCCACCGTCACGGAGTCCGAGGTAGTACAGAGAACCATCCTCTCGTACGTTGGTCTTCTTCGTTACCACATCTATCACTTCACCATTATCATCTAGGACATCTTCTGTGTATTCATAACTTGCGCGTACAATATTATATACGTTCTTCTTACCTTCCACAGGGATGAAGTCCCATGCATCATTTGTGTCGGTATCAACATAACCTCCATAGTTCATGAAATCCTTGGTATAACCTTCATCTGTAGAGCCATTGCTTCTGAAGGTCTTTATACGGAAGCCCTTAGGCAGCGCATTGCCTTCGCGGTCTTCTGCAACAAGAGCAAATGCATTAGAAACATACTCTGTGGCCAGATGGGTACCCCATGATTCAGCACCACCAAGGAAACGCTTATCCTTTACATTATAGAAATAATATTCACCATCTGCTTCAGGAACTGAACCTACGTACTTCTCTGTATGGCGCTCTGCTGCATTCTTCTTACGATACGTACGGAGGCTGCTCAGGATGACATTAACCTGATCTGCTGTTGCACAGGTGTCAATATTTTCCTTGGCGTTAGCAATCGCTTCTGTAAGGAAGCCCTTATCCTCCTTTTCGCAATATGCCAGAGTCTGGGAGAATACCTTAACGTCGCTGGCATATCCAAGAATGGTGCTCACCTTAGCGTCCATGTTCTTAGCATAATCCTTAACCTCAGCAGCATCCATATTGGTTGCCAACTCATACTTGCCATCAGCCACAAGAGCAGCCAGGTTCTCCTCCATCTTAGCGGTCAGAGGATCATGTGCAGCCTCACCCTTGGCAATTACAGCACGCAGTTCATCGGCACATTCCTGATAGTTAACCTCCTCTACGTTGATACCGCAGTCATAGAACTTACCACCCCAGTTCTGCTGGATATAGGTAGCAATGACGTTGTTTCCTACATTGAGGAATTTGGCAGGGATATGAACCTGAACGGGCTTCTTACCATTAGTCCATCCAGTATTCTGCTGCAGGAGATGACCATTTACATAAGTCTCATAATTATCATCGTGGCATACGTTCAGCGCGTAGCTCAGACGAGGATTCACCTTGTCCAGTACAAAGTTACGACGTACCCAGAGATTCGTATTATCACCGCCAGGCCATACAGTCTTCACCTCGGACATATAACCAGAGTTACCGCAAGGCATTGCCCAGGTATCCCACTGCTCGTCATCAAAGTCGGGCAATGTCCATGCCAGTGTCTCTACACGTCCCTCTACACCAGGCCATTTTATTTCTTCTACAATCAGTTTGCCTGTTTCATCATCATAGGTTGGCTCGCCAGTTTCCTTGTCATAAACGGGCTTTGTCATGTAGAAGTAGTTGAAATAGTGTGTACCTATCCACAGCTCGTTGTCATCCTCATCCTTAATGGACATATCGCTGATCTTGATAGTATCATTTCCTGCACCACCGCCAAAGTCGAAGACAAGTTTCAGGTTCTTGATAGTTTCCAAGCCATTTATCTCTTCATCGAACTCAGTTTCTTCACCTGCTTCAATTTCCAAGTAGCTTTCATATGCCGTTGCCTCTTCTTCGTCATTATCGTTGTCGCATATCTTAACGCGTACAGCTGAGTAATCACCCGTTGCATTCAACTTAAACTTAACGTTGTACGTCTTGTCGTTTTCAAGGGTGATTGGAGTCTTGAAGTGCATCTGTGAACCCCAAGCATCCTGCTCAGAACAGCCTTCCATAGGAATGGTGTAAACATCACCCTCCTGAGCTTCATACAGTTTCTCCCAGTTGTGGAGAGGATGGGGATCGTTGTTGGTCTTATAATTATAGCCACCATAAGAGTTGTAGATAACCTTACCGTCCCATGGCTTAACATAACCCATGTCCAAACCACCCTCTACCATTGTGTAGAGACCGCAATCAGCAAAGGCACCACCCCAGTTCTGGTGAACATGAACGGCTAATATATTCTCCTCACCGCCTATACGGATAAGGTCCTTCTGCTCTTCTGTAAGCTTGTATATCTCATCGTCATTCCACCCTTGTTTGTAATGAGGGATACTGTCAATGGGATCACCGATGTTATTACCATCATCATCCTTTTCGTAGATATAGTCATAATAGGCAATATCCATACCTGTTGCCTGCCATACAAGCACGCCATTGATATAGTATTCACAGGGAGCGTCATCATGACCGCATGCAAGGTAAACATCACCGGCAAGCATGTTGTCCGTTGTAAAAGTACGACGGATGTAGATATCGGCTATGATACTGTTGGCTGTCCACTGAAACGAGGGCATACCTTTGTATTCAGCATTACTGTGAAAAGGTGCTTTCTGAGTCTCCCATCTGAAGAATCCGTCTTCGGTTACTCCATATTCATCTTCAGTAAGCGTTAACTCATCATAATCCTTCTCGTACCAAGCTTTCCCGTTCGCGTCGAGAGCAGGACCGTCTTCAAGAACAAGCATGTTGTAATAGACGTTCTGGTCGGTCCATTCTCCGTAGTCAATAGCAGAGTTTGCAACAAGAACCTTGGCTGTATAAGCCTCCTGGCTCCATCTGGATGATTTAAGAATAGGAATGTTTGCACCCACAGAGGTTATTCCCTGTGCATGGCCAAGAAGCGATAGCAGCAACACTGCCATCGAGAGTAAAAATTTGTGCATAAATGTTGTTGTTTAAGTTAATAAAATTGTTCAATTGGTTATTTCTGCTTGCAAATATATACTTTTTTTACATTTTTCATTAACTCCAACGCATTTTTTTTACTCTCGGGGGGCAAAAGAGGTGATATTATATCATAAAGCGCAATGGTTTTGCATCGTTTTGCAACACCATTGCGCTTATATAATATACATTTTATATTAGAATTGCTCCAGATAAGCAATTCTGCTTTCGGTACTGGGGTGAGTACTGAACAAATTACTCATGAAAGAGGTAAAGCTGCTCTTAAAGGCATGAGGACGAATGATGAACAGCTGAGCTACATCCTCACGGTCTGTCTGACCCAATCCCGGATCATTGCTTATCTTGCGCAATGCAGAAGCCAATGCCCATGGGTTGCCCGTAAGCTCTGCGCCTCCGGCATCTGCCATATATTCGCGCTTACGGCTGATAGCAAAACGCGTAAGTAGCGTGAATACGTACCCTATGGCGGCCAAGACACATGCTACCAACATAACCACTATGACGGCCACACCGCCATTACCCTTGCCATTATCGTTGGTTCGGCGACGTCCACCTCCGTAAATAAAGGTGTTCCACATAATACGTACAGCCAAAGACAGGATGGTACTCATTATACCGACAAAGATGATGCTGACAATGAGCAGGCGAGTATCTCGGTTGCGGATATGCGTCAACTCATGTCCTATCACACCAGCCAACTCTTCATCATTCAGTCGGTTACAGATACCCGTAGTTACCGTTACGGTATAGCTGTTAGTATCTATTCCGCTGGCAAAAGCGTTCAGCTGAGGATCATCGATGACATTTATCTTGGGCATGGGCATGCCGCAAGACATGGTGAGATTCTCTACAATATTGTACACACGAGGGTTCTCTCTGCGCTCAAGAGGACGGGCACCCGTAGCTCTGCGTATCATGGCAGTATTGGAGAAATAGGCTATCACGAACCACAAGGCCACGATACCTACCACCCAGGGCAGGATATGTATCATCTCGTAGTTCACATAGTCCCAATCTACCCTACTGACAGGTCCGTATGCATCTTCGTATGCATAATCCGCTACCCCCAGATAATTGATGACAACCAGAAACAGATAGACCATCCCCAACATGATGCAGGGGAAAAGCAGAAGCAACAGCAGGCTCTTAAAATTGTTATTAGCCTGCTGTGTATGTATTCCTACGTATCTCATTCCGTATGATTAGAACTTAACCTCGGGTGCTTTCTGAACGGCAGCACGCTCCTCCTGAGGAACCTCGAACATTGGCTCCTGATGGAAACCGAACATGCCGGCAAACAGCACAGCGGGGAAACTCTGAACGCCTGTGTTAAGCTCCTTGGTAGCACTATTGAAGAAACGGCGAACGGCAGCCAACTTGTTCTCTATGTCAGCCAACTCGCTCTGCAACTGCATGAAGTTCTGATTGGCCTTCAGATCGGGATAAGCCTCTACGCTCACCTTCAGACCGGCAAGGGCACTGCTCAGCGCATTCTCAGCCTCTATCTTGTCATTCAGGGTTGTTGCTCCCATAGCAGCAGTACGGGCAGCAGTTACACGCTCCAGTACACCCTTCTCGTGCTCGGCATAACCCTTGACCGTATTTACAAGGTTAGGGATAAGGTCGTAACGCTGTTTCAACTGAACATCTATGTTGGCAAAAGCATTCTCGCGGTTATTGCGGAGCGCAACCAAATTGTTATAGATACCAATAACCCAAAAAATAAGAATTACAGCAATAACTGCTACTACGATTAATGCAATCATGATTTTTTTCTTTTTACTTGTTAAACATCACATTTGTATTGCAAAGATAGTGATTTTTCTAAATTCAGGTATCAAATATGTTAAATAAACAACATTTTTTGAGGAAAATTTAAATCATTTCAGAAAAAAGTTCTATCTTCGCACGCTAAAATAATACAGAAGGTACAAAATGAGACAACTTAAAATCACAAAGAGTATCACCAGCCGCGATAGTGCTTCGCTGGATAAGTATCTGCAGGAAATCGGACGTGAAGGACTCCTCACCGTTGACGAGGAGGTAGAACTAACCCAAAGAATAAAAAAGGGTGACCGTCGTGCTCTTGACAAATTGGTTCGTGCCAATTTGCGCTTTGTGGTTTCTGTTGCCAAACAGTACCAGAATCAGGGTCTTTCCCTACCCGACCTTATCAATGAGGGTAACGTAGGTCTTATCAAGGCTGCTGAGAAGTTCGATGAGACCCGTGGTTTCAAGTTCATCTCTTATGCCGTATGGTGGATTCGTCAGACCATTCTGCAGGCTTTGGCCGAGCAGAGCCGTATCGTTCGTCTGCCCCTGAACCAGGTGAGCGCCGTTAACAAGATTACCAAGGCCATGACCAAGTTCGAGCAGGAACACGAGCGTAAGCCCAGTGCTGATGAGTTGGCAGAATTGGTAAACGAGCTGCCGGAGAAGATCAACGACTCTCTGCGTGCCAGCGGTCGCCACGTGAGTGTGGATGCCCCCTTCGTGGAGGGTGAGGAGAACAGTCTGCTGGATGTAATGACCAACCCCGATTCTCCTATGGCAGACAAGACTCTTGTCAACGAGAGCCTGGCTACAGAGATCGACCGTGCCCTGAGCATGCTCAACGAGCGCGAGAAAGACATCGTAGAGATGAGCTTCGGCATCAATCATCAGGAAATGACACTGGAAGAGATTGGCGAACGTTTCGGACTTACCCGTGAGCGTGTACGTCAGATTCGCGAGAAGGCCATCCGCAAGCTCCGTACAGGCAGCCGCAACAGCCTGCTCCGCTCTTACTTAGGATAAATCCCCCACCCTATATATATAATAAGGTCTTGGCATTACGTCAAGACCTTATTTTTTGGGTATTTATAGCTTATTACATATATCTTCTGCCATATTATTGAGCGCCATGCATTCTGCACGACTGATGTGCCGTTTACCTGCATCATACGACCATGGGCTTAGTATCAGCACACGCCCTGCGGCACAAGCATCAAAGAGGACATCGGAGGGTTTGTAATAATCACGAAATCCATTATCTGTAAGACAGATAAATGGAAGTTGTTCCTGAAGCAACACCTGCATCACCTGTTTCTCATCAGACGAGATGAATGGTGATACCATTACCGTTCCCTTGCGAGCTGCTAACACGCAAGAATTCTTGTAATTACGCAGAGGCTCTACATCACCTTGTTCGGCAGCTTTCACCATCATGCTTCGTACATGTACCGCTGCAAATGCCTCTGCCATCAGTAGTGTTGTGTTCCCCACACCGTCATAACTGCGTCCGCCAATCATTATTCCTCTTTGCACTCGGAAGAAACCAGGCTTCAGACGTTTGGTAGCCAGTCGTTGTGGATTCATATCAATATAACGTATTGTGTTGGGCAGTTGCGCCCGATGTCCCATCGGGCGGATAAAAGGCATCTCCGTAAAGACCGGCTGAAGCTGGTAGTAGGCATCATCACCCATCTGCTCACGCAGCCCTGCAGAGAATGCCTCTAAGCGAGCCGTTTCCTCTTGCAAACCTCCCATCTTTTCTTGGTAGTCACGCGTCCCTTCTTGGTAGTTATGTGCTCCTTGGTAGTTATGTGCTTCTTCTTGGTAGTTTCTCCGAATATCATTCGGAGGAATAATCAAAGAAGCCCTTCCCAGTTTCTTCGCAGCCTGCCAGAAACCTCTCACCACACCCTTGACACCCGTGGGCATGGTGTGCCTAACGTACAAAACCGCATGCAGATGATCAGGCATAAGGCAAAAATGCAACACCTGCACCTCAGGATGGTGATACGGAATGCTCAGCAGGCAATTAACTATAGCATTTCCCTGCGCCGTTCGCCTTACCTTAGCCTTACCCGGGTCGTTGTCAGCGAATTCAAGGCGCCCAAGCAAAGGACTGCGGTCTGTTATTGTCAGCGTGACGTGATACAGTCCAACACCTTTCCATGCCGCTCCAGGCTCTTGCCACTTCCATTTCTCTTGTTCTGCCATCCCAGGTCCATCTTTGTTTATTTATAATAACGTAGAAACGACATGATTATTGCACAGAACACATAAGTATTGGCTCTTTTCCTGTTAAGAGTCCTACTTCCTGTCTAAGAAAGTCTCATTCTTCGCTTCTTGGAAGTTTGTCCGAATATCATTCGGAATAAACAACTTAGAAAAAATATTTATTTAAGCCATTTCTTGCTCACAAATAAGCAGGGAAATTCGACTATAGTCACCTTTCCCTCATTCAGATAGTCTCCATGAGTTATTCAGACTATCTCCACGACTCATTCAGATAATCTCTTAGGGGGTATAGAGACTATCTGAATGAGTTGTTCCCCCTATCGGAACAACTTGTTCCAATATAGGGAACGAATCAAAGGTCATTTAGGGTGAGTTTGGAGGCTAAATACTAGGAGGATTCAGGCTTAATTCTCTTAGCACAAAAAACTTGCTA
>JAIKYE010000027.1 GCA_024683455.1 Bacteroidaceae bacterium
GACGAGTGACTGTGTTCTGTAATATAATACGGTATAAAGAAATCTGAACTGGCCGAGTGTCTCATTTCTTTTCAGAATGACGGTTCGTACTTGTTTTCTCTTGTACTACAATTTCTGTCTATGGAATTATGTCAAAGAACTTTCAAATAAAGCGCATTCAAGTTTGGCCACCTTAGTGAGGTGGTTCGTTCCTCGTTTGCGGTTGCAAAGGTACGACTTTTCCGCAAACCGGCAAAACATTACAGCATTTTTTTTGATAATAAGGAGTAATTTTTTGTCACACATTATATATAAACACGCGCGCGCGAAAGGAAAGACAGAAAAAAAAACATTTTTGTGCAAACGCTAAGAATAAATGTTTTATCTTTGCAGTAATAATTTTTCAACTTATAAACGTAAATAAAATGATCACATTATTGCAAGCAAATGAAGTTGTAGCAAAAACTTCGGGTATGATTGAGGCTGTATCTGGTGGGAGAATAGATACATTGTTAAAACAATTGATATCTGTGGGCGTTGATGTGGGCAAAAGTATCCTGCTTGCCCTTGCCATTTACATAGCAGGTAAGTTTATCATTAAACTTGTTAATAAGGTTGTTCGACAAATGCTTGAACGTAGAGGGGTGGATGCGACCATCCAGTCGTTCTTAAAAAGCTTTGTAAACATCCTACTGAACATTCTGTTGATAATCACAGTAATCAGCGCCTTGGGGGTTAATACTACATCATTTGCAGCCTTATTAGCATCTATAGGTGTGGCAGCAGGTATGGCACTGAGCGGCAACCTACAGAATCTGGCTGGTGGCTTGATTATTTTATTGTTTAAGCCCTTTAAAGTGGGCGACTTCATTGAGGCACAAGGTACTATGGGTAAAGTGAAAGAGATTCAGATTATCCACACCATATTGCTGAGCGTTGATAACAAGGAGATTTATCTTCCCAATGGTTCTTTAAGCAGCGGAAGCATTACCAACTACAGCAAGATGGAAACCAGACGTGTGGATTTTACCATTAGTGTTGAGTATGGAACAGATGTCGAAAAAGTCATAAATGCGCTAAAGGGTATTGCAAATTCAGACAACCGCATTCTGAAGGATCCAGAACCCTTCTATGCTTTGAGTGCGTTAGCTGACAGCAGTGTCAACTTTACATTCCGCGTATGGGTAAACGGGGCCGATTATTGGGCAGTATACTTTGACCTGAACAAGAAGATATACGAAGAATTCAACCGTCAAAGCATTAAATTCCCCTTCCCGCAATTGCAAATCCATCAGTAAGAAACTTTTTTCTCACCAAGCACGCCTTTCTTAGAAAATCCTTTGCTTTTTATTCTGATTATACATATCTTTGCAATCGGAACGTTTAATTAGTATTAACTTTTACTACACACAACAAATGGAACAGCAAAAAGTCGACATGTTCATGATGATGAACAACAAGTATTTTCCAGAGTCACAAATCCCCATCATCCGTGAGCGTCTGCTTGCCACTGATGACAATAGAGCAAACCTGCTTCATGCCGTTCAGTTTAAAGACCCAACGATATCACTTATTCTTAGCCTTTTGATTGGCGGATGGGGCATCGACCGTTTCTATATAGGCGACACAGGACTGGGCATTGGCAAACTGGTCACATGTGGTGGTTTTGGAATCTGGGCTATTATAGACTGGTTCCTGATTATGAATTCAACACGCGAAAAGAATTTCACACGCCTCATGTCTATCATCTAAAGGATGAACATTAGCAGAGGACGACTATACCCCCTACTTCTATTATTAACAGCATGCGGTTATTTATGGCTATATGTTAGTAATGATAGCAGTAGGGATTTTTATTGGAATGGGTGTCTGACAAGATACCTTTTTCATATTCCCTGTCCTTCATGCGGAACAACCCGAGCAGTACAGGCATTCTTCCACGGCGAATGGATGAAGTCTTTGTATTACAACCCTTTGGGAATCCTAATGGGCACACTGATGGTGATTGTCCCTATTTGGATTGTGGTTGATCTCCTTATAGGGTCGTCTTCTCTCCTTAAAGCCTATCATATTACAGAAACGAAATTGCAAAGTTGGCCATACGCCCTTGCCGGCATTTTGGCCATATTGATTAATTGGATATGGAATCTGGTGAAATATACATAAACGAGTCTTCTGTTCGAATAGAAGATGTCGTGCCTCATGAGGACGAGAAGGAACGCGCCTCAGGGTGTTACATCATGTCCCTTGTTGCCGTAATGATTGGCTTACCCATGCCCATCATAAATCTCTTGGCTACAGGCATATTCTACCTTATGTCAAGGAAGGGAACCTTCTTTGTCAGATGGAATTCTATCCAGGCGCTCGTCTCACAAGTACCCCTGTTCATCATGAACAATATTCTTTTTTGGTGGACAATCAGGATACTGTTCTGCTATATCGACCTCTCGTCGGCTTATATTGCCTACTTTATTACGGTCAATCTGTATAACATCTATGATTTTATAGAGACTGTTCGGTCTGCTGTCAACACACGTAAGGGGAAGGTCCACAAATGGCATCTTTACGGAACAATAACCGATAAGATTTGTAAGAGATGAAAAAAATACTCAAAGAGTTTCTCATATCAGCCCTATTATTCTTCGGCACCCTATACGTTACCCTACAGGTGGATTGGATGAAGGCTCTTCATTTGTATCCCACCATTGTGGGCGACAAATTGTCGGAATGGGTTTGGAAAATTTCAGAAATGAGTCTCAGGAAGGTGAACGACCATGATGTATGCGCGCCCATAGACAGTCTGGTATCTGAGATGTGCAAAGCTAATGGCATCAGCACAGCTGATATCCATGTCGTAATAACCAGAGACGACGAAGTAAACGCTTATGCCACAGTGGGAAACCATCTGATTATAAATACCGCCCTCATCGAAAAGATGAAGAACGAATCGCAGCTCTGCGCTGTAATCGCACACGAGATGGCCCACTTCAGATTGGGGCACATCCAATCTGCCGTGCGTCAGCAGACAATCATCACCGTATTTCTGGCATTGATTACTGGTAACGGAAATTCTAATATGCTGGCAAACCTTACCAATAAGATAATAAGCAACTCCATTACTCGTGCCAAGGAGGACGAGGCAGACGAACAGGGAGCTCGCTATCTGCATGCCATGCACCTCGACCCTATGGAGATGGCAAACACACTTGAGACGTTCGAGAGTTATGGCGTCCTGTCCTATTTCATGGATCATTCCGACAGCAAGAAACGGGCTGAGCACATCCGCAAGATGCATTTCAAGAAGAACGGGCCCTATCAGCAGATTCTGTCGGAGGAAGCATGGGTCAGACTAAAGAAAGCCTGCTTATAGTTCCATGCCCCAATAGAAGTTGAGTATTTTCTTACGGAAAAGGTAAGTATAGCGCGATTGAATTTGTTTTGATTCTGCACTCATATACTTAGTCTTAGCATCCTGAAACTCTGTGGCAGTAGCCTTGCCGTTCTCGTACTTACGCTGCATAAGTATGAAAGCTGCATTGGCACTTGCCAGAGCCTCATCGCTGCTTTCGCATTGTCGGCCTGCTGCCACTGCATTGTAATAAGCCTGCTGAATCTCCTTGTAGAGTTGCTTCTTTGTCTGTTCCAACTTAATCTGTTGCGTATGAACCTGTAGACGCGCAGAACGTACGCTGTTGCGAGTGGCAAAACGGTTGAAGATAGGAACCGACAGAGAGAAACCCAGATACTGGTTAAAATTGTCATGCAACTGCCTACCGAACCCCATCGTCTCGTAACCAGAAGTCTTATAGTAGCTACTACCCAATCCTGCATTGAAATGAAGCGAGGGATATAGGGCGCTCTTAGCCAACTGGATATTCTTCTCAGCACTCTGCAGCCTGATCTGTTCGGCCTGAATCTGTGGTTTAATACCCACCGCCTCGTTATACACTAGGTCGGGAGAGGGCAGCTCATCACCTTTGACGGATTCTGCCAAAGGACGTGCCACATCAAATCCTTCAGGAGACTCCAGTTCCAGTAGTTGGGAGAGGTCCAAAAGCGCCAACATATATGTATTCTGCTGTTGGGTGAGCGACAACTCATCGTTAGCCAGTGTAGCACGAATCTGCGAGAGTTCAGCCTCGGAAGCCTTTTCATTCTCAAAGAGCAGTTCCATCCTGCGCACCTGTGCCCGGCTCAGTTCCACTTGGCGCTCAGCCACGTGAGCCAAATCCTTCTGGTAAACAGCCTCCAAGTAAGCCGACGTTACAGTAAGTGCAATATTCTCGCGTGCATGCTCATAATCCTGCAGGGCAGCCTGAAGATTCAGTTTTCGCATCTTAATGTCAGCAGGTATCCTTCCGCCTGTAATAAGAGGCACACTGGTTCCCAGACTAAAATTAGTGCTATTGGTATTACGGTTCATGTATGTATTGTCTGACGTAAGAGCACGTCCAAAGCTAAAATTCTCACTAACACTTCCATTTAGGTCAGGCAAACGACTGTTCTTGCTAGTGCTGAGCGAAATCTCCAGAAGTTTTACATTGTCCTCCTGTTGCTTGATATCCAGATTGTGCGAGAGCGCATACTGCACGCAATCGGTCAGCGACCATTCCTTTGTCTGCTGAGCCCAAGAGTGAAAAGTGAAGAGTGAAGAGTGAAGAATCAAAGTCACTACAGCAAAAAAATTGCGTCTCATATTATTATTGAATTTTGTATAATACATCACTTTTTATCCTCTTTCAGGATTCCACGAACTTTCTCTCCCACCTTCACACCGCTCTTGATCTCTATATCTATACCATTGCTCAAACCCGTTTCTACCTTACGACGGAGAAATTGCTGTTTGGGGACAGAATCTGTCAACACATACACAAAGGTGCTGTCACCAACAAATTCCAAGGCAGACTCAGGTACACATACAGCCTTCTTGACATGATCCAGAACAATCTCGGCATTGGCCCCGTAACCAGAACGCAGTTTAACCGTATCGGGCAACGACAAAGCAGCTTTTATCTCAAACTGATTGGCTCCATTTGACTCTCTACCCTTTGGCGAGATATACTCCAGTCTGGCATCCAGCTTTAAGTTCTGTACCGCTCCCACAGTAATGGTTACTGGCATCCCTTCAACAATACGCCCCACCTCAGTTTCATCTATGTTGCCACGGAAGATAAGCTTTTGCATATCAGCTACGGTGGCAATGGTAGTACCATCGTTGAACGAGTTGCTCAGAATTACCGAATTACCTACCTTAACGGGAATATCCAATATCAGTCCGTCAACCGTAGAACGCACCAGCGTGGTACTCATCTTAGCATTGCTCAGCGATATGCCCTCACGCACAATGTTTAGTGCATCCTTGCTGTTGGTCATCTCACTCTTAGCCTGCTTCAGTGTCACCTGACTCTTTTCATAATCCTCGGCACTCACCACTTTCTCGCTGTAGAGTTTTTCCATACGCTGAAAATCCTTCTCAGCCTGCGCCAGATTGATCTCAGCCAGACGCACCCTGTTCTCCGCACTGTTCAGACTATTCATATCAGGAATCACCTTCACCTTGGCAATCACCTCATCCTTCTTCACCATCTGCCCCGCCTCCTTATACAGTTCGGCAATGATACCCGAGATCTGTGGCTTGATGTTCACCTCGTCGCGCGGTTCAATCTTACCCGTTACAATGGTAGACTTCTCCAAGTCTTTCAGTTGGACTGTAGAAATCTCGTACACCATTTCTTTCGGACGTGATTTCTGATACAGAAATACGAATGTTCCCACAAAGATAGCAGCCACCAATACCATAACTGCCCATTTCAAAAACTTCTTCATATCTTTTTATTTTTCATTCCTCACTTTTCTCTTTTATATCTTTACTCTTCTCTCATTGCATCCACAGGTTTTATTCTCATGGCACGAATGGCTGGAGCCAAACCAGCCAATACCCCCAGAATGGTAAGCAGAAGAGATGCTCCTATAGCAATACCAAATGATATCTGGAACTGAGACGTTGGGAATTCGTCATGGGTAGCATTCTCCATCACCTGCAAAATCATCACAGCCAGAGAAATTCCACTCATACCAGCTATCAGCGTCAAGACTATGCTCTCGCTCATCACCATTGTCAGAATATCCTTAGGCGTAGCACCTATTGCCCTGCGAATACCTATCTCCGTCGTACGTTCCTTTACAGTCACCACCATAATGTTACTTACACCGATAGCTCCTGCAATGAGCGTTCCCAAGCCAATCATCCAAACCAAAATACTTACACCTGTAAACAGACTATCTATCATATTGAAAATAGCCTCTGTATTCACCTTTATCAGGGCCTGTGTGTCTTTTGGATGAATCATGTGTGCGCGCTTCAGCAAAGCTTCCACCTTGTATTGTACCTCTGACATGGGATACTCATCCTTCGCCACCAAAGCCAGAATATCCACTTCGTTTCCACGATTGTACATCTGTCGCATGGTCTCGTATGGCAAATAAACCGTAGTCTGCGGATTGCCGACAATACTTATACCGCTTGAGCTTTTTCCACTCACACCAATCACACAGTAGTTAATGCTGTCAATGCGCAGGAACTGTCCACATGGATTCTCTGTATCAGGGAACAACTCTTGTGCCACACGCTTTCCTATCACGCAGACCTTTCTATGTTGTAAGCCATCAGCATCTGTCAAGGCACGTCCCTGTTTTATCTTTGGGTTATCCACCTTACAATAATCAGCATAATGTCCTATTAGCGATATCTCACAAGATTTGTCGTTTGCCAAAGCCTTTAATCCCCATTTGTGAATTGTTGGCGTAACAATATCTATCTCAGGCACACAGTTACTGATGCGCGCCACATCTTCCAATACTAAATCCCACTCTCTACCACTGCGGAATCCCTTGTATGGTTCACTAGTGGTGTTGGAAATCATAAATCCGGAGTTAGCTGCAGAACCTGCGAAGTTCTCGCCCAGCATCGTTTCCAGACCCTTACCTCCTCCCATCAGCAGGATGAGCATAAATACGCCCCAGAAGATACCAAAGGCCGTCAGAAACGTACGTGTACGATTCTTACGCAATGAATCCAATATCTCTTCCCACAAATCAGAATCCAACAGCTTCATATCTAAGCCCTTAATGCATCTATCGTTTTAACCTTAACAGCCTTGCGTGCAGGAAAGAAGCCTGCCAGCGCGCCAGCTATTATAATCACTATCGTTGCCTGGAAACATACGTGCAAGTCCACCGTTGGGTCAACAAAATACTTTGCCTGAAAGACGCCCAAATCCATCACCTGGTTTCCCACCGTGGCATTCATCCATTCACAGAAGAAGATACCCAGCAACATACCTATGTAGCCAAAGATAGCCGTAATGACTACGCTCTCCAGCACCACCATAGAGATAATGTTCCATGGACGTGCGCCGATGGCTCTGCGGATACCGAACTCACGTGTACGCTCCTTAACACTGATAAGCATAATGTTGCTGACGCTCACCACACCACTCAGCAGGGTCAGCAGACCCAGAATCCAGAATGCCTTGTTCAGGATGCTCATAGCCCGATTCATCTGTATATTATCTCCAGCCTGATTCCAAATCCACAATGCTCTGTCATCCGTCGGGTCGAAAGAATGGATATAACTGGTTGCACGCGTATATTCCTTCATGAACTGTTCCATAGCAGAGTCCGTAGGGATATTCTGGGTATTCATAGTCAACTCATCTATGAACCTACCTCTATTATATATGGTACACAATGTGGTGTATGGAACATAGAAACTACTACCATTGGACATCTCGTTGGTCTTGTATTCTCCCACCACAGTATATAGGATGCCCCCCAACTTTACATTTCGTCCTATGGGCGAACCACCTTCCTTGAACAGATCCTTGCAACTGTTGCTTCCCACCACACATACCTTACGTTTTTCCATCATATCCATGATGTTGATGAAGCGACCTTCCAAGATCTCCACTGCTTGCGAAGCTGCATACTCTGGATATACTCCCACCATCGAGGTGCCATTGATGTAATGAGCACCATAGCTGGCCACCACACCATGCTGATTTAGTGTAGGGATAGCACTGATTATCTGATTAGGAAAGTGGCGGCGGCTCATTTCCAAATCGCGATCGTCCAATCGGATGAATCGTCCCTCCTTGATTCCCTCCCAAGGCTTAGTCGTTCTTCCGCCAAAAACATGAACAGCATCAAAGGCAAAACCTCCCATGTTGTACTGGAAAGAATGTATGACACCGTTTCCGGCTCCTTGCAGGACTATCAGCAGGAACAATCCGCTCACCACGGCAAATCCTGTTGCTATGGTGCGCATCATGTTACGTCTCAAGGTTCCTTTTATCTCGTGCAAAAGCTCAAGCATACTCTCAACCTTTTAACCCTATTTCATTACGCCATTCATGCCAAAAGGAGAGTCTTTCGAGCCATCGTTCACCTCTATGCTCTCTATCTGACCGTCCTTTATGTGTACGATCTTCTCAGCCTGATAGGCTACCCCACTCTCGTGCGTCACCACAATGATGGTCATTCCCTGTTCGTGCAACTTCTTCAGCAACTGCATCACCTCCAGCGAGGTTTTACTATCCAAGGCACCCGTGGGTTCATCGGCCAGAATGATATGGGGCTGAGTGATAAGAGCACGAGCAATGGCTACACGTTGTTTCTGACCACCCGACAACTCGTTGGGCAAGTGGTGAGCCCATTCCGTAAGCCCCACCTTCTCCAGATAGTCCATAGCCAACTGATTGCGCTTCTTTCTACTCACACCTTGGTAGAAAAGCGGCAACGCCACATTCTCCATTGCATCCTTGAAGGATATCAGGTTAAAACTCTGAAAGATGAAGCCAATCATGCGGTTACGGTAATCGGCAGCCTTTGTCTCAGAAAGGTTGCGGATAAGAGTGCCGTCCAAGCGATATTCACCTTCGTCATAATCGTCCAGAATGCCTAGTATATTCAGCAGGGTCGACTTGCCCGAACCCGATGCGCCCATGATAGCCACAAACTCACCTTTCCCTATGTGCAGGTCTATACCCTTCAGCACGTGAAGCGGCTGGACACCCTGATACGTTTTATGAATGTTAGTTAAATGAATCATCTTTTCAAGTTAGAGATTTTTTTTCTCTAGTTAGAAAAATATTTTTCCCTAGTTAGGGAGTTTATCTTTTCAGGTTAGAGAAATCTACCTTGCTGGCTCCGTTCTCCTCGCAGACAAGCTTTTTACATTCACCTGTAAAGGCACCCTTGCTGGCACCATTCAGTTCTATACGAAGGTCCTGACAGAAAACGTTGGCATTAATATCGCCAGCACCATTTACCTCCATTTCGATATTACCCTTTGTCTCCACACTGGTAAGCGAACACTTGGCTGCTCCGTTTGTTTCCAACTCCAATGCATCGACAGCAAGACTGTCCACCATAAAATTACAAGCGCCATTAAGTTCAACATCCAACGTGCCCGGCATATTTATCACACCCTGCATCATCACTTTACCGCCTCCAGAAAACGCCATCTTGGTCAGATAGGGTGCAGACACGTACAGAATTATACCTGGCGTTTTATCGGTAACTTCTTTCTTGCCATCCTTCAGTCTCACCTTCAGCTCATCGTCATCCATCACCACGCTGTACTTCTCCATACATTTCTCGTTACCACGTACACGCACAGCACATATGCTATCCTGCGTAAAGATAATGCATACGACACCCTCAACATCCAAAGAGTTGAAGGCAGAGAAATCGTATGTTTTTTCAGCGATACTTCCCCACTTGACGGTATCCGTGCGTTCAAACTCAAAGTTGTGATTAACAACTATAGAAGCAAACTTGTTCACAGCCTCTGTACAGCTGGAAAGAATGATAGATAATGCTACCAGCAGAATAATAGGCGAAAGAATAAAACGTGCTTTCATAATCTAATGGTTTTATTGGTTTTTTACTTGATATACGGAATTATCTCTTCTAAAGTGACGCCCAAAGCCTTCATGGTACGAAAGAACTCTGGTACCTGCTCCTCAAAGAACTCCTTTCTGCGAAGTTTCAGGACAGACTCACGAGCGCCCTCGTTTACAAAGTTCCCCAAGCCGCGGCGTGTCGCCACAACATCCTGATTCTGTAACCACTCAAAGGAACGAGCCACGGTATTGACGTTCACCTCTACCTCGGCCGCGAACTCACGCACCGACGGCAATTTTTCATTCTCCCGGTATTTGCCGGCAAGAATGCTATCGCAGATGCTCTCAGCTATCTGCAGATATATTGGTTTTTGATTCTTAAATTCCATAATATAAGGTTTATTGGGGGATTAATGGTTACGGATTCCTACGTGTAGTAATCTGAGCACGGCAGTACAGACGGTAAGTGAGCCACCACATAAAACACAGGATTGCTCCCAAGATTATGTCAAGAATCAAAAATACAAGATTCAGAGAAAGATGTCTTTCCAGATATTCGACTATTTCATGGTTGACAAAACCTATAGTAGCTGCACCCACAAACAAAAGAGCCAAATTCCATAGGACATGGAAAAGAAACACATATCCGAAGGTGTGCTTGTACTTACAGGCGCTGCCCAAGGCAAAGGTGCTATTAAAATTCGCACTCAGAAGCCAAACAAAAAGCCAACACAGGATGCCCCAGAAACCCTTTTCCCTGCCGATTTCATTAGCAAGTATAAAAGATGGTGACATATCAAACGTGGCCTTTGTGAGTGACTGGAACTCCGTCTGCCCCAGTATCGCCCATCCGAAAATGACGTGCAAAAGGTCAGCCATAGCAACACTTAAGAAAAGTATCAACGTGGTACCTATAACTGTGCCCCCTGCATGCCAGAGGAAACGCTCCAAATTGGTTGCAGGAAGTGTAAGCTCATTAATGCGAGCCTGCTTACCTACAAGATTATGGAACATATAGCAAAACATCAGCACATAGGCAGCACCCCCGATAAACACATAGTAACCAGAAACAGCCACGATGTCCGCCTCCTGAGCCATAGCCATTCCTACAGAATTCCATAGCTCGTAATTGGCCAGCAAAACCAGATACTTATATATAATAGGTACAAGCACACAGCCTGCAATAATTATAAGTTGGCGAATATAGAACTTGCGGTTGATGGTAAGGTCCCAACGAGCCACATTTAGGAAGCGGTTAAAATCAAATGTTTTCATAGTACTTATCCCTCCATAGTTTTGTTAGTTAATGTTTCAATGAATAGCTTCTCCAAATCGATGGGCTCATCCTTTTCAATTAAGGGGGCGTCCAGCAGAACCTTGTTGGGTTCAATGATACATACATGGTCCAACATACGCTCCACATCGTGCACCTGATGGGTAGAGATGATGATGGCCTTCTCCTCCGACATACTCTCGATGACCACCTTGCGGAACTGGCTCTTAGAGAGAATATCCAAGCCGTTGGTAGGTTCGTCCATCAATAGGTACTGAGTATTTGTTGCCAAAGCCACACACATGTACACCTTTTTCTTCTGACCCATGGAAAGAGCGCCCAGATTGATATTCATTGTCATATCGAACCCTGCGAGGCAACGCTCCAATAGTTCGTCAGAAAACTTAGGATAGAATGGTTTCAGACTCTTAACATACTGCTTGAGGGAGATGCGTGGTAAATCATACTCCTCTGGAACGATGAACATATCCTGCATCATCTCTGGCAGACGATTAGAAGCAAGCATTCCATCCACTCTCACCTCACCCTGCTTGGGACGCAACAAACCCATCATCAGGTAAAGCAATGTACTCTTACCCGTACCGTTCTTTCCAAGCAAACCGTATATTCCGCCTTTCTTGAATTGCAAGTTGAAATCTTGTAAAACATTGCAGTACTTATTGTACCCAAATGTGACATTTTTTATATCAATCATAGTGTAATAGTTGAATAGTACACCACAAAAGTATGACAAAAGAAAATACCCGCCATAATCTTACGGGTATTTTAACATTAATTTAACACTTATCGAATGATAACTACGTATAGATTATTGCTATGAATTACCTCTTTATTACGCGTATATCACGGATTTTCACGGCTTCAGAACATTCATTAGCATTAATCGTAATCTTGTAACTGCCAGCATCTACATGAGAAATATCCATTTTATGGAGAACCCATTGTTCATCAGAGAAGGCCAATTCTTCCCAACTTATACTGTCACCCAATTCTGGATGTGGTAAGATATTGTATTCACATGCACTTTCGAAACTCATATCCCCAAGTCGCATACCCTGTAAGGATGGATCTATAACTGCGTACTGTAAGGTTCCGCCATCCAAATAACTAAAGGAATATGTCAGGCGCGGGTCACTTCCGGAAGTTAAGGAAATAAAAACATATGAGCCCTCTTCTGTTATGTTGACATCCTTTTCGAACGTTGCAATATAACTACCGTTTCTCCAATCGTCCACATCAAGATTAAAAGCAAAGCCTGGCAAGCCAAAACAACGAGAACGCTCATCGGCAAAATCACTATCAAGATTATCATGAGTCAGCAACTGCCAACCATTAAGCCTTAATGTTTTCATATTAGCATTAAGTTCCTTTTGGTCACGATATGTATCATCCCATTCATCAGCCTTAATGCAAGTGCCAACCGTACAGGCAATACCAAGCCCAACAGCTAAAAGCCAAAGCACAATTAGAAAAACGACAACAGAAGCACCAAGTTTTTTCCCACCACGTATAAAATGCAAAATACAAGAAACAGGAATAACGACAACAAGCAAACCACATACCAAAGCTGTAAGGAACATAGGCTGGCAGGTGGCCACAAATGCAGAAAACTCGGGAAAGAACTGCAGCCCGCCAAACAAACCGCCAATCATAGCCGTCCCAATACCGCCAACCATGACAATAGCCAGCACCAAAGCTACAGCAAATAAGAAGAAGGGAATCAGCACTGACACACCCAGAAAAATAAGTATAGCCTTTAAGCATCCACCAGCTATACCACGGTGATCCTGCTGTACAATCGGTTGCTGCGATTCATCCATCACCTGCTGTGCTAAATTCTCTGGAGTAATATCCTTACCCTGTTGACGCAGTCGATCCTCTGGAGTTGCGGCAACAGGAGCCAGCAACCACAAAACAATATAAATAATAGGAATAATAAGTCCGATTCCAATCATACCCAATAGGAAAGTCGCCAAAACAGCCGACAAACGCCATATCAGCGCATCGCCTACGCCAAAATAAGGCACCATACCAGAGCAGACACCACCCAAGACCTTATCATCCATGCGACGGAAGAAATGGTGAGTGTTTACATGATGACATCCCTTTTCATAGGTATCACACGTAAAACGCCGCGCCTCTTTAGCAAAACTAGCGAAACTCTCCTTAAAATTATTTTTTTCATCCATTTTATTATAAGAGCCACTGTCTGCATCGTCCGTAACACCACTACCCTCAGCGTCGCAAATCTCCTCAGCATTGCCAATAGTGTCAATTATCTCTCTCACAACGTCAATATTAACGGCCTCCATGCCAGCTTCACGACGTTGCCACAACAGCTCTGCCACACGATGCTCAATATCGTCAGCAATTTCCTCCCCGCCCTCCTGGCGTCCGAAGTAGCGCTCCATACTCTGCAAATAACTCTCCAAAAGGTTATAAGCATCCTCATCTATATTATATAAGGTACCAAAAAGGTTTATGTTGATGTTCTTTTTCATTGTGTTACACAAAAATCTAATGGTGAATTACTGTTTAAGGAATTGAACCGTGCGAGAGATTTCCTCCCAACTGGCGTCTAACTGACTAAGTGCCTCCTGACCATCGGCCGTCAGAGTATAATACTTGCGCGGAGGACCTTGGGTACTCTCCCGCCACTCATAAGCCAGCAAACCGTCGCGCTTTAATCTAGAAAGCAACGGATATAGTGTGCCCTCCATTACTATCATCTCCGCCTCATGCAAACGTTGGATGATGTCATTAGCGTAACACGGCTGACGATGCAGCAAAAGCATGATGCAATATTCCAGCATCCCCTTGCGCATCTGTGATTTCGTGTTGTCGGTATTCATTATTTACTCATTATTATATTTCAACACTGCAAAAGTATGTATAATTACAATACCTTGTATCGCAAGGTACTGAAATTTAACAATTATTCACAAGAAAGAGAGAATAAACATCTCTCCCTCTCTATGAAAGGAGAGGAAAAGGAATAGGATTTCAGGTTAGTAAGAGAGATAATTATTTCTCTTGCTTAGAAGATAAAGAAGTGAAAAAAGCGGCAACCACTGTCATGATGGGACTCAAATAGCAGAAAACACAGAAGGGGGCATACACCATAGTAGAAACACCCAACACAGAGCTTTGCGTCATTCCACACGTATTCCAAGGAATCAGTACAGAAGTTACCGTTGCACTATCCTCGCATGTACGACTCAACAATTTTGATGGCAGGCCGTAGCGTTTATACGTCGGGCCAAACATCGTAGCCGAAAGGATAATAGAAAGATACTGGTCAGCAGAAACAATGTTTAGGAATACTCCTGTAAAGGCTGTTGTGGCAACCAAGGACACAACGCCCTGCACCAGACGAAGCAATGCCTTCATGATAGTATCCAACATCCCCGTTGCTGTCATAGCCGCGCCAAAAAGCATTGCACAGATAATCAACCAAATTGTGCCTAACATACCAGCCATACCACGCGTAGCTACCAAATCATTCAGTTCTGGCACCCCCGTATCCAGATTTGTTTTCCCGTACACCACAATTAATGCACCGCGTATTCGCTGAGAAAAACCTTCCAAATCAGTCCCAGCAATCTCATCCAACAAGGCGCCCTGCGTAAAGGCTGCCGTCAGTGCACCCATCAACGTAGCCAAGAAAAGTACCACCATCGAGGGCAGACGCATAGCAATAAGTACAGCCGTACAGACGGGAACCATCAGCAACCAAGGTGATATAAAAAAGGTTTGTTGCAACGTTTCTTCTACCATCTGCACGTGCTCTGAGGAAGCAGGAGTCTGTCCCAATCCTTCAAAGGTGAATATAAGCAATGTAATAAGAAACGTGGGAACCGTGGTGTATAGCATATACCTGATATGCGTAAAAAGCGGTGTACCTACAGTACTACTGGCCAGAACGGTAGTATCCGAGAGCGGAGAAATCTTATCACCGAAATATGCACCAGAGATAATGGCACCAGCCGCCCATCCCTCGTTAAAGCCGAGAGCTTGTCCAATTCCCATCAAAGCAATACCTATGGTGGCAATAGTGGTCCATGAGGAACCTGTCAGCACACTTACCATGGCACAGATAACACAGGCAGAGACCAGGAACCACTGGGGCGACATAATCTCCATACCATAATATATTAAGGTAGGGACAATACCCCCCACCATCCAAGCGCCACCTAAAGCGCCTATCAGCAATAAGATTATGATACCGCCACTTACGCCTCCAATCTTATCGGACAAGGCCTTCTCAAAATCGTCCCACGTAGTAGTCTTTCGCCACAGGCCTATACCTAAGCTCACGGAAGTGGCAACTATGAGCGATATCTGAGATGCACCAGATAGTGTCTCATCTCCAAAAATAGAGACTACAACAGCAATGAGTGCCACCAGTATCACCAGTGGCACACATGCTAATATCACTTTTAATTTCGACTTCAAAATCAACTAAGGCCTAAAGTCAATAATCTTTAACCTTTAAACTTTATCAAGCTACTTTATTAAGCTTCTTGATAATCGAGAAAATGAACAGGGCTGCCAAGAGGCAGATACCCATCAGCGTACCCCATACGATGTACAGAGGCAAGTCCCACATATGACCGGGGATGCTGACCAATTTATTACCCAGAGCAGTAGCAACAAACCAACCGCCCATCATCATACCCTTGTATTTGGGAGGAGCCACCTTGGTAACAAAAGAGATACCGATGGGAGAAAGCAGCAACTCGGCAAAGGTAAGGATAAGGTATGTGCTTACCAATAGGTTGGGAGTTACATCAGCTACATGGTTGGGATGGTCGGTAGCAGGCAGGCCGAATGAGAACATCGTCATCAGCAGATAAGCTGAAGCGGCCACCAACATACCCAATCCAATTTTAACGGGTGCCTTGGGCTCCTTGCCTTTCTTGGCCAGCCAGCCAAAGAGAGCTATACTGACGGGAGTGAGCAATACCACGAAACAGGGATTGAAATGCTGGAAGATAGGAGCGCTAATGGCCGTCTCAGCAGCCAGATGACCATACTGATAATAAAGGTGAACCAAGGCAAAACCAATAAAGGCACCAGCCCAAAGCTTACCCTTTGAAGTCTTGCTCTGGAACAGAGAGAACAGGGCATATACTATAACGATAACAGCCACCAGGTCTGTAACATCGAAAAGCATGCTCTGGATGCCAGAAGAGGTAGTAGCCGTGAACTCATCGGCAAACCATGTAAGTGTCAGGCCATTCTGATGGAATGCCATCCAGAAGAAGATTACCACGGCAAATACCAGACAAAGGCAGATGATGCGCTCTTTTGTCTCAGCCTTGCTCATCTCCTCCACAGGAGCTTCTGCCACAGTATCTTTCTTCTTGACCGAAAGAACCTGACGGAATGTAGGCTTACCTAAATAATATATAAGGATAGAAACGATAACAGAGACGCAGGCCACTGCAAAGGCAAAGTGATAAGAGTCTGCCTTGGTATAACCCAAGCTGTTCTGTGCCCATTCCATAATCTTGATGGCAGCCGTTGGTGCAAAAAGGGCACCCACGTTGATAAGCATATAGAAAAGAGAGAAACCTGAGTCACGCTTGTCAGCATACTGAGGATCGTTGTAAAGGTCGCCCACCATCACCTGCAGATTTCCCTTGAAGAGACCCGTACCGAAGCTGACCAGCAACAAGGCTGCACCCATTGCAGCGATAGCTACGGTGCCACCGCCCAAGGGAACGGACAACAGCAGATAACCCAGGAACATAATCAGGATGCCTATAACAACCATCTTGCTGTAGCCCCATCGGTCAGCAGCCATACCTCCCACCAAAGGCAGGAAATAAACCAATGTTAAAAACCACGTATAAATCTCGGATGCGGTGCCGGCTGCAAAGCCGAAGTTCTCACCAAGGAACAAAGCAAAGACGGCCAGCATGGTATAGTAGCCGAATCGCTCTCCTGTGTTGGCAAAAGCCAGGGCCCAAAGCCCTTTAGGTTGACCTTCAAACATATTAAATATTGATTTATATTAATTATTTGACCGCAAAAGTATAAAAAAATGTTCAATGTTCAATGTTCAACGTTCAATTTCTTGTAATTTTGCACCACAAAAAGATTGAAAATGAAAGGATTAACACCAAGAATCATCGGTTGTTTAAAGAACTACAACCGCGAGACATTCATGAAAGACCTGATGGCAGGCCTTATAGTAGGTATTGTAGCTTTACCACTCGCTATTGCTTTCGGTATCGCATCAGGCGTAACCCCAGAAAAAGGTATCATCACAGCCATTGTGGCAGGTTTCATCATTTCCGTTTTAGGTGGAACAAAGGTACAGATTGGCGGTCCTACTGGTGCTTTTATCGTTATTATCTACGGAATTGTCAATAATCCCGAGTATGGCCTGCAAGGCTTGCTCATTGCCACCATGCTAGCCGGCGTGATACTCATTTGTTTGGGCGCCTTCCGTTTAGGAGCAGTTATCAAGTTTATCCCCTACCCTATCATCATCGGTTTTACAGCAGGTATTGCCGCTACCATCTTCACTACACAGATGGGCGATGTTTTTGGTCTCACCCAAGAAGCTGTAAGCAATACGGGAGAGGTGATTCGTATTCCTTTGAAGACACCTGGTGACTTCATTGGTAAATGGATCTGTTATTTCAAGAATTTCAGCACTTTCAATCTCTGGAACTTCTTGGTGGCTGTAGGTAGCTTACTTATCATCATCTTCTCACCCAAGGCAGTGAAACGCATTCCCATCCTCAACAAGATTCCAGGCTCGCTCTATGGCATCCTCTTGGGTACCGCAGCCGTATTGGTGCTGAAGAATCAGTTTGGCATCACTGGCATAGACACCATTGGCGACCGTTTTCATATTCAGGCTCAGTTGCCCGAGATGGTGGTACCCACCATTACCTTCGAGCTTATCCAGACCCTGATGCCTGTTGCCTTCACCATTGCCATTCTGGGTGCTATCGAGAGTCTGCTCTCTGCAGCCGTGGCCGATGGCGTTATTTCCGACAAGCACGACTCCAACATGGAACTTATTGCTCAGGGCGTTGCTAATATGGTCACCCCCATCTTTGGCGGTATCCCAGCCACAGGAGCCATTGCACGCACCATGACCAATATCAACAATGGCGGTCGCACACCCGTGGCTGGTATCATCCATGCCGTAGTGCTGCTGCTCATCCTGTTGGTACTCATGCCCCTTGCTGAATATATTCCCATGGCAGCTTTGGCAGCCGTATTGGTTATCGTCAGCTACAACATGAGTGGTTGGCGCACATTCAAGGGCTTACTCAAGAATCCCAAGAGCGATGTTACGGTCCTCTTGGTAACATTCTTCCTGACCGTCATATTCGACCTCACTATCGCCATCGAAATAGGCCTCATCATTGCGTGCGCCCTCTTCATTAAGCGAGTAATGGAGACAACGGAAATTTCTGTTATCAGCGACGAGATTGACCCCAGCGACGAAGCCGACATGAATATCAATGAGGAACATCTGCTTATCCCAAAGGGATGTGCTGTGTATGAAATCAATGGCCCTTACTTCTTCGGTATTGCCAATAAGTTCGACGACCTCATGCTCAACCTCAACTCCAGCCATCGTCCTCAGGTACAGATTATCCGCATGCGCAAGGTTCCTTTCATTGACTCAACGGGTATTCACAACCTTGCCAACCTCATAGAAATGAACCACGAGCAAGGCATTCACGTGATCCTTTCAGGTGTAACACCCAAGGTACACAGCCAACTGGAGAAGGCTCATTTCTACGACAAGATGAACCCCGATCACATCTGCCCTCACATAGATGTAGCCCTTCAGAAAGCCCGCGAGTTTCTTGGTGCTCCTATGGAATAACAAGATAGACACACATGAGAAAAACTTTTCTTTTGGTCATTTTGACCATTCTGTCCTTGAGCATCCTTGCCGAAGACAGAGCAGAAAGATTGCGTCACAATCTTTTCAACAATCCGAAGTACGTAACGATTGTCTCACATCGTGGCGATTGGAGAAACCATCCAGAAAACTCCATTCCTGGTTTCCAGAGTTGCATTGACATGGGGATAGACATGATAGAGATTGATATACAACGTACCAAAGACGGCAAACTGATATTGATGCACGATCGTACTGTTGACCGCTGCACGAACGGGAAGGGAAAGATTGCGAATATGACATACGAGGAGATTCAGAAACTGCGCCTACGTCCTCAACATAGTGCATCCGTAACAAGAAATCACATTCCTACACTTGAGGAAGTCCTGGTGCTATGCAAGGGGAAAATCCTTATTAATATTGATAAGGGCTATGATTACTTCCAGCAGGCATATGAATTAATGGAGAAAACTGGTACCACAAACCAAGTGATTATAAAATCAAGCCATTCCCTTGACAAAGTGAAAAAAGAGAATGGTTCAGTTCTTGACAAAGTAATCTATATGCCTATAGTGAATCTTAACGATGAGAATGCAGAAAAAAGTATCGACGAGTTCATCAGCATTCATCCTGTTGCCATAGAATGCTGCATTAATAAATATGACGACAATGTAAACCGCATACTCCAAAAGATTCGTGATACAGGCATCAAGATATGGATTAACAGCATTTGGGCAAGTCTGTGCGACGGACACGATGATGACCGAGCTGTAGAATTAGGGGAACCTGACGAGAGCTGGGGATGGATTTTGGAAAGAGGGGGCGCTGTTATCCAAAGTGATCGTCCATATGACCTATTGCAATATCTGAAAAAACGCAAAAGGCATACACTGAAATAAAAGACTCTCCTAGCCTGCTTTCGAGAATCAGAGAAACGCTGAATGCATATGGTTTATATGTGTTAAATAACACATTTACAACTTTTTATATCTTTTCTGAACGAGTTTCAGAAAAGATTTTTTATTTTTGCCCAATAAAATCTAAACCATACTATTGTACTAACCTAACCATTATTATCATGAAAAAGTGTTTTTTGTATAGCCTTTTATTAATGGCTACTATGTGTTTTGTTTCCTGTGGCGAAAGTCCAGATTCCCTAAGTCCCTCAACAGCGAAGAAGCTTTTTAAAGACGAGCTGAAGCGTAGGAACCAGTTAGATGTCTATTCCAGTGTTCAAATTGGATACTTTGAATGCAACGAGAATGATATACGCTTTAAACTTCGCCAATTGGCAGCCAATGACTTAATAACCTATCAGTGTAAGCAAGTTCCCAAGAAAGAGCGGATAAAGAAAACCCGTATGGTTACGAAGAATTCCTGGTATGGCACGTACCAAACCAAACAGACTTACTGGGAGGATGAGGATGTTACAAAATACTTTGTAAAAACAGCCCTTACAGAAAAGGGACAGAAACTAGTTTATGAAGAGAAGGATGTTAAACCATCTGCCGATGAAGAAGAATTGCGCAAAGACTTTGAGGTAGATAAGACAAAATTCCCGGAAGCAGCCGTCAAAGAGATGGAATTCCCAGAGAAAGCTACGCCAATGGAGGAACAGATAGAAACAGAGGAAACTGAGACAAAAGAAGATTTAGCCGGCAGTGGCGAAGATGAAGTTGAAAATTATGTTGAAGTTAATGATAACACCTCGGAGTACGATAAAGAAAAAGCGAAAGAGTCTTCCCAAGAGGTTAATCTGCTTGCATACACTTTCTCTGTTAAGAAGGCCAGAAACATACTGAAGACTGGTGATTTCTCTGCCACAGCAGAAATCATCCTCGAGGTGAACGAGTCAACACCTGTAGGTAGAATCATAAACAACATTTACAAGGGGCAACGCACCATGGTTGAGGATGTTAAGTATACCTTCTATCTGGATAAAGGATGGGCCTTGAGTAATAACGAATAATCTTCTTACATATATTCATGACAAAGGCGGAGCCAAATGGTTCCGCCTTAATTTATGTCCCGTCAAATCAAAAATTCAAACCATAGTTCTGTTTCACTTCGCTCATGACAAAGGTACTCTCTATAGCACCCACATTGTCTATTTCGCCCAACTTAGTGAGTACAAAATCCTGATACTGTTTCATATCACGCGCGCGTACCTTCAAAAGATAGTCATACGCACCGCTGGTGTTGTAGCACTCTGTAACCTCAGGGATATGCATAACCCTACGGGTGAAGGCATCGGCCGTCTCATGATTAATCTGCTGAAGTTTTACCTTGCAGAACACCAGCAGGCCCTGATTCAACTTCTCGGGGTCAATGACCGCTGTATAACGCTTGATATAGCCCTGACGTTCCAGGCGTTTTTGACGTTCAAAGACTGGAGTTGGAGTCAAATGTACTATATCTGCCAACTCTTTTGTGGTCAATTTGGCGTTTTTTTGCAAGATTCTGAGTATCTGCAAGTCAATTTCATCTAATGTATCAGCCATAATTTAGTGTTTTATTCTTTTTAGGGGCACAAAAAACCCACAAAACGGAAATTATTTCTATTTCGGTAACAAAATTAGGCATATTTTCCGAATTACACAAGAAATTCGGAGGATATTTCCAAACCGCCGTACCTTTGCAGCAGAAAAATAAAGAGTAAAGAATAATATTCGAATAACTCAGACATCTTAGATAAAATAACAACAACAAAATAAAAAAAAGAAAGGAGATCATTATGGCACAGAACAAGAATTACAGATTTGAGACTTTGCAACTACATGTAGGTCAAGAACAGGCTGACCCCGCAACCGATGCTCGCGCTGTACCCATTTATCAGACTACATCATACGTGTTCCGTAACTCACAGCATGCTGCCGACCGTTTTGGTCTGCGCGATGCAGGTAATATCTATGGCCGTCTGACCAACTCCACTCAGGGCGTCTTTGAAGATCGTGTGGCTGCCCTTGAAGGTGGTGTAGCTGGATTGGCCGTTGCTTCTGGTGCTGCTGCCATCACATACGCCCTGCAGAATATTGTACAGGCTGGCGACCACATCGTGGCTGCTGATAACCTCTATGGTGGTTCCTACAACTTGATAACACACACACTTGCCACGCAAGGCATTACTAATACTATTATCAATGTAAACGACCTTGAAGCTTTAGAGGCAGCCATCCAGCCCAACACTAAGGTGGTATATGCAGAGACTTTTGGCAACCCAAACTCAGATGTACTGGATCTTGAGGGCGTTGCAGCTGTGGCTCACAAACATGGTATTCCCTTCATTGTGGATAACACCTTTGGAACTCCTTATTTGATTCGTCCTTTGGAGCACGGAGCAGACATCGTGGTACACTCTGCCACCAAATTCCTAGGCGGTCACGGAACAAGCCTCGGTGGTGTCATCGTGGACGGTGGCAAGTTCGACTGGAAGGCTAACCCCGACAAGTTCCCCACACTGGCTAAGCCCGACCCATCTTATCACGGCATTGTCTTTGCTGATGCAGTAGGTGCAGCCGCCTATGTTACCCGCATCCGTGCCGTCATCCTGCGCGATACAGGTGCTGCCATCTCTCCCTTCAATGCCTTCATCCTGTTGCAGGGTGTTGAGACACTGAGCCTCAGAGTAGAGCGTCACGTAGAGAACGCCCTGAAGGTTGTTGACTTCCTGAACAAGCATCCTAAGGTTGCCAAGGTGAACCACCCTGCCCTGCCCGGTCATCACGACCACGAACTTTACAAGAGATACTTCCCCAATGGTGGCGGTAGCATCTTCACCTTCGAGATTAAGGGCGGACAGGAAGAAGCATGGAAGTTCATCGACGCCCTGCAGATCTTCTCTCTGCTGGCTAACGTAGCCGACGTGAAGAGTCTGGTGATACATCCCTACACCACCACTCACTCTCAGCTCTCACCCGAGGAACTGGCTGAGCAGCACATCACGCCCAGCACCATCCGCCTCTCCATCGGCACAGAGCACATCGAGGATATCATCGAGGATTTGGCACAAGCATTGGAAAAGATTTAGGAATTTAAAATCAATGGACTATATCCTCGCAGATAATCAGGAACTGACAAATCTGGCTCTAGAGAGCCTGATTCAGAACAATGATAGCAACGTAGTGCACAAGGCCACCGAAAAGGTGTGCCTTGTGCAATTGTTGACCAAGTACGAGGATGCCATTGTCATACTAGACTATACTCTTTTTGATTTTACTGACGATGAGCAGCTACTGATAGTTGCCGAACGTTTCAGTCAATCGACGTGGATTCTCATCAGCGATGAACTGACACCACAGTTCATGCGTCGTATTGTTTACGCATCCAACCAGTTCAGCATTGTTTTTAAGGACGGACCACTTAGCCAACTGCGCGAGGCTTTGTTGGCCGCCGGCAATCATAGTCGTTATATCTGTCAGCGAGCTATGGAAGTCATCATCAACCAACAACGTGAAGAAGATGCTCATCCCAGCATTCTGACAGGAACAGAGAAGGAGATTGTTAAGGCAATAGCCCAAGGGAAAACCACCAAGGAGATTGCCAACGAACGTTTCTCCAGCATACATACCATCACTACGCATCGCAAGAATATCTTCCGCAAACTGAATGTGAACACCATTCACGAGGTGGTAAAATATGCCCTGCGTGCAGGCCTCATCGACTCCTCAGAATTTTATATTTAATAATATGAAAAAACAGACAATAGCAATTAACACCCCATTTGTTCGGCCAGATATCTACGGATCGCTGGCCGTACCTGTGTATAATAATGTAGCCTTCGAATTTAGTGATGCGAAGGAGATGGCAGATGCCTTTTGCAATCGTATAAAGGCACCTGACTACGCCCGCGTGGAGAATCCTACGGTGACCAATTTCGAGCAACGTGTAAAAGCGCTCACAGGTGCCGAACACGTAACAGCCTTTAACTCTGGCATGGCAGCTATCAGCAATGCTTTGTTAGCTGTGAGCGAACAGGGAAAGAATATCGTTACCTCACGCCACCTCTTTGGCAATACCCTTGCACTTATCACCAGTACATTGCATAGGTTCGGCGTTGAAGCAAGACTGCGTGACCTTACCAACCCAGAGGCAGTGAAGGATGCCGTGGATGAACAGACGGCATGCGTCTTTCTGGAGGTTGTGACCAATCCACAGTTGGAAGTTGCCGACCTGAAGGGCATTGCAGAAATAGCACATGAGAAAGGCGTTCCTGTAATTGCCGACTCTACCATCATACCCTTTACCGAGACATCATTAAAGGATTTGGGGGTAGATATTGAGGTTGTGGCCAGTACCAAATATATTTCCGGCGGTGGCACATCATTAGGCGGTCTGGTAATTGACTACGGAACCTTCCCTGAAATAAACCAACGCGTCAAGTATGATTTGCTTTTCAACCTTGGTGCTTACATGACGCCTCAGGCTGCCTACATGCAGACACTTGGTTTAGAAACGCTCGATGTCCGTTACCAGCGTCAAGCTTCCAATGCCCTTTGGCTGGCACAGGAACTTAGCAAGATTGTTAAGGTAAATTATATCGGCTTGGAGAGCAACCCCTATCACGCCCTCGCCAGACAACAGTTTGGCCCCACAGCAGGCGCTATGCTCACAATCGACCTTGAGTCCAAAGAGGCGTGCTTCCGCCTCCTGAACAACCTAAAGCTGGTTCATCGTGCTACCAACCTGTTTGACAGCCGCACACTGGCCATTCATCCAGCCTCAACAATCTTTGGAAATTTCCCAGAGGAACAACTGAAGGAAATAGATGTACGTCAGACTACCATTCGCATCTCCGTGGGTCTTGAAGCCCCCGAGGATATTCTGGCAGATATCAAACAAGCACTAGGAAATAAAGAATGAAAAGTTCTCCCCAACCCTCCCCCGAGAGGGAGGGAGACGCGAAGAATGAAGAGTGAAAAATGGAGATACAATATAATTTTGATAAGATAGTTGACCGTGCGGGCAGCGGCGACCTGAAACACAGCGTGCTCAAAGAGCGGTATGGACGTGACGATCTATTGCCCCTATGGGTAGCCGACATGGACTTCGAAACGCCCCAGTTTATAACCGAAGCATTACGCAAGCGATTAGAGCACTCGCTCTTCGGCTATACCGTGGTGCCCGAGGAACTATGGAGTACCATAATCCGTTGGATTCAGGACCATCATGGGTGGGAAGTAAAGCGCCAGTGGCTCACCTATATCCCTGGCATCGTTAAGGGTATAGGTATGGACATCAACGTCTTTGTAAAGGAAGATGAGAAGGTTATTATCCAGCCACCCGTCTATCATCCATTCCGACTAACCCCTGAGGGCAACGGGCGCAAGGTGGTATATAATCCGCTGAAAGAAAAGGATGGAACTTACGAGATGGATTTTGAAGGGTTGGAAGAAGTCGTTGACGACAAATGCCGGTTGCTGATTCTGAGCAATCCCCATAACCCAGCCGGTATCTGCTGGCCGAAGGAAACCCTACAGCGTTTGGCACATTTCTGCTATGAGCACAACATCATTGTCATAAGCGACGAGATACACTCTGACATGGCCATCTTTGGAAACAAACACATCCCCTTCGCTTCTGTCAGCGAAGAAGCTGCCCAAGTCAGCATCACCTTTGGCGCACCATCCAAAACCTTTAACATCGCAGGAATCGTGAGCAGCTATGCCATTGTGCCCAACGACTCACTGCGCCGTCGCTTTTATACCTGGTTGGATGCCAATGAGCTGAACGACCCACCACTCTTTGCACCTATAGCCACAATCGCTGCTTATCAGCAAGGTGAGGAATGGCGTAAGCAGATGCTCAGCTACATAGAATACAATATCCGCTTCGTGGAAGATTATTGCCAAGAACACCTGCCGAAGATTCGTGTTTGGCGTCCGCAAGCCTCGTTCCTTGTGTGGCTCGACTGCCGTGCACTTGGTCTCAACCACGATGAGCTGATAGACCTTTTCGTTAACAAAGCCCATCTGGCACTGAACGACGGCGCCATGTTCGGCATAGGCGGCGATGGCTTCATGCGTCTGAATGTAGGCACACCCAAAGCGTTACTGCAACAGGCATTACAGCAACTGAAAGAAGCATTAAGATAATCTGATTAGGCGGTCGTAGCATCCTGCATCACCAGCCCGGCCAACATAAAACCGAAAATGGCGGTGATGTGGGAAACGGTGCCGTTGATCTGTGCCTTAGATGAGCACCATTCATGGTTCAGGAGATTGGGGTCGCCTGGACCATTTTTTGCTTTTGGGCACATACATTGCTCGGTACCGCAGGTGGCATTGTGGCCAAGGTTCTTCAGCAGCTCGTCGCTGTAAACGCATTGAAACTTATGACGGGGGAAAGTCTTTTCCTTCTTGAACCTGTTGCGGAGGGCACGTGCCAGCGGGTCACCCTGCACCTTCCAGAACTCCGTTACCCGGATGCGCGTGGGGTCCATCTTCAGCGCAGCGCCCATAGAGGAGAAGAACTTGGCCTTAGTCTGGCAAGCCAATAGGATAAGCAAAGCTTTATCTTTCAGCGAATCTATGGCATCGATGATATAGTCGTAGCTGCCGAGGTCGAATTCTGCCGCAGTTTCCTCCGTAAAGATTTTCTGCAACGCTGTGATCTCTGCCTTGGGATTGATACTGAGCAAGCGTTCCTTCAGGGCATCCACCTTTACCTGACCCACAGTCTTCATGGTGGCCATCAACTGGCGGTTCACATTGGTGATGCACACACGGTCAGAATCGACAATGGTCAGATGTCTGAAACCGCTGCGCACCAAGCTCTCGGCACACCAAGATCCTACGCCGCCCACACCAAAGATTATCACCCGCTTCTCGGCAATACGCTTCATAGCCTCATCACCTAAAAGCAGTTCTGCACGTCTGAATATTGCTTGTTCTATAGCCATAATTCACTTGAATTTGGGTGCAAAGATACAATGTTATTTACAAATACCTCTCCCCCAACCCTACCTTTTTTATTTAATATACAGCACAACACCTATAACATAACACCTATTTGCTCCACTGGCATTTGCTGTGCCTCGTGAATATCCATCATGGCATTGATAAAATAGACTGTTTTGTAGTGGCAAATATCATCTGCACGAATAGGGTGCTCTTGCACAACACCGTTGTCAATAAGGCGCTGCCGGCATGTGCCATGCAGCAATGCATCTGATGGAGTGAACAGGTTTCCCGTAAAATCCTCAAATACAAGGTTGCAATAACTGGCATCGGTAACCATCCCGTTACGGACAATGATGACATCGTCGGTGTGGGCTCGTTGGACAAGACGTGTCAACTGACGACGGTCTGTGCTCTTATACTTGTAACAGATGTTATCGTCATAAACAAGGGCAACGCTTTTTCTAATTTTCTGCATATATGGCGTGAATTGAATGGAACGAATGGTATCAGTATATTCAATTCGACATTTGAACCGCCCATGTCGTGCTTCAGTCGGTATATCCAGTTGTAGCCTCGGCATCGGCTTATGATAGATATCCCGAATGGTCTTTCCCATTCGCCTTAGATGATAAGGCAAATGCATGGGCTGACCGTCTTTGATGCAAATAACCTCGGAGAAAACAGGTCTCCTGACGGGCAGATATATCTTCTCCATCACTTCGTCGTATTCGTTACGTGCATTGCTCATGGCAGTTATTCCGCCACCACTGCGATAGAATTTTCGCCCTTCCGAATCTTGTTCTATATATCTGATTATCA
>JAIKYE010000030.1 GCA_024683455.1 Bacteroidaceae bacterium
GGGCAAAAGCAAAAACAGGATTGTGTACAAAGCTAATGAAAAACAACGCATAATTCCTTATATAATTTACCCCCCGAAAGTTTTATCTCTCTGGGGTGAGTATATTTTTCAATTCGCGATACTTATACTGCAGAAGCAGCGATGCCTGCTACAGCAAATATGCCAATCAGCAGGAGGCCATAGATAACCAGAGCAATAATGGCAAGAATACCCATGTATTGAAGGTAGCCCTGCATGCCGGCAAAACCACGGGCCAGTTCTGCTTCGCTATTTGTAAGACAGGCAGCTTTTACACCGTTTGCAAACTGAAATCCCTTGATAATGGGGTAAATCATAATGGCTATGCAAATCAGATAACTTACACCCATTACTGCTGGAAAACCAGCCATACCAGGCAAACTGGCAAGCGTGCTGCCGAAAGCAAACATACATACGGCCATCGCGAGAAGAAAGACCAGACCGATGCATGACAAAATGCAAAGGAACTTTGCCCACTTTGCAGAACTGAGCAAGTCTGCCTTCATACTCTCGTTAATTACCATACCGGTACTCTCCTGGATCTTTACTTCTTCTTCCATAATGCTAATAGTTTTAGTAAAAATAATAGGTTATTGAAGTTTTCTGCGCGAAGTTACAAAAAAACTGATTAAGAAGAAGCGTTTTTCTAAAAATCTTCTCAAATCACAGCTTATTTAAGAAAATTTACTTGTTTTGAGTAAAAAAAACATGGTTGCTGTAGCCCGCTTGGGTTGAATTCTTCGACCCCGGCCCTTCCACGGGATGCTTTACATTAAAAAGAAAGCCAAGCAACTGAAAGTGAACTTTCTTTTTGCTTGGCTTTCTTTTTGATGTAGCCCGCTTGGGGTTCGAACCCAAGACCCCAACATTAAAAGTGTTGTGCTCTACCAACTGAGCTAGCGGACCAACCTAATAATCAATGCATTTCTGCAATTGCGGGTGCAAAGGTACAATAAAAAGTGATAAATGAAAAATGAAAAGTGAAAAATTTTTATTTTACCTCACTTTTTTTGTTCTTCCGACTCCGTTTCTCCTTCTTGTTCAACTTCCTTTAGCACAAACCGACGATAATAAGATAACAGCAAGGTAGTGAGCGGAAGAGCTATAATGAAACCTATAATTCCCATCAAACTACCCCAAACGGAAAGGCTAAGCAAGATGACCGCTGGGTTCAATCCCATTACATGCCCCATAATACGTGGCGTCAGGTACATATCCTGAATGAGCTGTACCACAGCAAAAACCGCCAAGGCGCATAGCATGATAAACCAAAAATTCTCGCCGGTCTCCGCAGATTTCAGAATTGCCAACAAGATTGTAGGGATGAAGCCGAAGAGCTGCATGTAGGGTACCAAATTAAGGAATCCGATAAACAAGCCCAGACCTATGGCCATAGGAAAGTCGATAATCAAGAATCCTATACTGAACAGGATACCTACGATAAGGGCGATGAGCGACTGACCACGGAAATAGGAGTTCATTCCGTTCTTCACGTCCTGCACAACCATAGAGGCAAAATTGCGCTTGCTTTCTGGAATCAGGTTAACCCAGCTCTGGCAGATATGTTCATAATCTATCAGTATAAAGAACATATACAACAGCACAACAAAGACGCCCAAGACACTCAAGGCAACATTCACCGTACCGGATACCACATTCCATGTCTGAATCATAACGGTCTGCAGTGCATCAATAAACGAACTCTGCTGCATGAGATTTACCAGGGTATTCTTATTGCTGAGGTGATTGATGACATTCTGGATGTAGGACGCTACATTCGTCTGTGTCAGCACATCATTGAAATAAAGCGTTGTCAGTTCCGCTATATGTGCCGTCTCCTCTATAATGGGGGGAACAATCAATGCGAAGAAGCCGCTCAGCACAGCTATTACCAACAGCAATGCCGTTATGATGCTAAGAATTCGGTTACGGAAATGAAGCCTATACTGAATAAAACGTACGAGGGGATACATCAGATAGGCCAAAAGCCAAGCAATAAAGAATGGCAACAACACCCCGGAAAGGGTATTAAGTAACCATACACCACCAGCCGCAAGGCAAAGGATAGTGACAGTACGGATAAAACTATCGAAAGTTATCTTTTGTTCAAACATTTAATTAAGTTGAAAATTGAGAGTTGAAAATTGAAAATTATATTTAGTTTACCATTTACCGTTTACGGAGTTCCGATAACCAATAACCGAAATACGTATGCGCTAACCGCTAACCGTTCCCCTCCCTCACGGGGGAGGGGTTAGGGGTGAGGCCGGAGATGGTTTTATTATAGCATTCACGACACAGGGGTTCATACTCGTCCTTTTCACCCAACATCACCTGCTTGTCGCCTGCCACAATACGATGACTTACATAGGCCAGTGCACCACAACGGACACAGATGGCATGTACCTTAGTCACCTCATCAGCAATAGCACAGAGCTGGGGCATGGGGCCAAAGGGCTGTGCCTTGAAGTCGAGATCCAATCCAGCAGCAATGACACGTATGCCACGAGAAGCCAACTCGTTGCACACCTCCACTATATGGTCGTCAAAGAACTGAGCCTCATCTATACCCACCACATCCGTATCATCTGCCAAGAGCAGAATACTGGCAGAGGAGTCAACGGGTGTTGACATAATGCTGTTTCCCTGATGACTGACTACCTCTTCCTCGCTATAGCGCACATCTATGCTGGGTTTGAAAATCTCCACACGCTGATGAGCAAACTGGGCACGTTTCAGCCTGCGGATCAACTCCTCTGTCTTTCCCGAAAACATGGAGCCACAGATGACCTCTACTCTGCCACGGCGCATCATTTCTCCATTATGGGAGCCTACATCCTTCATTTTTCTTTTGTTTTGATTTTGGGCAAATATATATAATCTGTCCGAATTAGCCCCATAAAGGGGCTTAAAATTATTGAAATAATCAAAATTATTCACCCTAATTATCCACAATACCGAATTTTATATTTACTTTTGTCCCAAATATACGTATGAGTATGGGAACTTTGTACCTGGTACCTACACCAGTAGGAAATTTGGAGGACATAACATTCAGAGCTCTTAAAGTGCTAAAAGAGGCCGATTTGATTCTCGCTGAGGACACTCGGACCAGCGGCATATTGCTGAAACACTTCGAGATTAAGAATGCCATGCTTTCCTACCATAAGTTCAATGAGCACCAGACCGTGGATCGTGTGGTGGAACGACTGAAGGGCGGAGAGACGGTAGCTGTGGTGAGTGATGCAGGAACACCCGGCATCAGCGACCCTGGCTTTCTTGTTGCACGCGAGGCTATTAAGGCAGGCATAGAGGTGATTACTCTGCCAGGAGCAACAGCTTTTGTCCCAGCCTTGGTAAGCAGTGGCCTGCCTTGCGACAAGTTCTGTTTCGAGGGTTTCCTTCCTCAGAAGAAGGGACGACAGACCAGACTCAATGCCTTGGCAGAAGACCCCCGCACCATCATCTTCTACGAATCCCCCCACCGCATAGTCAAGACGCTGGAGCAGTTCAAGGAGGTGTTTGGAGCAGACCGTCCCGTAAGTGTTTGCCGTGAGATCAGCAAAATCCACGAGGAGAGTGTCCGCGGAACCGTGGAAGAGGTATTGGAACACTTCAAGAAGAATGAACCCCGAGGGGAGTTCGTGATTGTTTTGGGAGGAGCCTCTTCCCAACCCTCAAAAGGAGAGTAAAAAAAGAAATTATTGGAAATTCAAAATTATAAAGTAATGAAAAAGTTTGGATTTATTACAGTAGTGACTTTGCTGTTGGCTTCATGTGGCCAGAACAAGCAAATGAGTGAATCTGCCATTGAGCAGGAACGTGATTCATTGCAGCGAATCATCAACGAAAAGGATGTAGAATTGAATGATATCATGAGTACCTTTGACGAGGTACAGGAGGGTATCAGGCGCATAAATGAAGCAGAAGGACGTGTAACCGTAGCTGATGCCAGCCCCGAGAGTGCGAGCAACAAGGAGGTGATACGCGAGAACATGCAGTTCATCCGCGAGGCTATGCAGCAGAACAAGGACATGATTGCCCAACTGAAGGAAAAACTGCGCAACAGCACCTTCAATGCCGAGAAGCTGAAGAAAACCGTTGAGAACCTGCAGGCTCAGATTGAGACACAGGGTGCTCGCATCCAGGAACTGGAGGCTGCATTGGCTGAGAAGGATGCCCAACTGGCAGCACAGGGCGAACAGATCAATACGCTGAATGAGAACGTCAACACGCTGACAGAGGATAACAAGCAGAAGGCTGCTACCGTTGCCACTCAAGAGAAGCAGTTGAATGCCGCTTGGTTTGTATTCGGCACCAAGGCTGAACTGAAGGAGCAGAAGATCCTGCAGAGCGGTGACGTGCTGCGCGACGGAAATTTCAACAAGGATTACTTTACCCAGATCGATATTCGCTACGATAAGGTAATCAAGTTTTACAGCAAGAGTGCCAACATCCTCTCTAACCATCCTTCCGGAAGCTATCAGATGGTAAAGGATAGCAAGGGTCTGTATGAGCTACATATCTCTGACCCCACCAAGTTCTGGAGCACAGGAAGATATTTGGTTGTACAAGTGAAATAAGATTAGGGATTAGGGATTAGAGATTAGGATTAGAGATTAGAGATTAGAGATTGAGAACAAGTAGAAGTAAACATTATAATTCCAGCAGGTCGTCCTTACCTTTCGAGGACGGCATGTCGGACGTGAAGTTCCACAACGTGGTGGAGACACGTCCCGAAAGAGCTATACTGGTGGGTCTTATCACACCCAATCAGAATGAGCGCAAGACAAAGGAGTATCTGGATGAACTGGAGTTCCTT
>JAIKYE010000061.1 GCA_024683455.1 Bacteroidaceae bacterium
TCTTGAGCTCAAGACGCTCAGGAGTATTCTTTCTGTTCTTGGTGGTAATATAACGAGATGTACCAGGCAGACCGCTTTGCTTCATCTCTGTGCACTCCAGAATAACCTGTACTCTGTTGCCTTTTGCTTTCTTTGCCATAATCTGTACTCCTTATTATTAACCAATTACTTTAATATCCTTCCAATCACAAAAACCCTGAGAAACAGCGTTCTTAAGAGCTGCATCCAGACCAACCTTATTGATATAGCGCAGACCTGCAGCACTGATGCTCAGTGAAATCCAGCAGTCCTCCTCTACATAATAGAACTTCTTGGTGAACAAGTTCACATCGAAGTGTCTCTTAGTGCGACGCTTTGAGTGGGAAACGTTGTTGCCAATCATGGCCTTTTTCCCTGTAATTTGACAAATCTTAGACATTTCTACCTTTTCTTTTTAGTCTATTCCAATAACAACTTCTTCCAAACAGGGCACAAAGGTACAACATTTTATCTGAACAACAAATACTTTGGCTTATTTTTTTAACTTTATATCACATTTCTGCTATAAGCAGGAGCAGAAACAGGACAAAACTCCTTGTTCAGATACTTATAATAACCTGTAATAGCAATCATTGCGGCATTATCCGTGGTATAGCCGAACTTGGGAATAAAGACTTGCCATCCATAGCGTTTGGCATAATCATGGAAGGCATTGCGTAATCCGTTATTGGCAGAAACGCCACCGGCTACAGCCACCTGCTTTATCTTAAGATCTTTGGCAGCCAAACGAAGCTTCTTCATGAGGATATCAACGATGGTCTTCTCGAGCGAAGCAGCCAAATCATTGAGGTGATGCTCTATAAAATCAGGATCTTCTTCAATCCAGTTGCGTAAAGAATACAGGAAACTGGTCTTCAGACCGCTAAAACTGTAATCGTAACCAGGAATGTTTGGCTTAGAGAAAGTGAAGGCATCTGGATTACCCTGCCTTGCCAACTTATCTATGATGGGACCGCCAGGATAGCCAAGGCCCATTACCTTGGAGCATTTGTCGATGGCTTCTCCTGCGGCATCGTCGATGGTTTGGCCAATTATCTCCATTTCATGGTAGGATTTCACCAATACAATCTGGCTGTTTCCACCGCTTACCAACAGGCAAAGGAAGGGGAAAGTGGGTGACACATAGTCGTCATTCTCGGTATGAATGAAATGAGCTAATATGTGACCTTGCAGATGATTAACATCAATCAGAGGAATGCCCAACGAAAGAGCCAAACCTTTGGCAAAAGACACGCCAACCAACAACGAGCCCATCAAGCCAGGACCACGGGTAAAGGCAATAGCAGAAAGTTGCTCACGCTCTATACCGGCCTTCTTGAGGGCAGTATCTACGACAGGAACAATATTCTGCTGGTGAGCACGGCTTGCCAATTCGGGCACGACTCCACCGTATTCCATGTGTACAGCCTGACTGGCTGTTACGTTGCTAAGCAGTATGCCGTCCCTGATAACAGCTGCCGAGGTATCGTCACAGCTACTCTCTATACCAAGAATATATACTGGTTTCATCCCTTAATGCGTTAAAATCTCTACTCCGTTTTCTGTCATTACATAGGTATGTTCCCATTGAGCGCTGTCCGAAGCATCCTCTGTCAGGACAATCCATCCAGTTTCATCCTCCTCATCACCACAGACGTACCAATCGCCAGCATTAATCATAGGCTCAATCGTAAACGTCATACCGGGAACGAGCAGCATGCCAGAACCTTTCTTGCCATAATGCTCTACATCCGGCTCCTCATGAAACTCCACGCCTACCCCGTGACCGCACAAATCTCTGACAACAGAACAACCGTTCTTGTGCGCATGTTTTGCTATGGCATTGCCTAAGTCACCGACAAAAACATAGGGTTCTGAACATACTTTCTCTCCAATCTTCAGACACTCCCAAGCTACCTCTACAAGACGCTTACGCTCTGGTGTGGTCTTGCCAATAATAAACATTCGGCTGGCATCGGCATAGAAACCATTCAAGATAGTGGTACAGTCAACATTGATAATGTCACCCTCCTCCAGAATATCATACTCACTGGGAATTCCATGACAAACGACATCATTGATGCTGGTGCAGCACGAATTGGGATAACCCTCGTAGTTAAGAGGCGCAGGAATACCACCGTGAGAGGTGGTAAAATCATATACCAATTTATCTATCTCAAGGGTACTCATACCCTCACGAATATGCTCCGCCACACAATCCAGCACAGCAGTATTCAGTTCACCAGCTTTACGAATGCCCTGAATCTGTTCCTGGGTCTTAATAAGAGAGGGAGTGGGTACAAGACGACCTTTCTCTTGCCAATCAAGTATTATCCTATCCATTTCCGTTGGTTCCAGTCCTGCAGGAACGAACCAACGTGGTGCTTTATTCTTTTTCTTATTGTTGCTCATTTGCTACCTTATATAAAAGCGGCGTCAAAATTACAACAATTTAAGGGAATAAAGAAATATAGACAGAAAAATTACTGCTTAGCTGCAGCAATGTAAGAAAGAGACTCCTTGCACTTATCTGTAATGTAGTTCCAGTCCTTGGATTCCACAATATCATTAGGGAATAGCTTACTGCCCATTCCAACACAGAAAGCACCAGCCTTTATCCAAGCCGTAAGATTTTCCTTGTCTGGTGAAACACCGCCCGTAACCATGATATTACTCCAAGGACACGGAGCCGTAACACCTTTTACAAAAGCCGGGCCATATACGTCACCAGGGAAAACTTTTGTCAGGTCACAGCCCAACTCTTGTGCATAGCCAATCTCACTTACTGAGCCACAACCTGGGCAGTAAGCAACAAGACGTCGGTTGCAGACTTTGGCAACATCAGCATTCAGCAGCGGGCCAACGACAAAGCAGGCTCCTAACTGAATATACAGACTGGCTGTAGGTGCATCAACTATAGAACCTACCCCCATAGCCATATCAGGACATTCCTTGGCAGCAAACTTTACACATTCAGCAAACACCTCATGAGCAAAATCACCTCGGTTCGTAAACTCGAAAGCTCTGACACCTCCTTTATAACAGGCAAGGATAACTTGCTTTGCAACCTCAGCGTCTGAATGATAGAAGACAGGCACCATACCTGTTTCCTTCATTTTATTCAGAACCTGTATCTTATTGAACTTTGCCATAACCGTGTGTTATCTTTGAACCCTGCCACTGGTATTTCCAGCAACCAGAGATTCCACTTCCTGAGTGCTTACCATATTAACATCGCCGGGAATAGTGTGCTTAAGGGCACTTGCAGCTACGGCAAACTCTAAAGCATCTGCCTGTGACATCCCGTTTACCAAACCATGAATAATGCCAGCACAGAAACTGTCACCACCTCCTACTCTATCTACAATAGGAGTAATCTCGTACCTACGACTGAGATAGAAATCTTTTCCATTATATATCAATGCCTTCCAGCCATTATTGGAGGCACTATAACTCTCACGCAGGGTACTTATAGTATATTGGAAGCCGAAGTCCTGCTGCATCTGAATGAAGATAGACTTATACCCATCAGCTTCGGTTTTACCTGATTCCGCATTTGATGCAGGCTTATAACCAAGGCACAACTCTGCATCCTCCTCATTGCCTATGCAAACATCAACATATTGCATAAGCGGACGCATAACACTTTGAGCTTTCTCAGGAGTCCACAGTTTACTACGATAGTTAAGGTCACAACTAACGGTAACACCAGCTTTCTTGGCAGCTATGCAAGCTTGTTTTACGCACTCGGCTGCCTTAGTACTGATAGCTGCAGTAATACCACTCCAATGAAACCAGTCAGCTCCAGAAAAAATACGCTCGAAATCAAAATCGGAAGGATCTGCTTCACACAAACTACTGTGAGTGCGATCATATATCACCTTGCTGGGACGAAGACTTGAACCTGTTTCAAGATAATATATTCCTAATCTTTCACCACCACGGGCCAAGAAACAGGTATGAACACCAAACTTTCTCAGACTATTCACTGCAGCCTGTCCAATCTCATGAGTCGGAACCTTGCTGACGAAATATGCATCATGACCGAAATTAGACAAACTGACAGCTACATTAGCCTCACCCCCGCCATAATTTATATCAAAGTTAGTTGCTTGAACAAACCTGTTGTTTGATGGAGGAGCCAGACGAAGCAGAATCTCTCCCATGGTGACAATCTTTGCCATAATTTTTAATCAGTTACTGCCCTATTTTGTGTTATTTGTATCGCAAAGTTATACGATTTTTGCGAAACACCCATAAAAATCCTATGTTTTTTTAACCTATCACGTTAAAAAAAGCACACATTATACTTCAGAAACAAATAAAATATGTAATTTCGCTTTATGGAAGAAAAGATAAAAAGAACCCAAGGACTTATATCTATAAGTCCAATGCTTGTTTTTCTGGCAGTCTATACATCATCAAGCATTATAGCTGGTGATTTTTATGCAGCTTCCATCATTGTGTCGTTTCTAATCGCTTGTCTATATTCTGTTTTCATTGTTAAGAAAAGGAGTATTGAATCTCGCTTTGGCATATTAGCAAAAGGAGCAGCCAAGGAGGACATCATGACCATGGTACTTATCTTTATCCTTGCCGGCGCTTTTGCCGCGACGGCCAAACAGATGGGTGCCATAGAAGCAACGGTAGATTTGACGCTTAGCTTCATGCCTATAAAAATGATGCTATGCGGATTGTTTATTGCCGCATGCTTTGTATCACTAAGCATTGGCACAAGCGTTGGAACCATAGCAGCATTAACACCTATCGCATGCGGTATAGCAGAGAAGACTGGGCAAAACCTGCCTCTATTAGTAGCAGTAATAGTAGGCGGCGCCTATTTTGGCGACAACCTAAGTTTCATATCAGACACTACCATCATGGCCACAAAAACGCAAGGCTGCAAGCTAAAAGACAAATTCCGCTATAACCTGAAGATTGCACTTCCTGCCGCTGTCATCACCCTTGGGCTCTATCTGATAGCTGGCACAGAGGTGGTAGGAGAAGAAATAAATAGAGACATCAATTATCTGCTTATTATACCTTATATATATATATTGGTGGCTGCCATCTGTGGATTAAACGTGATGCTTCTCTTGTCATCTGGAACAGTATTGGCAGGCGCCATGGGATTACTGACAAACAAGCTAAGCCTAACCGAATGGTCATCGGCTATGAATAATGGTATCATGGGAATGGGCGAACTGATTATTGTAACCCTTTTGGCAGGTGGAATGATTGAAGTAATGAGGGTAAACGGCGGTTTTGATTACCTGAAGACAACGTTGACAAGCAGAATAAAGAGCAAAACCGGTGCAGAAATAAGCATTGCAGGATTGGTAATCCTGACCGACTTCTGTACCGCCAACAACACTATCGCCATACTCACGACAGGTCCATTAGCAAAAGAAATATCATCACACTACAAGATAGACCCCAGACGTACAGCAAGTATCCTGGACACGTTTAGTTGCTTTGCACAAAGCGTCATTCCCTATGGCGCCCAGTTACTGATTGCCAGCGGATTGGCACATATCAATCCGCTTGAGATCATTCCTTATTTGTACTATCCATTTATATTAGGAGTTTTTGCACTTTTATATATCATATTAAAACATGAAAAATAAATTATTTGTTTTCATCGCTACCCTACTGCTGGTATCCTGTTGGGATACAAAAAACACCAAGCAGAATGAGGATTCCGAAGACTCTACCAAGTGTTCAGAAACCCTTCAGTTTACAACATGCAACTATATCAAAAAGAAGAAGTTATCTAACGGAGAATACCCAAAATACGATATAAGCATAAAGGTTCAATACGTCGAAGGCGAATCTGAAGTTGCACAGACAATTAACAAGCAATTGGCAACATTCTTATATGGAGATACAAGTATGTCCATAGAGAAAGCTAATACATGCTTTGGAGACTCAGTTGCCCAGAACTATGAGAAAGAACTGACAGAATTCTATGAACCTGACAACGAGTATCAGGAAACATTTGCCTACGAATATACACAGAAAGATACTGTTTCCCCGGCATCCCTTGACGGATACATTTGTTACGTCAATAGAATAGAGTCATACACAGGCGGCGCACACGGAGGGGCATACGAAAGCTACATTAATCTCTGCAAAGAAACAGGACAGATGATTACAGCCAAGGAGCTCTTCGGAGAACATCAGGATGATGTGCTGAAACTGATAAAAGACCAAATCGTTAAAGACAACGATTGTAAGACTGCGGCTGAACTGGAAGAAAAAAGAAGTATATTCGCCTTAGGGGATGTATATATAACAGATAACAATTTCCAGTTGCAGAAGGACGGAATACTTTTCTGTTACAACCCATATGAGATTGCGCCCTGGTCAGAAGGCTTTATCTTTGCCAAGCTTACATACAAGCAACTGGAAGGGCTAATGGTGAAGAATATCGTTAAATAAAAGAAACAAAGAAGAATGGACATCATCCTAAAATATTTCCCCAACTTAACAGAGGAACAGAAGAACAAGTTCCAGATGCTCAATGAGTTGTATCACGACTGGAATGCGAAGATAAACGTTATCTCACGTAAGGACATTGATAATCTATACGAACATCATGTATTACATTCGTTAGGTATTGCAGAGCTTATCAGATTCAAACCCGGCACAAAGATTATGGATTTAGGAACAGGAGGCGGATTCCCAGGTATTCCATTGGCTATCATGTTTCCTGAGGCTTCCTTCCATCTGGTAGATTCCATTGGCAAAAAGATTAAGGTTTGCCAGGAAGTAGCCACTGCCCTATCCTTACAAAATGTAACCACGCAATGGTGCAGAGCCGAGGAGATAAAAGACAAGTACCATTATGTGGTTTCACGTGCCGTAATGCCTTTAGCAGATTTGGTGAAGATAATCCGAAAGAACATCAGCAAGGAACAACTGAATGCATTTCCCAATGGAATTATCTGCTTAAAGGGAGGGGAACTGGAAAACGAAACACTGCCATTAAAGAACCAGACACAGATATATCCACTGACAGATTATTTTGAAGAACCATTTTTTGAAACCAAAAAAGTTGTTTATACCCAATTATGATAACTAAAGCATTTACATTCAATCCCGTTGGAGAAAACACCTATTTGATTTGGGATGAGGAAACGAAGGAGGCCGCTATCATTGATGCTGGCATGAGTAACAACAGAGAAAATGCCATGGTATGTGATTTTATCGCAAAAGAGAATCTACAACTGAAATATGCCCTTCAGACTCATATGCATTTTGATCATGTATGGGGTCTGTCATATATCAAGGAAACCTACGACTTAAGACCGTTATGTCACATGGCAGACGAGAGCACTTATAGCCAAGCTCCGGAGATGACAAGCATGTTCAGACTATCCATGAACTGGAACCTTCCTGCCATAGAGCGATACCTTAACGAAGGAGATGTAATAAAGTTGGGAAAAACGGACATAAAGGTACTGCATACACCTGGACATACACCTGGCGGACTAAGCTACTACATAGAGTCTGCACATACGGTGTTTACAGGTGACACCCTATTCCAAGGTAGTGTAGGCAGGACTGATCTGCCTGGAGGAAATCTGACCGATGAGCTTAACAGTATTAAGAACAAAATACTTACATTGCCAGCAGATACCATCATCTATTCCGGACATGGTCCGAGCAGCAACGTAGAATGGGAGTTGAGGCACAACCCCTTCATTTAAGAAATAATATTATTTTTGCGGAATCAAGATATCCTGTAGGCTGTAGTTGTCCAAAAGGCAGCTACGGTCTACATGTCCTTTGATGCCGTTGACATAACCCTGTGATGTGAACTGCCACAGAACGATAGGCACGTCATCACATAATTCCGGTTGCTCTTCTGCATTATATCTGGCTATAAAGAACTTGTATTTCTTGTACATGCCAGAGAGATAACTGTTATAGAAATTCACACCAGTATATATAATGGGACGTACGCCGTAAACCCTCTCCACTTCCTCGAGGAAAAACTTTAACTGGGAATGGAAATGTCCGTATGATACCCTTCCACGATGTTCAACATCTACAACAGGAATCAAATCCTGCATCTTAATATCAAAATTGGACGAAAAGTTCTCAAACTGGATAAGTCCGCTGGCTTTGGGATTGAAAAAATGATACGTTCCAACGGGTATTCCTAACCTCCTCGCCTCACGTATATTACGTTGATACTCGTCATCCACATGCGATGAGGATTCGGTTCCCTTAATGTAAACAAAACTTGCATTAGGGTCTGTAGCAACCATATCCCAGTTGATGGAACCCTGATGATGGGAAACATCGATACCATAAATAGACGGAGACTTATGCGGTCTTACACTATAGAACCTGATTTCCGGAATATAACTTACAGGAGCTGCAGGGCGGTCAGGTTTATACAAAGGGTCAGGAATGGGCAGAACATACTCCTGAGCATAATGTTTCTCTATTTCCTTGCCATGCTTTTTATCAGCATAGACAAAAACATTTATGCCAGCAAACAGCAGTATCCCAAAAACAATCGTTCTCACAAAAAGATGGTGAAAAATTACTCGATATCCATTCCGCGAAATACACACTCGAAGTTCTTACCCTTTATACTTGGGAACTGACTTCTTGGATCTATATCATTACGGGAACGTAAATGATCAACAATCTTATTATAGCAATCTTGACGACTGACAGCCTTAACTCGAGCTACAAAGAAGGTGTCAATGTATTGAAATTTCTGTGTCTGAGGGATGGGGATAACCCTTTTGAACATGAGGGAACCGTCATACCAACCAGGATTATAATCAGAGAAGATATCAGCCTTGGGCTTTGGCATATCCATAGAGCCATCATGAGCTGCTGCGCCATTACTTTTGAACTCCTCCATGTTGGCTGCAGTAGTCTTTATGATAATAAAATAGGCTTTCCCGTGAACCTTGTATCGCTTGGGGTACATATTGGAACTCTCAACATATTGAGCAATATCGCCCATCAAGAACTCGTCTAAATCTACCTCGGGAATGGACTGAAGAAAATCAAATGCTTCTTCTATGGAATATGCAAAAACTTCGTTGTCGAAGTATCTCAGATATAAATTCATTAAATCACTATTTAAACAAAACAACTGCAAAAGTACAGAAAATATATCAATAATAGAAATATAAGCGAGACAAAAAGTAACTATATACATATTTTAATATTGTGACTCACAAAATATTGGATATTTTTATATACCTTTGCAACCTAAAAAAATACATCTCAAATATTGACTTGTAAATATCTATGTTAGAACTCAAAAAAACTCATTTGTCTTTCGTTGCAGAATTCAATCCAGATTCTGAGAAATTGATACACCAACATAACGAAGGGAAAATGCCTGTATTACCTCTGAGAGATAATGCCATTTTTCCTGGCACAATCATACCCATTACCGTTGGACGTTCAAGCAGCATAAAAGCTGTCAAACAAGCCGAGAAATCAAATGGCATAATCGCAACGTTCACACAGAAACAGGAAGATGTCAACTCTCCTTTTCTGGAAGACCTATATCCTTTAGGTTGCGTATGTAGGCTGGTTCACCTGATGAAGTTGCCCGACAACACATATACTGCATTGCTTCAGGCTATGAACAGGGTTGAGATTGTTGAGTTCAGCCACACGAGAAACGGATTTGAAGGTGTCGTGACAAACAAGACCGACATCATGCCATCAGCCTCTGAGGAGGAAGAGTATTTTGCAATGCTGAACATCCTAAAGGAGAAATTCAATAGTCTTACTCATCTTCTTGACAACTATCCTGCAGAGATAACCAATTTTCTGAGCGGACTCCCAGCATCTACCTTTATGCTTAACATCTATTGTAGCTATCTGCCTATAGATGTTAAACAAAAATATCAACTGCTTGCAAGTGAATCAGAGCATGACAGATTGGCCAATTGCATTCGTGTTGTCAACAACTTGCTGGATTTGGCAAACATTAAACGCAACATCGAACGCAAGACTCAATCCGACCTCGACCAACAGCAACGCGAATACTTCCTGATGCAGGAGGTTAAGAATATTCAGGCTGAGCTGGGCAACAAGGATGAGTTTTCTGTTAAGCAGGAGGATATAGCCAAACTGAAAAATGAGGCAGAGAAAAAGAACTGGAGTAAAGATGTTCACGACTATTTCCTGAAGGAAGTTGCCAAACTGGGCAGAATAAACATTCAGTCACCTGACTACAACGTTCAACTTACATATCTGCAGACCATTATCCAGTTGCCTTGGAACGAATTTACCAAGGACAACATGAACATTGCAAATGCAGAGAAAATCCTCAACCACGACCACTATGGCATGGAGAAGGTGAAAGAACGTATTCTGGAGCATCTGGCAGTATTAAAGATGCGAAAAGACAAGAAGAGCCCCATTATCTGCTTGTACGGCCCTCCAGGTGTTGGTAAGACCAGCCTTGGTAAAAGTATTGCCAGCGCACTGAACAGAAAATATGTAAGAATAAGCTTGGGTGGAGTTCATGATGAAAGTGAGATACGCGGTCATCGAAGAACATACATTGGCGCCATGCCTGGCCGGATTATCAAAGGTATGCAGAAAGCAGGAAGCGGCAACCCCGTCTTTATTCTTGATGAGATAGACAAGATATCAACCAACAACGTCAACGGCGATCCGTCTTCTGCACTGCTGGAAGTACTCGACCCAGAACAGAACAATGCATTCCACGATAACTATCTGGATATTGATTACGACCTGAGTCAGGTAATGTTCATCGCCACAGCAAATGATACGAATACTATTCCTCGTCCGTTGCTGGACAGAATGGAGCTTATCGAACTAAGCGGATACATCACGGAGGAGAAAATTGAGATTGGCAAACGTCACCTCGTACCCAAAAAGATAATTGAGAATGGACTGGATGACATCAAGAATCTGAAACTGCCCAAGAAATCTCTGGAATTCCTCATTGAGAAATATACCCGTGAGAGTGGTGTCCGTGGATTAGAAAAACAGATAGACAAGCTTTTCAGAAAGATTGCCCTAAGGGTAGCCAAGGGTGAGATTGCCGACAAGTTCTCCATCACAGAGAACAGTATTGAGGAACTGATTGGGAAACCTCTCTTTAATCGTGACATCTATCAAGGCAACGAGTTTGCAGGAGTTGTTACAGGTCTTGCATGGACAAGTGTGGGTGGTGAGATTCTCTTCATTGAGACAAGTCTCAGCAAAGGAAAGGCAACGAAACTTACGCTTACAGGTAACCTGGGAGACGTGATGAAGGAAAGTGCCATGCTTGCGCTTGAATATATAAAAGCACATGCAGAAGAACTGAACATTGACTTCAGAATCTTCGAGAACTACAATATACACATTCATGTTCCTGAAGGTGCTGTTCCCAAGGACGGACCCAGTGCCGGCATCACTATTGCCACAAGCATTGCGAGCATCCTAACCCAACGTAAGGTGAGAAAGAACCTTGCTATGACTGGCGAGATAACACTACGTGGCAAAGTACTGCCCGTCGGTGGTATCAAAGAGAAAATTCTGGCAGCCAAACGTGCTGGAATAACAGACATCGTTATCTGCAAAGACAACAGGAAAGACATTGATGAGATTCCTCAGATATATCTGACAGGCCTGACGTTCCACTATGTGGAGACAATAGCCGACGTATTAGCCTTTGCCTTATTGGATGAGAAGGTCAAAAATCCCATTGAGTTCAAGATAGAGGAAGAAAAGAAGGACGTAGTAGCATGACATTCCAACTATTACATACGGACGACAAGACCAATGCGCGTGCAGGTCTGATAACAACGGATCACGGACAGATAGAGACACCCATCTTTATGCCTGTGGGTACGGTTGGAAGTGTCAAGGGACTCTCCGTTAATGATCTTAAGACTCAGGTACAGGCACAAATCATCCTTGGAAATACGTATCATCTGTACCTCAGACCAGGCACACAGATTTTGGAGAAAGCCGGAGGTCTGCATAAATTTAACGGATGGGACAGACCTATCCTGACAGACAGTGGCGGCTTTCAAGTCTTTTCACTGACAGGAATCAGAAAGCTGACAGAAGAAGGATGCACCTTCCGCAGTCACATAGACGGCAGCAAGCATATGTTCACACCAGAGAAAGTGATGGATATCGAACGTAGCATTGGTGCTGATATCATTATGGCACTGGACGAATGTCCTCCTGGAGACAGCGACTTTAACTATGCAAAGAAAAGTCTGGGCCTTACACACCGTTGGCTTGACAGATGTTTTAAGCGTTTCAACGAGACAGAACCGTTGTATGGCTACCAGCAGAGCCTTTTCCCCATTGTTCAAGGATGTACGTTCAAGGAGCTAAGAAAGGAAAGTGCTGAATTCGTAGCCAGCAAAGGGGCAGACGGAAATGCCATTGGCGGATTAGCAGTAGGTGAGCCAACCGATGTCATGTACGAAATGATAGAGGTGGTGAACGAGATTCTGCCTAAGGACAAACCCAGATACCTGATGGGTGTTGGCACGCCCGCCAACTTACTCGAGGCTATTGAACGTGGAGTGGATATGTTTGACTGCGTTATGCCTACGCGCAACGGCAGAAATGCCATGCTTTTCACCAGCGAAGGCATCATGAACATGCGTAACAAAAAATGGGAGGATGATTTTTCTCCTATTGATCCTAATGGCACGGCCGACGTAGATGTTTTCTACTCCCGTGCATATCTGCATCACCTCTTCAAGGCACAGGAACTACTGGCATTAGAGATTGCTTCCATACATAACTTGGCTTTCTACCTGTGGCTTGTAAAGGAAGCTCGCAAACATATACTTGCAGGAGACTTCTCTACATGGAAGAGTGGTATGATAAGAAAAGTTTGCAATCGATTATAACTGCATTCTATGAAGTTCACATTTCTAAAGCGAATAGACAGATACCTGATTGGCAAGTTCTTGGGGACATATTTCTTCTCCATCTTGCTTATCATAAGTATAGCTGTAGTATTCGACTTTAATGAGAATGTGGATCGCTTCACTACCTATCATGCACCCTGGAAGGGAATATTCTTCTACTATCTGAATTTCATTCCCTACTATGCCAACCTCTTCAGTTCTCTGTTTGTCTTTCTCAGCGTCATCTTCTTTACCTCCAAACTGGCTGACAATAGCGAGATAATAGCAATGATAAGCACGGGCATGAGCTACAAGAGACTGATGCTCCCCTACCTTATCAGCTCCGCTATTATCGCATGTGCCACATTCTATCTGGGTTCTGAAATCATACCACGGGGTAGTATTAAGCGACTGGTCTTCGAAAACCAATACAAGAAGAACAAGAAGAATCCTACGTATGCCGACCGAGTCCAACTACAGGTAGAAAACGGAGTTATTGCCTACATGGAACACTTTGATGGCGTCAGCAAGACAGGAATCCACTTCAATCTGGATAAGTTTAAGGACAAGAAACTGGTTTCTCATCTTACTGCAAGCAATGTTAAATACGACACACTTAGCGATGTACGAAACCACTGGACGCTGAATAATGTTACCATCAGAGAGCTACACGGATACAAAGAGAAAATAACCCACTATAACACCATAGATTCCGTCATAGCCATAGAACCCAACGATTTCCTCTTTACGCGTAACATGCAGGAAACCATGACGAACCAGGAGCTGCTGATGTATATAGAGAAACAGAGAAACAGAGGAAGTAAGAATCTGAAGGTGTTCGAGGTGGAATATCACAAGAGATTTGCTGCACCTTTTGCAGCCTTTATACTCTCTACCATCGGCATGGCTTTGTCATCCAGGAAAAGGAAAGGCGGTATGGGTATTGCCTTAGGAACAGGAATTGCGCTAAGTGCTACGTATATACTTTTGCAGACCATATCTGCCACCTTCAGTGTCAACTCAGGATTATATCCTATGCTTGCTGCATGGATTCCCAATATATTATTCACCTTTATTGCATGGTATCTTTATAAGAAGGCACCAAGATAACAAGAGAATAGATGGATTTCTACGATTTAGATTTGAACGAATTGGTACTTGACGCCCTCGATGACATGAACTTCATCGAGACAACTCCTATTCAGGAACATTCTATCCCACCCATATTAGACGGCAGGGATATTATGGGTATTGCGCAAACAGGAACAGGAAAAACAGCAGCATATCTTCTTCCTGTACTTAGCCTGTTGGAAGACGGAGGTTACCCCAAGAATGCCATTAATTGTGTCATCATGTCGCCCACACGCGAACTGGCACAACAAATAGATCAGGCCATGCAAGGTTTCTCTTACTACCTAAGCAACGTAAGTAGCATAGCTGTGTACGGTGGTAATGACGGAGTCCGCTACGAACAGGAAAAACGAAGCATGCAGAAAGGGGCTGATGTCGTAATAGCCACACCAGGCAGACTTATCAGCCATATTACATTGGGAAATATCGATTTAAGCAAGGTTTCCTTCTTTATTCTGGATGAGGCTGACCGAATGCTTGATATGGGATTCTGTGATGACATCCTGCAGATTGCCAAGCAGTTGCCAGAAAAGCATCAGACCATCATGTTCAGTGCCACAATGCCAAAGGACATCCTGCAATTGGCACACCAGCTCCTGAAAGACCCCGTAGAAGTGAAGCTTTCTCTTAGCAAACCTGCAGAGGGAATCTCTCAGGGTGCCTATATCTGTTATGAGACACAGAAGCTGGGGATTGTAAAGGCACTGTTCAAGGAACGCAAACCAGAGAGGGTAATCATCTTTACCAGCAGTAAGGTTAAGACAAAGGACTTGGCCATAAGCATCATCCGCGCAGGATATAAGGCTAAAGCCATGCATAGCGACCTAGCCCAGTCAGAACGCGACGAGGTAATGTATCAATTCCGCAGCGGCAAGATAGATATCCTTGTTGCCACAGACATTGTAGCCCGTGGTATCGACATTGACGATATACAGTTGGTCATCAACTATGATGTACCTCACGACAAGGAGGATTACGTTCACAGAATAGGCAGAACGGCAAGGGCTGGCAAGAACGGACGCTCTATTACATTGGTTTCAGATAAAGACCAGCAGTATTTCGCACGCATAGAGCGATTCCTGGAGAAGGACGTAGAGAAACTTCCCATCCCTAAGTCTCTAGGTGAAGGTCCTGCTTATAACAAAGACCTGAAGACAAAGAAGAAATTCCATTCTAAAAAGAACGGAGAATACAAAGGGAAAGCGAAAAAGAAGAGTGATTCACAACAAAAAGCCGCTGATGCAAAATAAAGAGCATCAGCGGTTTTATATTATTATTGAAAAATAATCAGAGGGATTCTCGCTTACAGCGCTGAAACGGATCGCTTGTAATCTACCATCTTGATAGCTGTAACGGCACACTCATCACCTTTGTTGCCAAGCATTCCGCCACACCGTTCTTCTGCCTGCTCCATCGTGTTACATGTCAGCAAGCCATAGATAACGGGGACTTCACCTTTTACATTCAGCTCAGCCAAACCTTGTGTTGTACCTTGGCAGATATAATCAAAATGAGGGGTATCACCCTTTATCACACAGCCAATAGCAATAACAGCATCCACTTTTGCTGACTTCACAAATGCTGAGGAGCCGAATACCAATTCGAAACTGCCAGGGACAGTCTTCACAAAGATATTCTCTTCCTTGGCACCGTGACGTGTCAGCGTATCAAAAGCGCCCTGCAAAAGGGCGCCTGTGATTTTACTGTTCCATTCGCTTACCACAATGCCGAACTTCATATCGGCAGCATTGGGTACAGATGCGAAATCGTAATCAGAAAGATTGTGTAGAGCAGAAGCCATATTTTACTTCTTTACACGCTCAATATACTTGTCAATCTCGCTGAACTGCATGCTCTGCTGATATTTTGTCTTAATCTGGTTGTAGCAGTCAAGAGCTTTTTCGTTCTGATTGAGTGACTCGTAGATCTGACCAGCCTGAATCAGGTAGATAGGACTGAGGGTGTTGTTATCAGCCTTCTTAGCAGCCTTTACCAGCAACTCAACAGCTTTCTCGTTCTGGCCGAGCTCTGCATAGCAGTTACCGATTGTACCAATAACGCTGGGGCTAACCATGTCGTCACCGCAATCGCTGTAATCCTCCAACTGGTCGATAGCCTCCTGATACTTATCTGTCTGAGCATAGCAGAGACCAGCATACAGATGAGCGAGGTTACCAGCCTTTGTGCAACCGAACTCATCAGCTACAGCCAGGAAACCCATATTCTGTCCATCACCGTTCAAAGCCTTCTCATACTCACCGTTCATGAAAAGCTCCTGAGCAGCGAAAAGGCTCTCGTTTGCCTTGTTGTTACGAGGAACGATGTAGAACTGATGAATCAGCAATGCAGCAATGATAACTGCCAGCAATGTGCTACCACCATAGACAATAGCTTTCTTGTTCTTCTCAAAGAAAGACTTTGAGGCTACCAGAGCTTCATCGAACTCGTTTACCTCGTAGTTGTTTTTTTTGTTTTTTGCCATTTTCTTATATGTTTTATTATTTTTTATTCTATCGAAATTTCGTGCAAAAATAGCTAAAATATTGCAGAAGATAAAATTTCCGTAAAGATATTTTCAGTTTCTTGCCTTTTATTACGAATAAATGATGTAATTTTGTGTCCGAAATGATACTTAAGCATCTCTCCATAATTAATTACAGGAACATCCCTTCGTGCGAGTTAGACCTTTCGCCCAAAATCAACTGTTTCGTGGGTATGAACGGCGAAGGGAAAACCAATCTGCTTGACGCCATACATTTTCTGAGTCTGTGCAGGAGTTATTCTACCAGTCAGGATTCCCTGTGTATTATGCACAATCAGGACATCATGTCTATTGCCGGTCAATATGAGAATGAGGACGGGACACCCGAGGATATTCACATAGGCATCAGACGGGGACAGAAGAAAATTGTAAGGCGAGGAAAAAAAGCATATAAACGGTTGGTAGAACATATAGGACTCATCCCTATTGTCATGGTTTCCCCTGCCGACCACTTTCTGATAGCAGGAGGCAGCGAGGAGAGGCGCCGTTTCATGGATATTATCATCTCCCAGTACAACCCTCTGTACATGGATGCATTGCTTAGGTACAACAAGGCTTTGCTGCAGCGCAATGCATTGTTGAAGGAGGAAGTTGCGCCAGACCCTGAGATGTTCCTTCTCTGGGAAGAACAGATGGCCAAGGAGGCTGAATATATCTATCAGTGCAGGAGCGAATATATAAAAGATTTCACTCCCATCTTCCAGCATTTCTACAATCATATCTCGAAAGAAAAAGAGACCGTAGAGCTCCGCTATACATCACACTGCCAGCGTGGCCCGCTGTTGGAACAACTGACCAGCAATCGTTTTCGTGATCAGGCTGTCGGCTATTCCTTGCATGGAGTCCACAAGGACGACTTGGAGATGCTCTTAGGCGGATATGCCATAAAGAGGGAAGGCTCACAGGGACAGAACAAGACGTTCCTTATTGCCCTGAAACTGGCACAGTTCGACTTCCTGAAACGAACAGGCAGCCAGACGACTCCCCTGCTCCTTTTGGACGACATCTTCGACAAGCTTGATGCAGAACGCGTAGAGCAGATTGTGTCTTTGGTGAACAGCGACATGTTCGGACAGATATTCATAACAGACACCAACCGCGATCATCTGGACAGCATTTTACAAAAATCCAATGGAGACTATCGTATATTCCATGTAAAACAGGGAGACGTCACACTATGATAAAGAACAAGCCCAAACAGATTGGTGACCTTTTGATGCAGTTCCTCAGGAGCGAAGGACTGGAAACGCCCCTTCTGGAGCATCGTATTATTTCGGCATGGTCTGCCGTTATGGGCGAAGGCGTAAGCAGATATACCTCTGACCTATATATAAAGAATTCTGTCCTGTGGGTAAAACTCAAGAGTCCTGCCCTGAAGCAGAACCTCATGATGATGCACGGAGAGATTACACGTAAGTTGAATGCATACGTGCAGTCACAAGTTATCTCCGACGTACATTTTCTTTAGAACAAATCCGGCTTTCTCTTCTTCGCCTCTTCGAAGCTGACAATCTCAGCAGGCGAATCCTGTTCACACAGTTCCTGTTGTTCTTTATGCAATGTATCCATTGCTTCCTTCCTTGTAACGGGATTGATGAACTTAGCCGCAAGAGGGGCATTCTGACTGGCATCCTTAACCCAGATGACAGACCCGTCGTACTGAGGAGCTATCTTCAGAGCCGTATGGAGGGGACTGGTGGTGGCACCGCCTATCATTACGGGGACAGAGATATCAGACTCCTTCAGCAGTCTTACCACCTTGATCATTTCATCCAGACTTGGCGTAATAAGGCCGCTTAAACCTATGATATCCGGCTTAAGTTCCAATGTCTTCTTTACGATTTCCTCTGCAGGCACCATGACGCCTAAGTCTATTATCTCATATCCGTTACAAGCCATGACGACTGACACGATATTCTTACCTATATCATGTACGTCTCCTTTGACGGTAGCCAAAAGGACTTTACCTGCCGATGACGTCTGATTGACTTTCTGCTGTTCGATATATGGCTGGAGGATGGTGACAGCCTGTTTCATACAACGGGCAGCCTTGACCACCTGTGGCAGAAACATTTTTCCCTCTCCGAAGAGACGGCCCACATTGTTCATTCCGTCCATCAGGGGCCCTTCTATCACCTTTACGGCATACTCGTATTTGCTTAGCGCTTCCTGTAGGTCTGCCTCCAGATTGCCCGAGTTACCTTTGGTCAGAGCCTCTATCAGGCGTTCTTCCACAGGCTTCTTTACAGATTCCGTCTCCGCCTTTTCCGTCACCTCGGCAGGCTGCCCCGCCATCTCCTGAGCCAAGGATATCAGCTTATCCACATTCTCCTGCTCGGGTCTGAGTAATGCATCCTCTATTACCTGAAGCTTGTCTGAGGGGATATCGCTGTACATTACCTTGGTGGATGGATTTACGATACCGAAATCCATTCCTTGCTGCTGGGCGTGGAAGAGGAATACAGCATGCATAGCTTCCCTTATCCAGTTGTTACCGCGGAAAGAGAAACTCAGGTTACTGACACCACCGCTAACGTGGGCGTCTGGCAGATTTTTTTTTATCCATCCCGTAGCACGGATGAAGTCCAGCGCATAGTAGTTGTGTTCTGGAATACCTGTGGCTACAGACAGCACGTTGGGGTCGAAGATGATGTCCTGAGGGGCGATACCCACCTTATCCACCAAGAGGCGATAGGAACGTTCGCAGACGGCAATCTTGCGTTCGTAGGTATCAGCCTGACCGCTCTCGTCAAATGCCATCACCACTACGGCAGCACCCATCATCTTTATGTCGCGGGCATGAGAGAGGAAAACCTCCTCCCCTTCTTTCAGAGATATACTGTTTACGATACACTTACCTTGCAGACACTTGAGACCTTGCAGGACCACCTTCCAGTTGCTGCTGTCTATCATCACAGGTACGCGATAGATGTCCGGCTCACAGGCAAGCATATTCAGGAAATGCTTCATCTCCTTCTCTGCATCCAGCAAGCCGTCGTCCATATTCACGTCTATCACCATGGCACCGTCATCTACCTGCTTACGGGCTATAGACAAGGCCTCTTCGTAAGAGCCTTCCTTTATCAGACGGAGGAATTTACGCGAACCTGCCACGTTACATCTCTCACCTACATTCACAAAGATAGGATGCTCCTGCACATTCACCTCGGTGAGTTCAAGTCCAGACAGCCACATGTTACTGGATCTTGGTACGGGAACGTGAACCTTGCAGTCCTCTGCCGTCTTGAGTGATGCCAAGGCTTTTATGTGCTCAGGTGTCGTACCACAACAGCCACCGATAACGTTCGTCAGACCCTCCTCTACGAAATGGCGCATCTGAGAGAGCATCATCTCTGGTGTCTGGTCGTATCCGCCCAAGGTATTAGGCAAACCTGCGTTGGGATGAGCCGTTATGAAATAAGGTGCCTTTTCAGCAAGGACTCTCAGACAGGATATCATATCCTCAGCGCCGAAGGAGCAGTTGAGACCCACGCTCAGAATAGGTGCATGCTGTACGCTGGCCAAGAAGGCTTCCAGTGTCTGACCGCTCAGCAATCTGCCCGCCTTGTCGCTGACCGTCACGCTGAGCATCAGGGGAATGTCCTTGCCCGCTTTTTCGCGTACCACCTGATAGGCATGGATACCAGCCTTACAGTTTAATGTATCAAAGATAGTTTCCAGAAGGATGGCATCAACATCATTGTCGAACAGCACCTGCATCTGTTCTACATATGCATCAAACATCTCGTCGTAAGATATTGCCCTGAAGGAGGGATCGCTTACGTCGGGACTCATGGATAAGGTCTTGTTGGTAGGACCTACGGTGGCTATAACATACTTGGGGAGCGTCTCCTCGGAATGGCCATGGCTCTCCTGATACTCCGCCACGGCCTCCTTGGCGATTCTTACAGCCTCGCGGTTCAGTTCCTCTACCAAATGCTCGCAGTGGTAGTCAGCCATGGAGATACGCTGACTGCTGAAGGTGTTAGCAGTTATGATATCAGCGCCAGCCTCCAAGTATCTTCGGTGAATATCCTTAATGACATCAGGTCTTGTCAGTACAAGGATATCATTATTACCTTGCATCTGCCCTGGGATATCCTTGAACCTGTCCCCTCTGAAATCGTCTTCCGTCAGGTGATAGCTCTGTATCATGGTGCCCATGGCACCGTCCAGAATCAAGAGCTTACCACTTCCTAATACTTTATCTATTTTGTCATCTGTCATCCTTACAATTCTTTTTCCTTAGTATCCGAAAACTTCATGAGCCGTCAGCGTCTTCACGTTGCCCAGACGCTGAAGCTGTTCTGCAGATAACCCCTTGGGATCGCCTGCAAAGACACTACGGTAACGAAGTCCCTTCACATTATCCTTCTGGAACTTCACGATGTCCTTCAGCGTGATATCCTGCAACTGCTCATAAATCTTCTGTCGTATGTCATAATCGATACCCAAATCCTTGGCATCGAAATACATGTCGAAGTATTCCGTGCGTTTTACGCGCTCCGTACTCAACTGGGTGAGAGCTCCCTTCTTGGCAACGTCAAAGGAGGTCTGGCTTTCAGGCATGTTATTTACGATGTCGTCAAACACCTCTATACACTCCTTCAGCTTGTCGTTCTGACTTTGGATGGTCGTTGTATACGTGCAGTACTGATCCTTGTATGCAGGCATACTGTACCTTGCAGCTACTCCATAGCAGAGGCTGCGCTTCTCACGCATCTCTTGGAATACCACGGTATTCATACCTGCGCCAAAGTAGTTGTTGTACATGTAGGCAACACCCACCTTGCTCTCATCCCATGGCAGGCCATTGCATGCATACTGGCTCATCACGAAGCTCTGTGTGCCGTTGTAGGGGAAGATGAAGCACTCGTTTTCCTTTGTCTGCAACAGGTCAGGTACGCGTTTCACTACAGCATCCTTTAGTTCACTGGCAGCCTGATGAACATCATTGATGAGCGTCACCAGCTTTTCTCCTTCCATAGGACCATAGTATGTAATGGTATGTTCTAAGTCCGAGAGACCCTTGATGAGGCCCACCAGTACATCACCCTTATTTACAGCCTGTGTCAGTTCATCGTTCGTGAGTTCTATCTCCACACCCGGTAAGCCATAGCTGATATAATTGCGCAGGAAATAACTGTAGGCATCGAACATGCTCAGTGTATTCTGGCGTTCCTGAAGCTTTGTTATGATCAGGTTCTCCAGCGCCACGGAGTCGGGCTTTGCATTAGAGAGCACCTTCTCCATCAGCGCTACAGCCTTCCCCATATTCTCCTGCAAGCCAGAGAGGGAGATGGTCGTTGTGCGCATATCGCAGTCGATATCAAACCTGCAACCCAGTTGATAGAACTGCTGCTTTATCTGCTCAGCCGTCATGCTGTCTGTGCCCAGATAATTGATGTACTCAGCAGCCAAGGGCAAATAGCGGTTCAGTCCGTCGGGTAAGGCGGATGTGGTACCTATTTCATAACGGTAGCTCAGGTTAAACAGGCTGTTCAGTTCGTTCTTTCTGTATAATACGGGAATATCACTCTTGGCATTGAGATAGGTAATATCATTCTTCAGATCCACGAATACCGGCTCTATAGGCTTCACCTTGGCATCCAGTATTTCCCTTGCAAAGGCACTTACAGAGTCGCGGTTCATCAGGATAGGAGTGATGGCAGGCTTCTCTACAGGCTTCACATTCTTGTCCTCTCCCACTCTCTTATAGACACATACATAATTGTTGTCTCTCAGGTGCTTCTTGGCAAAAGCCACGATATCTGCCTTTGTCAGTTTCTCTATTCTGCTCAGCTTGTTTACCTCATCAGCCCAGTCCACATCATTTGTGAAAGCATCCACGTATTGCATGGCACGTGCCTCATTGTTCTCCAGCATGTGCTCTTCGGCAAGCTTCTTCTCTGTGATGATGCTCTTCACCAGATCGTCCGAGAAGTCTCCGTTGCATACCTTCTCCACCTCCTGCATCAACATGCCACGCAGGCTCTCCAGCGACTGTCCGGGCAAGGGCATGGCACTCAGCAGGAAAGCGGTATAGTCGCAGTAGGAAAGCAGCTCACTCTCACCTCCCACCACCTTCTGAGGCAAGTTCAGATCCAAATCCAGCAAGCCAGCCTTGCCATTGTGCATTACCTGACACAGCAGCGCCAAGGTATCAGTCTGATGACTGTTGATTCCGTCGAAACGCCATGTGAGCAATACAGATTCGGGATTGGGGGTGACCACTTCCTTCTCCACAACCTCCGTCAATTCGGGCTGCGGCTCTATTACAGGTTGTGTCAGGTTCTCGTTCTTCTCCCAGTCGCCAAAGTATTTGGTAATGATATCCATGGCTTCATCAGGGTCAAAGTCACCACTCATACAGATAGCCACATTGTTGGGAACGTAATACTGGTGGAAGAACTCCATGATATTCTTCAGGCTGGGGTTCTTCAGATGCTCGCCCAGACCTATCACAGAGTGATTGTAGGGATGAGTAGGAGTCAGCACCCCGAAGACAGCATTCGACAGTTTGTCCCAGTCGCTGTTCAGATACTTGTTATACTCCTCATATACAGCCTCCAGCTCCGTGTGGAATCCGCGCAGCACCATGTTCTTGAAGCGGTCAGACTGCACCTTAGCCCAGTTCTCCAGCTGGTTGCTGGGGATATCCTCCATATATACCGTCTGGTCGTTATTGGTAAAGGCATTACTACCGTCGCTGCCGATGTTAGCCATTATCTTATCATATTCATTGGGAATGAAATACTTGCTGGCCTCGTAGCTGATACTGTCTATCTGGTGATAGATAGCCTTTCGCTCAGCATCATCCGTAGTAGCGCGATATACCTCATACAGGTCAGTGATCTGGTCCAGCAAGACCTTTTCCGCCTCATAGTTTGTAGTTCCCAGATTGGTACTGCCCTTGAACATCATGTGCTCCAGATAATGTGCCAATCCCGTCGTCTCCGTCGGCTCATGTTTACTGCCTGCATGTACGGCAATGAAGGTCTGAATGCGGGGCTGTTCCTTATTCACAGTCATATACACCTTCAGTCCGTTAGGCAGAGTGTACATTTTGGTATTCAAGGGGTCGTTCTCTACGGTCTGATACTCATATTTCTGCTTACAGCCAGTAAGACAGACCACAGCCATCAAGGCTAAGATTTTCAGTGCTTTCATATTGAAACAAGTTAAATGCTTTTCTTGAATTGGCGGGAGATATCTCTGCGGTCCTCCTTCTCCTTCAGGGTCTCGCGCTTGTCATACTCCTTCTTACCGCGTGCGATGTGTATGTCCAGCTTAGCCCTGCCGTTCTCGTCTATAAACAGCAGTACAGGCACTATGCTGAAGCCCGGAGCCTTCACCGTATTCTGTATCTTGCGTATCTCCTTACGGTTCAGCAGCAGTTTACGGTCTCTGCGCTCCACATGGTTGTTGTACGAGCCCTGTTCATACTGAGCGATATACATATTCTTCACCCACACCTCACCGTTATGGATATAACAGTAAGTCTCCACCAGACTGGCCTTACCCTTACGGATACTCTTTATCTCCGTTCC
>JAIKYE010000045.1 GCA_024683455.1 Bacteroidaceae bacterium
TATCCATCGTAACAACTTGTTGAACTGTTTTGTGTTGCCTGTGATTGTCAGCCGTGATTTTCAGTTGGAACTCTTCAAAAGTATTGCAGAGGACAGCAACACCTTAGTAACGGTGGATGTTCCTAACCAGACGGTAAAGAATGAAAAGACAGGTAGTATTGAACACTTCGAGATTAATGCTTACAAGAAGTATTGTCTCATGAATGCCTACGACGACATTGATTTCCTCTTGGCTAACAAGGATAAGATAGAGGCATGGGAACATCGTGCATAGAAATCATGGACACCACGCTGCGCGATGGTGAGCAAACCAGTGGAGTAAGTTTTGTTCCCCACGAGAAGCTGCTCATTGTACGTATGCTCCTACAGGAACTCTGTGTTGACAGGGTTGAGGTAGCCAGTGCCCGCGTAAGTGAGGGTGAAAAAGAAGCCGTTATGATGATTTGCCGTTGGGCACGTCAGGCCGGTCGGTTGGAACAGGTCGAGGTGCTGGGCTTTATAGACGGTCATACCTCTGTCGACTGGGTAAAGAATGTAGGGTGCAAGAATATCAACCTTCTTTGTAAAGGTTCAGAGCGCCATTGTAAATACCAGTTGCAGAAGACCCTTGCCGAGCATCTGGCAGATATCAAGCAGAGCATCCAGTATGCCCACGAACAGGGTATCAACGTTAACCTATATCTCGAGGACTGGTCCAACGGAATGAAGGACAATCCTCAGTATGTCTTCGAATTTGTCGACGCACTCCGTACATCAGGTGTGAAGCGTTTTATGCTGCCTGATACGTTGGGAATCCTGAACCCTTTCCTTACTGCCCAGTTTATGACGCAGATGGTGGAGCGTTATCCCGAGTTGCACTTCGACTTTCATGCTCATAACGACTACGATATGGCTGCCGGTAATGTCCTGGCAGCTGTGAGGAGTGGCTGTAAGGGTATCCATACTTCTGTCAATGGACTGGGCGAGCGTGCCGGTAATGCACCGCTCTCCAGTGTGCAGGCTATCCTGAAGGATCATTTTCATGGCAACACGGGCTTGGTAGAGGAGAATCTGAACAAGGCTAGTCGTATGGTAGAGAGCATCAGCGGTATTGCTATTCCGCCCAACAAGCCTATCATTGGCGAGAGTGTCTTCACGCAGGTGGCTGGTGTACATGCTGATGGTGATAAGAAGCATAGCCTTTATTGCAATGACCTGATACCAGAGCGTTTCGGTCGTAAACGTGAGTATGCCCTTGGTAAAAACTCTGGCAAGGCCAATATCCTGAAGAACCTTGAGGAACTGGGCTTTGAACTTACTCCCGAACAGATACGCCGTGTTACGGATCGCATCATAGAGTTGGGCGATAAGAAGCAGCTTGTTACACAGGAAGACCTTCCCTACATCGTCAGTGATGTATTGAAGCATTCTGCACCTGTTGATAAGGTCAAACTCAAGAGCTATATGGTCTCTACCGCCTATGGTCTGAAGCCTATGGCCAGTGTGAAGCTGGAGGTTTGCGGCGAGGTCTATGAGGAATCTGCTATGGGAGATGGTATGTACGATGCCTTTGTTCGTGCCTGTCGCCATATTTACCGCGATCGTCTGGACCGCGAGTTCCCTTGGCTAGACAACTACCAGGTAAGCATTCCTCCTGGCGGACGTACCGATGCCTTGGTACAGACCACCATTTCGTGGGTATGGGGTGATAAGACCTTCCGTACCCGTGCCCTTGATCCCGACCAGACAGAGGCGGCTATCAAGGCAACCATAAAGATGTTAAACATAATAGAACAAGAATATGAAGCATAAGATTGCAGTTTTGGCCGGTGATGGGATGGGTCCAGAGATTATGGAGCAGGGCGTGGCCGTCATGAGTGCTGTAGCCCAGAAGTTCGGACACGAGGTTTCTTACAAGGAGGCCCTTTGTGGTGCTCATGCTATTGATGAGGTGGGCGACCCCTTCCCCGAGGAGACTTTCCAGACCTGTATGGATGCTGATGCTGTGCTCTTTGCAAGTGTTGGAGACCCCAAGTTCGATAACAATCCAACAGCCAAGGTGCGTCCCGAGCAAGGTCTTTTGGCTATGCGTAAGAAACTGGGTCTGTTTGCCAATATCCGTCCCGTTGAGACCTTCGATTGCCTAGTGCACAAGTCTCCTCTGAAGGACGAACTGGTACGTGGAGCCGAATTTATCTGCATCCGCGAGCTGACTGGTGGTATGTACTTTGGCGAGAAGAAGGAGGGAACCGATGAGGCTTACGATACCAACTTCTACAGCCGTCCCGAGGTAGAGCGCATCCTGCGCGTAGCTTACCAGTATGCCCGTCAGCGTCGCAAGCATCTGACCGTTGTTGATAAGGCTAATGTTTTGGCCAGCAGCCGTCTGTGGCGCAAGGTTGCTCAGGAGATGATGGGCGAGTATCCCGATGTCGAGACTGACTTTATGTATGTTGACAATGCTGCTATGCGTATGATTCAGGATCCAAAGTTCTTTGATGTTATGGTAACAGAGAACACCTTTGGCGACATCCTTACCGACGAAGGCTCATGCATTACAGGTTCTATGGGCTTGCTGCCCAGCGCCTCTACGGGCGAGCATACTCCTGTCTTCGAGCCTATCCACGGCTCATGGCCTCAGGGTAAGGGCTTGAATATTGCCAACCCCTTGGCTCAGATCTTGAGCGTGGCTATGTTGTACGAGTATTTCAATCTCAAGGCCGAAGGTGCTCTTATCCGCGAGGCTGTAAATGCTTCTCTGGATCAGAATGTCCGCACACCTGAAATTCAGGTTGAGGGTGGTGCCAAGTATGGTACTCGTGAGGTAGGAGAGTGGATTGTTAACTACATTAAGAATAAGTGATTTATTATGAAGAGACTCTTGTACCTTATTTTAATGAGCCTTAGCTTCTCTGTTTATGCTGAGGATGAGTGTGAAGAGGGTTTTCTTACCCAGTATCTGAATAGTGCATTGGCTAGTCAGATGCAGAAGGCCGACAGTGTTGCGGCCAACAATAGCATTAAATATAGCAGAAAACTCACGGACTATATAACAGCACCTGTTTTCGGTGGTTACATTATTGGCAAATATGGCTATTCCAGCAGAGAGGATCTGGCTATAAGCAATAGCTTTGAGGCTCGTATGGTCCGTATGTACGTTTCGGGTTATCTTCTGCGTGATTTTAAATATCGTGTTCAATTGGAATGTAGGGATACCCCTGCTATGCGTGACTACACCTTGGAGTGGCTTCGTTTTAAGGAATTCCAGATAAAGTTTGGCCAATTTAAGCGTTGCTTTACTTTTGAGAATCCTGCCAATCCATGGGATATTGGTTTTGGAGGCTATTCTCAGATGGCTATGCACTTTACGGCGTTGGGTAGTGCTGATCCTAGTGGAGAGGCTGCTCAGAATGGTCGTGATCAGGGTTTGCAGTTCTCTGGTGATTTGTTCCCTGTCGGGAAGGATAAACATCGTCTTATTCGATACCAGTTGGCTGTTTATAATGGAAGCGGTCAGAATCGTAAGGAGAACGACAATAAGAAAGACTGGATGGGAAACATTCAGATACAGCTCGTTAAGAATCTGTATGTTGCATTGTTCGGCTGGACTGGTTCCTATACTGCAAATGGAGTAACAGCTATCCGTAAGCGTTGGGCTTTGAGTGCTCAATACAACTGGAATGACTGGGACTTTATTGGTGAATACGGTCATCATACCGGTAAGAACCTAAATAACTATGATGCCACAACAGGTATTTGGGGTGGTCCTGATGCTGCTGATGGATGGTACGCTAAAATTGGTATCCCTTGTACACCTTGGCTTAAGACGTGGCTAAAGTATGATGTATATCGTCAGGATGCTACATGGAATACCGCACGTACCGTACTTAGCGTATGTCCTAACGTGCAGTTGCATAAGAACTTAAAGTTCCAGTTGCAATACAACTACGTTCATGATAAGACCGCTCAGGATCGTGATTTCCATGAACTTTGGGCACAGGCTTACGTACGTTTCTGATAGTTCTTTATTATGATAAGAAAATTGTTCCTTACCATACTAATGTCAGTCTGTTCGCTGAGTATTCCCGCCCAGCGTTATCAGCAACTGGTGAAGCATGGTATGGAACAATTACAAAAAGATAGCCTCTTGCAGGCCGAGGCTACTTTCCGAGAGGCTCTGGATGTTGATCCGCTGTTAAAGTCTAATGCGCTGTTATATCAGTATATCGGTAATATACAGGAGCGTAGGGGAGAGTTTCAGAAAGCACTTGATTCATATAAGTTGGGTCTTAATATTTCATCTACTACTACAAGCTTGCTACTTTGTAGGGCCGCACTTTATATGCGTCTCGAAAATCGTGAGCGTGCTATGGCCGATTATACCGAGGCATTGAATTTAGACCCGAACCAGACGGAGGCTCTTTTTTATCGGGCTTTTCTTTATAGTCAGCAGCGCGATTTCAAGCGTGCCAGGGTAGATTACGATCATCTTATAGAACTTGAGCCTATGAATGAGAAGGCTCGTCTTGGTTTAGCTATTCTTAATGATAAGGATCGTCGCCCGCGTGAAGCTATGGAACAGATGGATGTCCTTATACAACTCTTTCCCAAACATGCTTCGCTTTATTTGGTGCGTGGTGAGATGTACCTTAGTAGAAAACAATATGAGATGTCGTTGGCTGACTTCAATCTCGCTGTTGAAATAGAACCGGAGAACCCTGACTGCTATATTTCACGCTCAAAACTTTTCAAGGCTATGAAGAAGAAAAAATATGCCAGGGAAGATGCACAGAAAGCCATACGTTTGGGGGCTGACCCTTCATTTTTAGTACAATAAGTGAAAATAAACAAAAAGGAGGACGCACAACGTCCTCCTTTTTTGTTGTTATATCTCAATATCACTTTCTTTCGATGGTCTGAGCACGGTCAGGACCAACACTGACAATGGTGATGGGAGTGCCAGTAGCCTTCTCAATATAAGTAATGTAGTCTTTTAACTGTTGTGGGAACTGAGCCTCTGAAGTCATCTGAGTGAGGTCGGTCTTCCAACCGGGAAGATCCTCGTACACAGCCTGCCAACCTTCAGTGTCGTAAGGCATATCGGTAGTGGTAACACCATCCTTCTGATAAGCTACACAAACACGAATAGTGTCAAAGGTGTCAAGAACATCGCTTTTCATCATAATAAGTTGGGTTACACCATTTATCATGATTGCATACTTCAGTGCCACCAGATCCAACCAGCCACAACGACGGTTACGTCCTGTTACAGCACCGTATTCATGGCCAATCTCACGAATTTTATCGCCTGTCTCATCAAACAGTTCTACGGGGAATGGACCTGAACCTACACGGGTACTATATGCCTTAAAGATACCAAAGACTTCACCAATGTTGTTAGGAGCTACGCCTAAGCCTGTGCAGACACCACCGCTGACGGTGTTACTGCTGGAAACAAAGGGGTATGTTCCGTGGTCAATGTCCAACATTGTTCCCTGAGCACCTTCCGCTAAGACGTTCTTGCCCTCGGCTATTGCTTTGCCCAGCTCGATTTCGGTGTCTGTAAGTTGGAATTCGCGCATATACTCAATACCTTGCATCCAAAGTTTTTCCTCTTCGGTGATATCGTAATCTGTATAATGCAAGTCTTGCAAGATTTGCATGTGACGAGCTTTTAATGCTTCATACTTCTGTTGGAAGTTTTCTAAAATATCGCCTACTCGCAGGCCGGTACGGCTTGCTTTTTCGCTATATGTAGGACCAATTCCCTTACCAGTGGTTCCAACTTTATTCTTGCCTTTGGCAGCTTCATATGCACGATCCAATACGCGATGTGTGGGCAGGATGAGGTGGGCACGCTTGCTGATGTGCAAGCGACTCTTGAGATCGTAACCTGCAGTTTCCAATTCTTTTGCCTCTTGCATAAAGAGATCTGGTGCAATGACACATCCATTGCCGATGATGTTTAGTTTACCCTCATCGAAGATTCCAGAAGGGATACTTCTGAGGACGAACTTCTTTCCCTCAAAAATGATGGTGTGCCCAGCATTGGGACCGCCAGCAAAGCGTGCAACGACGTCATATCGAGGTGTGAAACAATCCACAACCTTTCCTTTTCCTTCATCGCCGAAAACAATGCCCAGCAGAGCATCTACTTTTCCTTTTTTCATTTTTTCTGTATTTTTTTGTTTTTATTTGCTTGTCTTTTTCTAATGCTGTTCTTGACTATACAACTACGGCATAGACCATGAAAATACAGCACCGGTTGTGTGATAACAAACTGTTTACATTTTTGCTCACTCAACCAGTTTTCTATTTTGCTGCTCTCTAGTTTGCGTACTGTTCCGCATTTCTGACAAACAAGACATACCATTGGGTGCGGTGTGATGCAGCATTCATAGTGAGCGGCGCGTGCCAAAGTGTGTTTAATAACCAATGTAGCATCTTCCAACAATTTCAGTGTATTGAAGAGGGTAACACGGCTAACTTGAAACTTGGCATTCTTTTCCATATAAACTTGCAACTCGTCTATACTGAAGATACCTGAAATCTGACAAATTACACGCAAAATCTCGAAGCGTTCGGGGGTTTTGCGTATGTTCTTGCCCTTCATGTACTCCGTGAGACGCTGGGCAGCAAGAGAGTATAAGTCTGTTTTCTCACTCATTAGCGTTTGCAAAGTTACGATTAAGTGAGGACAATACAAAATAAAAACAATTTTATTTTTATTGTCGAATGTGTGTAATTTAGAGAAGAAACCTCAATGCTCAATGAAAGACGTTGCTGCTATGATGGCTTTGCGAAGAGGAAGGTCGGCTGTGGGTAGCAGTGACTGTGCCTGGTCTTTTAGTTCAATAGCGGAGCGGTCCTGAAGTTTTGCTCCCTGTTGGAGTAATCGGGCTATGCAAAGAAAACCGCATAACTGACGCATGGGAGAGGGTGATGCTATCCACTCAAATGCAGTAACTGCACACCATGGTTCTTTACATAGTAGTTGCATGCAAAGAATCTGAGCTACCTCTGCCGTCGGGATTTCATCAACCCAGATGTCTGCCATCTCGGGAAGAAATTCCTCTGGTGGCATGAGCATGGTGGCCAAGAGTTTACACTCGCGTATATTTTCATTCCATAATTGTTGAGCCAATGTTCTTGAGGGGGAAAATTCGTTGGCTATACTTTGCAAGCGGGGCAATTCGACACCAAACACTAATTTATAAGGTGCTCCTGCTTCACGCATTTTTGCACTTAGAATGCCGTTCATGGCAGCACGCAATTCTTTTTTTATATTGAGTATATCATTGGAGTTTTCCATATCGTAACATTTGGTGGTCATATGCTTCTCCGTAGCGTATTTCTACATCACAGATATTGCCACTTTGGTCATAGACAAGTTCATATTGAGGATTGATGAATCCTTTGTACGGAGAAAGGTTGAGGGCGCGCCAGCGTTTCAACACCTCTGCATGCAAACAGGAATCCACCTTCACACCGAATTCTTCTACTAGTTGGCGTGCAGCAGGTAGGTCCCCCTCGCTCTTTATGCGTTGAATCTCGGCTAGCAGAGTGGCAAAAGCGGTTCGTAACATGGGGTAGGATTTAACTTGGATGTAATGTTTTCCGTCCTTTTCAGTTAGCGTTGCAGCTTCTGGGAAATTTTTCAGTGTCCACCATGCAATGAGGGCTCGATTGCGCATGTGGGCCTCCTCTATTTGATTTCCTTCTTCAATTCGTACCAGTTGTGTGAGAACCCCATTCATCAGGTAGCTGTAGTATTGAGCTTTATAAGCCTCTGCATTAGGTATGAGTCCTAACTCTACCAGTTTTTTGTCAGCCAGATAATAGAGCCCAAAGAGGTCTGCGCGTGCTTCTTCTATGGTGCTGCCATAGGCTTTTAGCGCATCAGGATCCATACCAGGAAGCAGTTGCCCGCTCCCATGGCCAAGGCATTCGTGAAGGTCTGTATGCAAATCGTCACAGATGCAGGCATATTTATTTAATAAGGCGAGAGTGTCTTCGTCTATGACGAACTCTTGGCGGAGTCCGCTATCTTTAGCAGCTTCATCGTAAGCATGCGTGAGGTTTCCGATGGTTACACTCTTACTTCCATACTCAGCTCTAATCCAGTTGCTGTTAGGCAGGTTGATGCCTATGGCGCTGCTGGGGTAAAGATCTCCCCCTAAGATGGCTGCATTGATGACCTTGGCAGAAACGCCTCTGCATTCTTTTTTGCGGAAGCGTGGATCTATAGGTGAATGATCCTCGAACCATTGGGCATTATCACTCAAAGCTTGAGACCTGCGTGTGGCAACGGGGTCAACAAAATTAACATATCCTTCCCAACTAGCTTTCAGGCCCAGTGGGTCGCCATACACCTCTGTAAAACCATTGGTGAAATCTACTTGGCTCTCGGTATCTTGCACCCAAAGGATGGTATAGTCATCAAAAGTTTTCAGATTTCCTGTTTGGTAGAATTCAATCAATTTTTCTATGACTGCCTTCTGCTTCGGGTTCTCTGCATACGGAATGGCATCTTTGAGGGCTGCAATGATGCGGTCTATTTGTTGCCCGTAAAGTCCTCCGCTACGCCAGATGTTCTCATATAGGCTGCCGTCAGGGCGTTTTTCTAACCTGCTGTTCATTCCATACATAACAGGGCGTAGGCTATCTCCCATTTCTTTCTGACTGGTATAGAATCCCTCAGCTTCAGCCTGCGTTATACCGTTCTGATAGTAATTACTGGCAGAGGTAAGTAGAAGATCTTCTCCCTCTGCTTGATTTACGCGTTTACTGTAGATAGATGGGTCAAATATAATTGGAAGCAAAATGCTGACATCCACTCCGACTTCTTTTGCAGCCTCCACGAAAAACTGTTTCGAGAATCCAGGCGTAAACTTTTGGTATCCGTAATGATGGTGTATGCCGTTGCTGAACCAAACTCGTTTCAGGTAGATAGTGAACTGCTGGAAATCGACAGAAGAACGATCGCCCTGATATTGTGTATATATAGTCTCAAGAGCTTCGCGAATACGCAAGTTGTAAGCACCATTCTGATCCCAAAGAATATCACGCCCCAATAAAGCCGCTTTACTAAGGCGATAGATGAGAAGCTTCTGTCTTAAACTTAGTTCCTCAAATCCGGGAACCTGATAACGGAGAAGTTGTATGTCTGCAAAGCGTTCGTCCTGAAAAATAAAGTCACTTTGCTTTAACATTACTTCTTTTCTTTTTTCTTGGCGGCAGATTTCCTGTTTTTCTTTGATTCCAGTTTCTCTTGAAGCATTTCCATGTTGGTCATTCTGTACTCGCGAGGTGTAATTCCTACACGTTTGTAGAATGCAACATAGAAGCATTGTCTGTTTTGGAATCCAACAGCTAAAGCAATATCCTCGATGGTCATATTTAGATATCTGCGATCCTTGAGCATGTACATTGCTTCCTTGATGCGGAATTCATTAACCATTTGTGAATAATTGTCTTGATACCGCAAGTTAACAATGGCACTAATATATCTGACGTTCGTGTTCAGTTCTTCTGCCATTTTTTTTGCAGAATAGCTGCTGTCTCGATATTTTTTCTCAACAATGAACTTTGCCATTATCTGCTGGTAGATATCATCTACAGTCTCCATCTTAAGCAATGACCTGTAAAGAGGCGTTTTTTGCTTTTTTTCGGTTAAATTGTACTTTGCCATTGTTTCTTGTTCCTTTGTTATAGGTTTTCGTTGCAAATGTACAAATGTTTTCGGAAAAATGTAATGAATTCAAAAAAAAATGATAATTTTGTGCAATTTTTTTTACATCTAGGCATGGAGAATGTGTTAAAACGATATTTCGGATATGATAGTTTTCGTCCTTACCAACGCGAAATAATAGAAAATACTCAGCAAGGGCGTTCTTCGCTTGTTTTGATGCCTACAGGTGGCGGAAAGAGTCTTTGCTATCAGTTGCCGGCTTTGATGAAGGATGGTACAGCAATAGTTATATCCCCACTTATTTCTTTGATGCGTGATCAAGTGCGACAACTCCGGTGTAATGTTATTTATGCCGTTGCTTTGAACAGTTGTGAAGATGAGATGGACCCAATGGCCTTGCAGCGCGAATGTCAAGACGGATTGGTGAAACTTATTTTTCTTTCTCCAGAACGACTAATGGTGGAGCTGTCACGTTTGCTTCGTTCTATTCACATTTCTCTAATTGCTGTAGATGAGGCCCATTGTATTTCTCAATGGGGACATGACTTCCGACCGGAATATAGCCAATTAGGTGTTTTAAGACAGACTTTCCCTAACGTTCCTATTATTGCTTTGACTGCGACGGCTGACAAGGTAACTCGTTTTGATATATTGAATCAGTTGAATATTCCTGATGCAGAGGTGTTTATCGGAAGTTTTGATCGTCCTAACTTGAGTCTGGATGTAAGGCGTGGATTAGATTCCTACGAGAAGCGTGTCGCCATCATGCATTTTCTATCTCAACATCCGGGAGAACCGGGTATTATATATTGCTTGAGTAAAAAGAATGCGGAGTCTGTTGCAGCTTTCCTACAGGCGCATAGAATAGACGCAGCCGTATATCATGCAGGTCTGTCGTTGTTTGAACGTAACAGAACACAAGAGGATTTCCTGAACGATAAAGTACAAGTCGTTTGCGCAACTATTGCTTTTGGAATGGGAATTAATAAGGGAAATGTTCGTTTCGTAATTCATTACAATTTGCCCAAAAGTATTGAAAATTATTATCAAGAAATTGGAAGGGCTGGTAGAGATGGCGCACCAGCTGATACACTTCTTTTTTATAATGTTGCAGATATTGTTCAGCTTACAAGGTTTGCTCAGACAAGTGGTCAGAGTGAAATAAACATGGAGCGATTGAGCCGTATGCGTGAGTATGCTGAGGCGAGTGTGTGTCGTAGGAGAATTCTGTTGAATTATTTTGGTCAGGAGACATCCTGTGATTGCCATAACTGTGATGTGTGTCAGCATCCGCCTCAGTTGTTTGACGGTACAAAGTATGTTCAGATGGCGCTGAGTGCAATAGTACGAGCCAACCAAATGATTTCTATGCACACTTGTATAGACATCTTGTGTGGCATACCGTCATTAGAAGTTGGCAAACACCAATACTTTAAGTTAAAAACTTTTGGGGTTGGAAGAGATGTGCCGGTAAAAGACTGGAAAGATTACATCCTGCAGATGTTGCAACGAGGTTTTGTGGAAGTGATGTATGATCAGCATAATCATTTACGTGTCACAGAGCTGGGGCGTCAGGTTCTTTATGGAGAGCGTCAGGCTATGCTTTCAGTGATAATACGCGAAGTGTTTTCGCCGAAGGGAAAGCGCAAGCAGTATGTCCAGAAAGAGTCGTTTCCAGGATTGTGGAACTTTCCAAGAAATGAACAGGAGGAAGATAAAGAATTGTTTGAGGTGTTACGACGATTACGATTGCGAATAGCTCAACAGAAAGGAGAGCCTCCCTTTGTGATTATGTCAGACAAGGTGCTTCACCAGTTGGCAACATACAAACCGACCAATATGCAAGAATTTGGTAATATCAATGGAATAGGGGAGTTTAAGTGTGCCACCTATGGTCCTATATTCTTACCTGTGATTATTCAGCACAAATCAGAATCAGGTAATTGATCCAGGGTGGAATTGTTGGCAGAGTGGACGGCTCTTTCATGATCTTCCAGAGCAACTGTTTGGCGGGCTATCTGCATCATGACTTCATGAAGTTTCCCCTCGAGGTTTTCCATTTGTGAAGCTAGTGATTCCTGCAATGATTCATTGTCGGCGCTATGGTAATTGCCTTCGGTTTGTAGTGCAATGAACTGGCTGTTTAAATCATCTACGCGTGTTTGGCAGCGTAGAATGTCTTTTTGAATTTGCTGAATGTCTGAACGTATGGCTACCCAGTCTTTTTCGTCGCTAAAAACTTCTTGAAGTTCGCTATATTGAACGGGGGGATGATGCATGTTGAAGTTGCGAATCCATAAATCTAGACGAGAGTGTTCTTCACTCAATTTTTCGCTTAAATCCTTTCCAAACATTAAATGAAATTCATTACGACCTCTGAGATAGGCTATTTCATTCTGAATTTTCTGTGATTCCTCCAATTCCTTCTTCTTGGCTTGCTTGGCATTTGCCATTTGCTGGTAAGCAGCATCGTAATACTTTTTAGGACCAATTTCTCCCGTCGTATGCCTAATAGTGTTTTCGTTTGTTTCAATTTGGTTTTTCCGATCTTCTGCGCGGTTGCTGACCAATTCTAAATAATGTCTGAATGTTTTCAATTCTTGCAGAAGAGTTTCATGCTGAGCTTTGTAAAGAGTCAGCTCCTGTTCTTTTTTTAGGATTTGACTGTTGATAATATTCCATGTATTTGTCAACTTTACAATCTGTTCGCGTAGAGCTTCATGGTTGTTGTCCCAAATGCTTTTCCAGTCTTTTATGGTAATGCTTGCCTCCAGATGATGATAGACTTCGCTGAAGCGGTTGTTTTCGTTGTCTATCATGGCCATAACTCTTTCTACTTGTCCTGCTCTAACTTGACAACCTGTATTAACTTCATTCAGACGTATGCTAAGGTCTTTCTTTTGTAGTTCAAAGGCTTGCAGTTCTTCACTTAGTTTTGTTATTTGTGCCATATGGAAGTTGAAAACATCCAATTCCTTTTGAGCTTCTTCTGCGTCATTGGCGGTACTTTCAATCAGGTGTCTGATCATTGCCATTCTGGCATTGAGATTGGTACTGGCAGAACAATCTTTAAAAGATGGGTCCAGTGAAGCGTAAATGCCCCATTCCTTTACATCATCATTTTGGCGTATGCAAATATCTTTTAGAGATCTTTCCTCAGAGACTTGCCTTCCTTTGCTTTCTGCAAGTTCAATGCGTAATTCATCAAGTTGCTGACGTTTACCTCGCAGTTCAGCCGACAGCAGCTCGTAGTCCGTCTTAAACTCACCTATGAGCTTGCTTTGCTCAAGCATAGTATCGCTGTGATATGGATGGTGGGTTGCTCCACAAACAGAGCAACTTACACCCTCTTTTAGATTGGCTCTCAACTGAATGATGTTCTGCCCTTTACTCAGAAGGTATGTCTCCTCTTTTTCATGGCGCAGACGGGAAAGTTTTCCTACCTCTGCCTCCATTTCCCTGATGTTCCGTTCTGTATTGTCGATATGCAGACGTAGTTCGTTCAGGGTTCTGGTCTTTTCTTCAATGCTATTGTATCCTACGGTAATCTGATGCCATAACGATTGAGCGGAAACTAGCATCTGTTTTAGACCTTTCAGTTGCATGGCACGTTCTTGCAGTTTGTAGCTGTCTTGTCCTAGTATGCTATTCCTGTGTGTATGTAGCTCGCCTTCCAAAGTCTCAATTTCAGAGGTAACCCCCTGATATTTACTGAAAACTCTTTCTAGAAGCTTGTTTTCTTCGTTCTGCTTCCGAAGTGTTTCTGCCTGTAGATTCTTGGTTTTCTCTTGTTGCTCTTCAATATCTTGCAGGTTGTCAAGCAAAAGTAGAATCTTTTCTGCATGCAGAATCATCTGCTCATGCATTTCCATACTTTGACGCTCAGCTTTATGGCGTGCGAGTTCTTTGGACAGGGTATCTATCTGCTGTTCAGTTTCAGAAGTATTATTTGCTAATATGGTTACCTGTTGCTGTGTTTTCTCTGAAAGTTCTGCCAAATTGACTAATTCTTCCTGGTGAGCTTGATTTGCTCCTTGGAGAGTAAACGCGTGAAATATTTGGTCATGAATATTGTAAAGCTTTTCTTCGGCACTTTTTAGTTGATTCTCCATCTGAGCCTGAAGTTTTTCTTGGCCGTTCCATGCTTGGTTCAAATCATCGCTTTCACGTTCCAGAATATTTAGGCTTCGCTTGTTTTGATCGGTTAGCGTTTCCAGAATGCTTAGGCGCAGGAAGGTTCCTTGGATGCTCTCAAACATTTCAAAGCGTTCCAGCTGACGAATATCTTCTGCCATAGAGGCTTGACGTTTATTAAGCTCAAACAGGTTGGCTTTTTCCTGTTTCAGTTCCAGTCTTAGCTTATTGTATCTGCGCAGCCACTCCTGTTGTTTCCGTAGTTGTGCCAAACTTTCCTCTAAGTTGCTGAGTTTAGTTTCTGCCAGTCGTTTAGTTTCTTTTATTCGCTGAAGTTGAGTTGCATTCAGCATCTTAGGATTTCTTGCAGGCTGAGATGGGATTGTTAAGGGTGTTTGCTCAGTTTCGGAAGCCTGTTTATCAGTATTTTTGCCAAAAATATTCATTACTTTCAGATTTTTCTGTGCAAAGGTACAAAAAATAATTTTCACTTTTTACTTTTCATTTTTAATTCGTACCTTTGCAGCCGCAAAAAGTAACTTCTATAGAAAATGGCACAGAAACCAAGTATTCCAAAGGGAACACGCGACTTTGGTCCTCAGGAGATGGCCTGTCGTAATTACATCTTCAATACTATCCGTCAAGTTTATGCCCTGTATGGCTTTCAGCAGATAGAGACTCCTGCTATGGAGAATCTGGGAACGCTGATGGGTAAGTATGGAGAGGAAGGCGATAAACTGCTTTTTAAGATTTTGAATAGTGGAGATTTCCTCAAGGGCGTCGGCAGCGAGGATATACAAAAAGGTGCAACAGGCCATCTGGCCGCTCAGTTGTGCGAGAAAGGTCTGCGTTATGACCTTACTGTTCCTTTTGCCCGCTACGTTGTGCAGCATCGTGAGGAGTTGACACTTCCTTTCCGTCGTTACCAGATTCAGCCCGTTTGGCGTGCCGACAGACCTCAGAAGGGTCGTTATCGCGAGTTCTATCAGTGTGATGCTGATGTAGTCGGAAGTGATAGCCTGCTGAACGAGGTTGAGTTGATGCAGATTGTTGACACCGTATTCCAACGCTTTGGCATTCGTATCTGCATAAAAATCAACAATCGTAAGATCCTTTCAGGCATTGCAGAAATGATTGGTGCAGCCGATAAAATTGTTGATATTACTGTAGCCATAGATAAGTTAGATAAGATTGGCCTTGAGAATGTAAATGCCGAGCTGCTTGAGAATGGCCTTTCCGAGGCTCAGGTAGAAAAGCTTCAGCCCATTATCAAATTAAGTGGCACCAATGCGGAGAAGATTGCCACTATGCGTCAGGTTCTGAAAGACAGTGAGACTGGTCTCAAAGGTATCGAGGAAGTGGAATACGTACTCTCTAAACTCTCATCTCTAAACTCTCAACTGGAATTAGACCTTACCCTTGCTCGCGGCCTCAACTACTACACAGGTTGCATCTTCGAGGTTAAAGCTCTTGATGTTCAAATTGGTAGCATCACAGGTGGTGGCCGTTACGATAATTTGACTGGCATCTTTGGAATGCCAGGCATCAGTGGCGTAGGAATTTCCTTCGGAGCCGACAGAATCTACGATGTGCTCAACCAATTGAATCTTTACCCAGAAGAGGTTACTACAGCCACCCAATTGCTGTTTGTTAACTTTGGCGAGACTGAGACCAATTACTGCTTGCCTATTGCGGGAAAAGCCCGTAAGGCAGGAATCCGTACAGAGATATATCCTGATAGCGTAAAGATGAAGAAGCAGATGCAGTATGCAAACGCCAGGAACATCCCCTTTGTGGCTATAGCTGGAGAATCTGAAATTGCGGAAGGTAAGATTATGCTCAAGAACATGCTTTCTGGCGAGCAGAAACTCGTAACACCTGAAGAGCTTATTTCTGAGATTCTGATGTAGTCCTTCCTTTTGATTACAATAAGAAAGGGATACCTCTAATGCAAGAGGTGTCCCTTTGTGTTAATTGTATATTCTCAGTACAAAAACTGAGAAAATCGAGTATAAATCAATACATCAGTTTTAGGTATCGGCATCCATGCATGGGAATGGTCCACGAACGTTCATCCTGTGACAAATTCTTCTGGCGCCAGAGGTCGCGGATGATGCGAGCGTTGCTGGCCGGCTGGTAGTCTTTCAAGTCGTAGGTAACGTCCGTGTCGCTGACATTGAAGATGCCGACAGCTTGACTTCCGTCTGCCAACGGACGAGCCCAGATTTCAATATTGTCATCCTTGAAGACGCGGTCGGCCTGCTTACCGAGAACATCCTGATCGATGGCAATGACCTCGTTGTTACTGAGCAGGTTCAGTGTGAAATCATCCATCTGTGCGATGTCGCAACCGATGAGCATGTTGGAAGCGACGAGTGTCCACAGCGTGATGTGGGTGTATTGCTCGTCGGGTGTCAGACGCGTCTCGCGTAGGCCGTCGGTATTCTCACCCAGTCCATAGCCAACCTTGCCCACAACGAGCATGTCAGGATCATTCCAATGGCCAATGGAGGAGTATTGTGATTTGCCAAACTGCTGACGGAAGCCGACATCGTAGATTGACTTCCATGTATCGTTAATGTCCTGAGCTGTGCGCCAACTGTTGCCATCACAATACAAGCCCCAAAGATACACCTGCGTTCCACCCAAAGGGCCAAGGCTGTAGAAGATGTCACGAGGCTGCTGGCGCAGGAACTTCTCCATCAGCAGATAGGGACGTACGCAACTGGCAAAGCCCCAATCGTTCTCCTCCACGCGCACATTCTCGTAGCTACACCAGTCGTATTTTAGGTAATCTACACCCCATTTGTTCCATACATCGGCATCCTCCTTCTCGTAGCCAAGACTACCCAGATAGCCACCACAGGTTGTTGCACCAGGCGCGCTATATATGCCGAACTTAAGACCGCGCTCATGGAGCCAGTCCACAAGTCCTTTCATCGATGGGAATTTCTCGTTTGCATCGAGTGTGCCGTCTGGATTGCGCTCAGAAGCTTCCCAACCGTCATCAATGTTGATGTAGCTATATCCATAATCGGCTAAGCCCTTATCCATCAGCGCCTGCGCAGAGGCAACGACCTTCTCCTGCGTTACGGTCAGTCCCCAACAGTTCCACGAGTTCCAGCCCATGGGCGGTGTCTGGCCAATCATGTCTCTGCCCACCTTCAGCGTGAACTCCTGCGAGGCCTTTCCCTTGGCATTCTCGGCTGTTACGGTAAAGGTGAGGTCGCCTGCTTTGTCAATCTTTCCGGTGAGCACACCGTCCTCTGTCAGCTGCAGGCCTTCAGGAAGGTCGCTGCAGGTGAACTTCATGGGCTTCTCGCCCGATACGGGGAAGCGATAGATGACGGGAGAACCCGGGCGCACGCCCCACACAGGAGCGCCGTTGAATCGGGGTGTAGCAGGGGCTGCAGGTGTCAGGGCGTATTTCAGTTGCCTGCTTTCGCTCAGCACCTTTCCCGTTTTCGCGTCGGTGTAGGTTACCGTCAGTTGGCACATCTTATCCATCGTGTAAGGTACCGTCACACGCACGGGTTTGTTGCGCTTGAGGGTGAGTTTCTTGGTGAGGGACTTCACTGTGGCTCCCGTTTCGCGGTCAGTTATCGTGACATTTAGTAATCCGTTGGTAGCTGTCAGATAGGCATTGCTGATTTCAATGTCGTAGTGGTATTGTCCCACGTTTGTATCCGTGAGCCTCATGGAGAGGCCATCAGCAGCCTTTGGACAGGTAATCGTCAGAGGGTTATTGTACAAACCACCACCGCCTCCACGGTTATAGACGCGAACGGCTATTACATTCTCGGCATCGAAGCGGACACCATCCCCCTTGACATCCGCCACATAGTTGCGGACTGCATTGCATGCAGGGAAATAGCCAGCCGGATTGATCGGCATACGCCCCGTAGAACCAATCAGTTTGCCATTCAGGTAGCACTCGTCCACATCATCGGCCTTGGGTATGTGGAGGATGAGGGCATTCTGCTGGTCGGCACCCTGAAAGACGCTTTTGGGGATATTCACATGAATGCGATACCAGCCGTAAGCCTTGGTGTTCTGGGGGAAGCCCTGATCGTCCCATCGCTTTGTGATATCAATCTCGCTCCATGAGGCATCATCCATTTCGGGCTTAGCCCAACTCATGTCGTCGCCTTGACGAAGACGACCCTTACTCACGCTCACTTCCTGAGCACTTGCGCTTGCTGCCAAGACAGCCATCAGCGCCACTACAATGTTCTTATTCATGATATTCTTTAGGCAAGGTTGGTGTTTTTGTTGATAAAAAGTTTAGATGAATTTTTCTTGTTTTTAATTTCCTGTTACCACGCGTTTAGACATTTTGGTTTCGTTTTTTTCGAAATGCTGGTAGTCCTTTCGGCTCCTCCAGTCGCCGCCCCATTTGTAACCATATAATGTGAAAAGTTTGTAGGCCAAGTCGTTGTGGTTTATCTTATAACGGAATGTTTTGCTGCGGTTGGAATATTGGGTAGCTGTGGCCGGCTGGATCTCTGTGTGCCCGCTTTTATGCGGAATCACATAGGGATTGTATAGGGTGTTCAAGTCTACGGCAAGTCCCCTTGCATGCTTCGATAGTTGTTTCGTTCCGCTGATGGTCCGATAGCAGAAGCATGACGTGTTGTTTGCTCTCATCTGTTGTTCGTCGTTCGCCCCATAGTTCTCTGGCAGCACCATGCGTTGGATGGGATAGCGGGCTTGGTAAAGTTGGCGGAAGATCTCTACAAGTTCATGTGCGATGATAACATTACAAACCATCTCGCCAAGGTGTATTTGCTGGTCATAGTCCCAGTGCAGAAGCTTTAGGTAGCGAAGGTCCTTACGCTTGATGTGCGGGTTATCCTTGTATGTCAGACCCTGCATGCGTTCCCAAATGTTGTCTGGTATTTCTGTGGCCACGAAGCACTGAGCCATACCATAGGACTCCACTGCTTCAGTGCTCACCGTCTCACCGGCCTGCCATTGTCTCAATGCTGCATCTTCTTGCGCCAGGACATTTGTCAAATAAAACAAGAGATATGCTAATAATGTTAGTGCTTTTGTTTTCATTGGATGTAAAGATACGGAAAAAGTTACAGAATATCCCCTTTTGGGGTCGATAAAGGTGCTTTTTTTATAAAAAAAAGGACTCTTGGTTTGTCAGTTTCAGAAAATGTTGTACCTTTGCACGCCGATTATTATCAAGGTGGGTGTAAAATACCTTCCATGTATGTAAGAATAGCTTGTTCTTTGGCCAGACAAAGCAGTTCGGTAAAAACATACAGAAAAAAGTGAATTAGTAGTAAAAACAAAAAGAACAAAAACAAAGAATGGACACTTTGAGTTACAAGACCATCTCTATCAACAAGGCAACCGCCAAGAAGGAATGGGTTGTAGTAGATGCTACAGATCAGATTCTGGGTCGCCTCTGTACTAAGGTGGCAAAATTGCTGAGAGGTAAGTATAAGCCCGAGTTTACTCCCAATGTAGACTGTGGTGACAATGTAATCATCGTTAATGCTGAGAAGATTCGTCTGACCGGTAAGAAGATGACAGATCGTATCTATTATTCTTACACAGGTTATCCTGGTGGTCAGCGTGAGGCAACTCCCGCCAGCATCTTGGCTAAGCCCAATGGCGCAGACAAGCTGTTGCGTAAGACTGTAAAGGGTATGCTCCCTAAGAATAAGTTGGCAGACCGTCTGCTTAACAATCTGTACATCTATGAGGGTGCAGAGCACAAGCAGCAGGCACAGAGCCCCAAGGCAATTGATATTAACCTGTATAAATAATAGTAAGAGATGGAAGTAAAATATATTGCAAATGCACTGGGTCGCCGCAAGAGTGCTGTGGCTCGCGTATATGTTGCTGATGGTACTGGTAAGATTACTATCAACAAGAGAGATCTTACAGAATATTTCCCCAGCCCCATCCTGCAGTATGTAGTAAAGCAGCCCCTGAACCTTTTGGATGCTGCTGAGAAGTATGACATTAAGGTAACCTTGTTCGGTGGTGGTTTCACAGGCCAGTCTCAGGCACTGCGTCTGGCTATCGCTCGCGCTTTGGTTAAGATTAATGCAGAGGACAAGAAGGCACTTCGTGCTGAAGGCTTCATGACTCGTGATAGCCGTGAGGTTGAGCGTAAGAAGCCCGGACGTCCAAAGGCACGTCGTCGTTTCCAGTTCAGCAAGCGTTAATATTTGTTGGATGGTTAGAAACGCCGCTTAGTTTAGTATCTAAATCTGCGTGACTCCTATATAATGTATAAGGTATAATCGGGTGGACTACTCGCAGATTGATTCTAACGAAAGAAAAGAATTAAAAAGAAGGTAAACAAAACAAAAAACAAAAGACTATGTCTAGAACAAATTTTGATACACTGTTGGAGGCCGGTTGTCATTTCGGTCACCTGAAGAGAAAGTGGAATCCCGCTATGGCTCCCTACATTTTCATGGAGCGCAATGGTATTCATATCATTGACCTGCACAAGACTGTTGCTAAGGTTGATGAGGCTGCAGAGGCTATGAAGCAGATTGCTAAGAGCGGTAAGAAGATTCTTTTTGTTGCTACTAAGAAGCAAGCTAAGCAGATTGTTGCTGACAAGGCTACATCTGTAAACATGCCCTACGTTATTGAGCGTTGGCCCGGTGGTATGCTGACCAACTTCCCCACAATCCGTAAGGCTGT
>JAIKYE010000075.1 GCA_024683455.1 Bacteroidaceae bacterium
CTCCATATGTTTTAAATCAGATTTACGAGGAAATAAATCAGGAGTAATAGTAAAGGAAAAACTGCTTTCGCCCGTAGAGGATTCTGCTGCAGGTAATTTCTCTCCTTTATTGCCTACTAGGCAAAGCACCCATTGCACATTGGCACTCGTGCCATTCTGCAAATTAAACGTAGGTGTTTCTCCATCTAGGAACGCATGAGAGTTATCAACTACATCTCCATTACTTAACAGGATCGAAGGATTAATTTTCTGAGAGTAAACACCCAAAAACAATCCGCAAAAGAAAACAAATGCAAACAATTTTTTCATTTTGTGAATTTTGAAATAAGTGTGACTAATATCAACTTTTTCTTTTTTATGTGTAATTTCAATACAAATATACTATTTTCTTTATTTTACTTATTCCACGAAGGGGGAAAAAGATAATAAGCAAGCTAATATTTAACGGTTTTTTGCAGAAACACCAAGGAAACAAGGTATTATATACTGATTATTCATCAAATTATATAAAAAGGCAAAGATGTACCTCATCGTGCGCTAAAAGCCGATGATTATCGTTGTTGGTGTTAGGTATATATTAATTAAACATGTACCTAACACATACCCAGCATGTAATTTTTTCAAGAAATCTTTTGGCTTTAAGCGATTGTTTGAAAGGGATAACTTGGCTATTTTTTTTCTTGCATGGCTTTACAAAAAATTATTCTTCACTATAAATTTTCCGTTCAAGGCCTTGAATGTTTTTTTTTCTTTAGGAGAAAATATTTCTCTCGCTTGGGTATAAAAATAACGTTTTATTTTGTATTTCGCTCACTTAATCGTATTTTTGCAACCCAATAAAGAAAAGGACGGATGGGAAAGAAGGATTTCTTTCAGTTTAAGCAGTTTCATATTCATCAGGAACATGCTGCCATGAAGGTGGGAACAGACAGTGATCTACTGGGCGCTTTGGCAGCTGGTGGCAAGCGCATCATGGACGTTGGCACAGGCACTGGCGTGTTGGCACTGATGATGGCACAACGTTTCACGGATGCAAAGGTGACAGCCGTTGAAATAGACGATGAAGCTGTGTTGGATGCAAGAAGGAACTTTGAAGAATCAAAGTATGCCGACCGCATCACGCTAGTACATGATTCGTTCCAACATTTCCTTACAACAAACATAGCTGATGAGGCTATGTTTGACAGCGTAGTATGCAACCCACCCTACTTCGACCATAGTCTGGAGTGCCCTACCCTGGGCCGTACCAGGGCACGGCATAGTAGTAGCCTACCCTTCTCTGTCTTGGCAGAAGGGGTAGCCAGTCTTTTGGATGAAAGAGGCACTTTTACAGTATGTATCCCACCAGAGGTGTTGAGTGATTTTAACGCTGCGTGTTTCCTTGCAGGCTTCTGGCTGAGAGAAAGCATCAACATCAAATCGGTACCAGAGAAAGGCACCAAACGCCACATCCTTATATATCAAAAAGGTATAGCAGAGTGTACCACTAAAGAGCAAACTTTCTGCATGAGAAATACCGACAAAACAGTCTCTGAGTGGTACAAAGAAACGTTGAAAGATTTTCTTTTATAATTATCCCTAATTTGTTTGTCTATTCCCGAAAAAAGCAGTACCTTTGTGCCCGTTTTAAAAAGGATAGTTTTTAGGATATATAAAAGAACAATTAATTTCCAGTTATGAAATTAGAAAATTTGCAAACAGACTTCCTTGGAACAACTTGGAAGCACGAGATTGACGTTCGTGACTTTATTCAGCACAACTATGAGCCATACGATGGCGACGAGTCGTTCCTTGAGGGTCCCAGCGAGAAGACAAAGAAACTCTGGGATAAACTGACAGAAATGTTTGAGGTAGAACGCGAGAAAGGCGTTTATGATGCAGAAACAGCCATCCCTCAGAGCATCGATGCTTACGGAGCTGGTTATATTGACAAGGACAACGAGGTAATTGTCGGCCTTCAGACCGATGCACCTCTGAAGCGTGGTATTTTCCCACGCGGTGGTATCCGTATGGTGGAAAACGCACTGAAAGCTTACGGTTACGAGTTGGATCCTCTGACAAAGAAGATCTTCACCAAGTATCGTAAGACACACAACGAAGGTGTTTTCTCTGCATACAACGATGATATCAAGGCTGCTCGTCACGCTCACATCATCACAGGTCTGCCCGATGCTTACGGTCGTGGTCGTATCATCGGTGACTACCGTCGTATCGCCCTCTATGGTACAACTAACCTGATAGAGGAGAAGAAGCGCTTCCACAAGCGTATTGACATCAATGAGTTCACAGAGGAGATCGTACGTTGCCGTGAGGAGATTACCGACCAGATCAACGCTCTGAAGGAGTTTGAGCGTATGTGTGCCAACTACGGCTTTGACGTAACAAAGCCTGCTACCAACGCTCGCGAGGCTATCCAATGGACATACTTCGGTTATCTGGGTGCTGTAAAGGATCAGGATGGTGCTGCCATGAGTTTCGGCCGTGTAAGCGCTTTCCTCGATATCTACATTCAGCGCGACCTGAAGAACGGTGTAATTACCGAGAGAGAGGCCCAGGAAATGATTGACCAGTTGGTAATGAAACTGCGTATTGTACGTTTCCTGCGTACTCCTGAGTATAACGACCTCTTCAGTGGTGACCCCATTTGGGCAACAACCAGTGTAGGTGGTATGGGTATCGACGGACGTAACATGGTAACTAAGACTGACTTCCGTCTGCTGCATACATTATATAATATGGGTCCCTCACCCGAACCAAACTTGACCGTACTTTGGAGCAGCCGTCTACCTGAGGCTTGGAAGAAGTTCTGTGCTAAGGTTTCTATGGACACCAGCGCTATCCAGTACGAAAATGATGACCTGATGCGTGCTGAGTTGGGTGACGACTACGGAATTGCCTGCTGCGTAAGCCCAATGAAGATTGGTAAGCAGATGCAGTTCTTTGGCGCTCGCGCTAACCTGGCTAAGTGTATGCTCTACGCTATCAATGGTGGTCGTGATGAGATGTCTGGCCAGCAGGTAGGCCCTCGCTTCAGCCCCATCAAGGGTGATTACCTTACATTCGAGGAGTTCTGGCCCCGCTTTGACCAGATGATGAGCTGGTTGGCAAGAACATACGTAAATGCACTGAAGATTATTCACTATATGCACGATAAGTATGACTACGAGGCATTTGAGATGGCGCTTCACGATGGTGACGTTCAGCGTACCCGTGCTACAGGTATCGCCGGTCTTTCTATCGTAACCGACTCTATCGCTGCAATGAAGCATTGTAAGATTCGTATCATCCGCGACGAGACAGGCTTGGCCGTTGACTATAAGATTGAAGAGGGTGAGTATGTTCCCTTCGGTAACAACTACGACGAGACTGACCAGATTGCAGTCATGCTGACAGAGAAATTCATGGAGTACCTGCGTCAGCACCGTACATACCGTGATGCAATCCCAACACAGTCATTGCTCACCATCACTTCTAACGTGGTTTACGGACGTAACACTGGTGCAACACCTGATGGCCGTCAGAAGAGCGTTCCATTTGCTCCCGGTGCAAACCCAATGAACTCACGTGATATGAAGGGTGCTGTAGCTGCCTTGGCATCTGTGTCTAAGTTGCCATTCCACCACAGCAAGGATGGTATCTCATACACCTTCGCTATCAGCCCCAGCGCACTGGGCAAGGATCGCGAGATGCAGACAGAGAACTTGGTGAACCTGATGGATGGTTACTTTACACCAGACGGTGGTCAGCACATGAACGTAAACGTGTTCGACCGCGAGCTTCTGGTAGATGCTATGGAGCATCCCGAGAAGTATCCTCAGCTGACTATCCGTGTAAGCGGCTATGCCGTTAACTTTGTTAAGTTGACACGCGAGCAGCAGTTGGATGTACTGAGTCGTACCATCAACCACTGCATGTAATAGCAAAACATAACTATTCAATAAAGTCCTCCCTCTGTCACAGGAGGGAGGACTTTCTCTTTAGAATAAGATATGATAACAGGCCGAATAAATCAACTAGAATCCTTTGGTACGGTGGACGGACCGGGTATTCGTTTCGTGGTATTCTTTCAGGGATGTCCTCTCAGATGCCAGTTCTGCCACAATCCAGACACATGGTCGCCAAACCTTGAAGACGTGAAGAACAACGGCAAGGGGTCTGGAGAGTTCACACCCGAAGATTTATTGGCCGAAGTGCTGCGATACAAAAACTTTATCCGTACTGGCGGTGTAACAGCTACAGGCGGAGAACCTCTCATGCAAGCCGAGTTTTTGAAAGAATTCTTCAGACTATGCAAGAATGAGGGAATACATACATGCCTTGATACCTCTGGTGCCATCTTCAACGAGAATACCAAAGCTGTAATGGAGTTTACAGATTTGGTTATGCTGGATATCAAAACACTTGACGACAATTTTCACAAATTCTACACTGGTGTAACACGTGAGAATAATCACCGATGGATGGAGTATCTGCAGGAAATAGGGAAACCAACGTGGATACGCCATGTGATAGTTCCAACCATAACAGATAACGATGAACGCTTAAAGTCCGTCATCGACTATATCTCACAATATAGTTGCATAGAACGCGTAGAACTGTTGGGCTATCATATTATGGGGGCTGCCAAATACAAGAATATGGGTATCCCCTACCCACTTGAAGGTATTCCGCCACTGCAGCCAGAGCGCATAAATGAAATAAGGGAAATGTTCCGCCAAAAACTGAACATAAAAGTCCTATAATCATACTTATTGTTGCCTATAAAGAAAATTTGGCAACACTATTTGCACAGATTTGCTGAAAATAACGCAAATTGACAATCATTTTTGGCACAAATAAGAATATTTTATTATCTTTGCAAATTGAAAAGACCAATACAAACCTAAAATGCAAAGAAATAATACGCCAAAAGAGCGTTATACCTTAACAATTCTTATTAGCCTCCTGTGTTTCCAAACCATTCTGAAAGCACAGACAATGAATGAATGGGATGATGTCTCCATTTTCCAGTTGAATCGTGAAACAAGTCATGACTTAAGTATCCCTTATGAAACTGCAGAAGCAGCAAAGACCCTTGACCTTAGCCAGTCTCCCTATTATCTTGATCTAAACGGAACATGGAAGTTCCATTGGAGTGGATTACCTACAGGTGTTCCCGCGGGTTTTTATTCAAAGGATTTCAATGATGCAGCCTGGGACAATATCACAGTCCCCTACCCATGGCAGGTATATGCAGTAAGAAATAACAAAAGTTGGGATAAACCTCTGTATGTCAACACGTCATACCCATTTGCCTATACTGATACCTACAGCGTAATGGCCGACCGATGGGGCAACTGGACGTACAGCGGTAACATGAAGAATCCTGTAGGCTGTTACAGAAGAACCTTTACCATGCCCTGTGGCTGGAAAGACCGCAAGACTTTTATCCGTTTCTGCGGAGCCGGCCATGCATACTACGTATGGGTAAATGGTCAGTTTGCAGGATATGCTGAAGATTCCTACCTGCCAAGTGAATGGGATATCACAGATAAAGTACAGGAAGGCGAAAATATCGTTGCCGTACAATGCTTCCGATTCTCCAGCGGCTCTTTCCTGGAGTGTCAGGACTATTGGCGCCTGACAGGTATCACCCGCGATGTCTATCTTTACTCTACCCCTAATGATTACATTAAGGATTTCTTCTTTACCACCACCTTGCTGAAGTTCAGTAATACAGCCGCAACAGCAAAACTACAATACAACATTACTGCAGAAGATTTTTCCGGCCTGAGCATCCAAACCACCATTAGTGATGGCGGCAGCGAACTGAAACAGACATCAAAGGATATAACAGCTGCCAGCGGCTCACAAACCATCGCAATAGAAGGCATTGAAGCATGGAGCGCAGAAACACCTAAGCTGTACGACCTGACCTTAAAGCTAATGCGTGGTGATCAGGTTATTGACTTACGAAGCTGCAAGATTGGTTTCAGAACCGTTAGCATCCGCAATGATGGCGCCCTGCTCATCAATGGCAAGAGAGTGATCTTCCATGGAGTAGATCGCCATGATTTCAGCCAGGAGACTGGCAGAACGGTAAGCAAGGAGGAGATGCTGCAGGATGTAATGATGATGAAACGTCTAAACGTAAATGCCGTACGTACCAGTCATTATCCCAATAACGCGTACTTTTACGAGTTGTGTGACAAATACGGTCTATATGTGTTGGCCGAAGCAGACGTAGAATGCCATGGCAACATGGGGCTGAGTAGCGTAGAGCTTTTCCGCGCCCCTATGGTAGAGCGTAATGAGCGTCACGTACGAACACTTCGCAACCATGCCTGTATCTTTGGTTGGAGCGCCGGTAACGAGAGTGGCGGAGGCAACAACTTCCAGTATGTGATGGAAGCTATCAAGAAACTGGACACAAGCAGAATCACACATTACGAGGGTAACAGCACTTGGAGCGATGTCACAAGTACAATGTACGGCTCCTACGAAAGCATGCTCAGCACAGGTGTAGGACGACAGAAAGACTACAAGAGCGGAAAGAAACAGAAGCCTCATATACAATGCGAGAATACTCATTCAATGGGTAATGCCATGGGCAACCAGAAAGAGGTGTTCCACGAAATATATGAACCATACCCTGCCATGACAGGTGAGTTTGTATGGGACTGGAAAGACCAGGGACTGCGCATGCCTGTTTCCGGAAAAACGAACCAGAATTACTGGGCATACGGTGGTGACTTTGGTGACATTCCTAATGACGGAGCATTCTGTTGCAACGGTGTGGTTTTGCCCGACTGCACACCAACGGCTAAGAGTTACAACATGAAGACTGTTTACCAGCCCCTCGATGTAATTATGAAAGACAGTCTTGCCGGCACCTTCTGGCTAAAGAATAAGTTACAGCAAAAAAACCTCAAGAATGTAAATGTACGGTATAGTATTCAGCAAGACGGAATAGAGATAAAGAGTGGCATGCTGCCAGATATAGATATTGCTCCCTATGACAGCATCTTGGTAACTGTACCTATGGATGATGTTGATATGCAACCCGAGCATGAATACTACATCCGTTTCAGCACTACGCAGCGCGAAGCAACTCCATGGGCCGAAGCCGGATATGAAGTGGCTGTCTCCGGAGCAGAACTCCGCAAAGCTACTGCACAACAAATCTACCAATATCAAGGAACAGATTCACTAAAATATACCAAGACAAGTACCAGTTGCACAGTGACAGGTGAGAATTTTACCGCAACATTCTCACACGGAACTCTATCAAAGTATGTATATAAAGGCAACACGCTTATCAATACCCCTCTAAAACTTAATACTTTCCGTGCTCCCACGGAGAATGACCATGCACAGGAAGGTAATTGGGAGGCATTAGGCGTTCGTGCTCTCACTTTGACAAAAGGCAACTTCAATGTCACTGAAGACGAGAATCACAAATGGGTCGATATACAGGTCACCAACAAGTACAAGACCAGTACAAGTGCCATCACCTTTAGCGTACAGCAACGTTTCCGCGTATATCCTGACGGTACAATTGCTGTCAGTAACAGCATAACATCTAATACAGATGGGCAAATACTGCCTAAATTAGGATTCAGATTTGAGATGCCAAATACATGCACACAGCTTACATGGTTTGGACGCGGTCCCTTGGATAGCTACGCAGACCGTAAGGATGCATCTCTACCCGGTATCTATCATAGCACAGTTGCCGAGCAATGGACCAACTTCATCCGTCCTCAGGAAACAGGAAACAAAGAGAATGTTCGTTGGATAGCCATTCAGCGTACAACAGGAGAAGGACTTCTGTTCTCTAACCTGCAACAGATGGCAACAACAGTCGGGAACTGGCGAGCCGAAGAGATATACACCAGTCGCAGTAATCGAGTAAAACATCCTCATGAGATGACGGTTGCCAAAAATACCGTTGTTTGCCTAGATGCATGGAACAGAGCACTTGGCAATGCTTCATGTGGTCCTGATGTATTAGAAAGATATGAGCGTAAGAATGCACAGACGCCATTCAGCTTTATCATCCAACCCCTTGAAAGCATTATTACAGATCAGGCTCTTACCTCTCTTGCATGTATAACGGCTCCCGTATGTGAGCCTGTGGTAATAAAAACTGATCGCTATGGATATGCTCATCTGAGCACAACCACGCAAGGTGCAACTATACATTATAAAAAGATAAGTAAGGACGGTACCGAGGAAGAAGGGACACTTACAGAGCAGAATAATGAACCTATAGATATGCGCATGGGTGGAACGCTTACAGCATATGCCACTTGCGAAGGACTAGCTGACGGCGTAGAAACGACCCAACAATTTGGATTGCATGTTGACAAACGTGACTGGAGCATTGTCTCGTATGATAGCCAGCAAGGCGGAAAGGAGATTGCTACAAATGCTATTGATGACGATGAAACAACCATCTGGCACACCATGTACACCCCCAATACACCCGACTGTCCACATGAACTTGTCATAGACATGGGACATACGTATCACGTGAACTCATTCAGCTACAAGGGACGTATGGATGGCTCAAACGGCAGGGTTATCGACTACGAGGTATATTTCAGCAACAATCCTAAGATATGGGGAGAACCTGCTGCATTTGGTAATTTTAATGATGTAAGTGATGTGCAGACGGTTTCTATAAATAGAAATGTGGAAGCACGCTTCCTACGCTTTGTAGCAAAATCTGTTGTCGGAAACAATAAATATGCCTCTGCAGCTGAACTATATATTGGTGCAGAAAGCATGGTTGAAGATAGAACATCGAATCTTACTCCTATCGTTTCATCACACAAATATCGTATCAGAGAGGTTAGTAGCAACCTCTGCTTACATTACCAGACGGATACAAACGAGGGACACTTCTGCTTGGGAAACTTTGATGAGAATGATAACAACTATCAGTTCACCTTTACCCCAGCCACAGGTTTCTGCGCATTGTATAAATTAAAGGCGGGTACACATTATATGTGTGTGGACGGTACTACATCCTGGCGCATCATAAGCTCTACCAAAGTACCAACAGATGCCAACGGTTACATGCAACTGGAGCAACTCGACAATGGGAAGGTTCACCTTCGTGCAGGTTGGCAGAACACCTACCATGTTGGCTTTGACAAGAAGGCTTCAGGCTCCTACATCTATTCAAACAAGACAACACCTGGTGTATTTGTACTGGAGGACATTACATTGGAAAAGGAAACAAAGATAAATAACGTTATCGCTACAGAAGAAATGGGATTGCTGCAAAGCAACGGCATGCTACAGATTACGACACCAGGAGTCAGCACACTCAACATATACGATGTAGCCGGTCGAGCGGTAGCTAACCACCGCATATCGGGTAGCTGCAATATACCACTTAACATACAGCATGGAACATATATCATCACACTAAGATATAAAGAAGAGAGTAGAATCATGAAAGTTCATAAATAATACTTGTAAACAACATACACAAATATAATGGTACAGATAATTTATGTTACAGATGCCGGAAGAGCTATCGCGCAGCGTTTGCTCGCCGAAATTCCTGAAGCACATCTGCTTCCTGCAAAGGCCTTTGCCTCAAACACTTTCTCCCGCAATGAAGCACTTATTTTCATTGGTCCTATGGGGATTTGTTTACGCACCATAGCACCCTTTATGAAAAGTAAGAAGACCGATCCTGACGTAATCTGTGTTGATAGCGCGGGAAATTATGTAATAAGTGTCCTTAGTGGACGGATTGGAGGAGCAAACAAACTCACCCGACGTGTTGCCCGTATCTTAGGCAGTGTTCCTGTTATTACTACAGAGAGCGACAATGAGGGATTCTGGGGTTTGGACACTTTAGCACCTCACTTCGGATGGCAAGAAGAACATAGAGACGGCCGTATGAACCATATTATCTTCCACTTTGTGAGTGGAAGACCAACAGTTATGAAACTGGATGTACGTGGTGGCAGAGGCGTTGATTACCTGAAGCGTAGCAAACCCGCACACGTTGCATTATATGATGCCGAAGCAGAAGTAGAGGAAGAAAGCTTACTCTTAGCTGTCAGTCCGTTCTGGAATCCAACAGTTCAGAAGTTCAGCAAATCAGTCCTATACCGTCCACCTGTATTGCACTTGGGTATAGAATGTGTGCGTGAATGCCCCGCCGGAGAACTTCCACGTAAAATTCGCGACCTCCTACATCAGCATAATCTTTCGGAGAAGAGCGTTGCCACGATTGACACTACGGCGAAGTATGCTGAGGAGATGCTAGTACAATCACTTCTTATGGCATTCCCTTGGGCTAAACTTTCTGTTCATGAGACAGAAGGCGATGCTGCCAATGCCTGCGAAACATGTGCAACAACATACGGGCCTTTGCTTATGGAGAAGCAAGACATCGATGATGTATGCTCCGTTAGTATCTCTATCACACGTGAGGCACAGTTGGGTGGCCACGTAGAGTTTGTCGGAGCCGGTCCAGGTGACCCCGACCTCGTATCTGTACGTGGCATGCAATTCCTGCAACAGGCAGATATTATCCTCTACACTTCAGATACTGTCTCTGAGCGACTCACTCATTACGCCAAAAAAGGCTGTACGGTACGTTCAACAGAAAGTATGAAACAGGAAGATATTCTTCAACTGATGCAGGAATATTACAAGAAGGGATTGCAGATTGTACGTCTCATTGCTGGAGATCCTGCACAAAACCCCATTTATGCTGCAGAAAAAACTATGCTCGAGAATGAAAATATGCGTTATCACGTAACACCCGGAATAAAAGAGTAATGTATTTTCAAGGAATCATCATAGCCGTCGCTACCTTTCTTATTATAGGAGCGTTTCATCCTATCGTTATTAAAACTGAATATTACTGGGGAGTACGTTGCTGGCCCGTCTTTGCCGCAATCGGCTGTACCCTACTTATAGCATCACTCTTCGTGTCTACAACCCTTATAGCTGCAATATTAGGTGTAACGGGCTGCTCAAGCCTATGGAGCATTCTTGAATTGTTTCAACAGCGGGAACGTGTTCGCAAAGGGTGGTTCCCCAAGAACCCAAAGAGAGCATCATAAAAGAAACAAAAAACCTAAACTAACCATAAACGTGAAACAAATTATTCTCTCTGCAATGGCATTTTGCCTAGCAAGCTATCAAATACAAGCTCAGACATTGCCATATCAGAATACAAACCTATCCGCACATGAGCGAGCAATGGATTTATGCTCTCGACTGACGTTAGAGGAGAAAGCCCAATTGATGCTGGACGAGAGTCCTGCCATTCTACGTCTGGGCATAAAGAAGTTCTTCTGGTGGAGCGAGGCCTTGCATGGAGCAGCTAATATGGATAATGTGACAGTATTTCCTGAACCTGTTGCTATGGCCGCATCGTTCAATCCAGATATGGTATATAAGTGTTTCGATGTAGCTTCAACCGAGTTCCGTGCTCAGTATAATCACCGTATGCACGACCTCAAAGGTGAAGACGAAAAGTTCCATAGTCTCTCTGTATGGACACCTAACGTGAATATCTTCCGCGATCCGCGTTGGGGACGCGGACAGGAGACATACGGGGAGGATCCTTACCTAACCAGTGTTATGGGAACGCAGGTTGTGAGGGGCTTACAAGGACCGGAGTCATCCAAATACCGTAAGTTATGGGCCTGTGCCAAACACTATGCTGTACACAGCGGACCTGAATACACACGTCATTCGGCAAACCTGAATAATGTATCACCGCGAGATATGTGGGAAACCTACATGCCTGCTTTCAAGACCTTAGTGCAAGAGGCTAAGGTACGTGAGGTGATGTGTGCATATCAACGTTTAGACGACGATCCCTGCTGTGGAAGTCAACGCCTGCTGCAAACAATCCTACGCGATGAGTGGGGATTCAAATATCTGGTGGTTAGCGACTGCGGCGCAGTGTCTGATTTCTATGAGACGCACAAGTCCTCTTCCGATGATACTCATGCTTCTGCAAAAGCTATTATCGCCGGCACCGATGTGGAATGTGGTTACGGCTATGCCTACAGAAGTATCCCAGAGGCTGTCAAACGCAATTTCATAACAGAGGCGGAAGTGGATAAACATGTAGTTCGCCTCCTAGAAGGGCGATTTGACTTAGGAGAGATGGATGATCCATCGCTTGTGGAATGGTCCAAGATACCCTACTCGGCTATGTCCACAAAAGCCTCAGCAAAACTGTCACTTGATATGGCACGCCAGACCATTGTTCTACTACAGAATAAAAACAATATCTTGCCTTTGCAAAAAGGAAAGGAGAAAATTGCTGTGATTGGTCCAAATGCTGATAATTCTCCCATGATGTGGGGTAACTATAATGGAATGCCCAACCATACGATTACAATCCTTGAAGGTATCTGTGAGAAGTTGAAGGCGAGAAAAAAGACTCTAAACTCTAAACACTCTACTCTAAACTATTTCCCTGGTTGCGATTTGACATACGATAAGGTTATGGATTGTCTGATGGCAACACAATGCAGTTTTGAAGGCAGAAAAGGCTTGAAAGGAACTTTTTGGAACAATCGCAAGATGGAAGGACAACCAGTCACTACACAACGTTACACCACCCCACTGGCAGTCACAACCGCCGGTATGCACAACTTTGCACCAGGTGTTCAGTTGGAAGACTTCTCTGCTAAATACGAGACAATCTTCACACCTCAGGAAAATGGCGAATATGTAGTAAACGTAGAGGGATGCGGGCACTTTGAACTCTACATCAACGGTGAGCAAAAATTCCGCCATCACACATGGCGAACGACACCTAACCGTATAGCTATTCAAGCAGAAGCTGACAAGAGCTATGATATAGATGTCAGGTTCTCACACATACAAACATACAATGCTAATCTAAGAATTAATATAGCTAAGGAGTTTCCCATTGACTATCAGAAGATTATCAGTAAGTTAAAAGGTATAGATAAAGTGGTATTCGTTGGTGGTATCTCCCCTGCTTTGGAGGGGGAAGAAATGCCAGTAAATATAGATGGTTTCAAAGGCGGAGACCGAACCAACATCGAACTTCCTACCGTTCAGCGAAACTTCTTAAAAGCACTGAAAGAGGCTGGCAAACAGGTTATCTTAGTTAACTGTTCCGGCTCATGTATTGCCCTGCAACCCGAGACAGAAACATGTGAAGCTATAGTCCAGGCTTGGTATCCAGGACAGGAAGGAGGAACGGCTGTTGCAGACATTCTCTTTGGAGACGTGAACCCATGCGGTAAGCTTCCTGTAACATTCTATAAAAACAGCAGCCAATTGCCCGACTATGAGGACTATTCTATGAAGGGACGCACTTACCGTTACTTCGATGATGCCCTCTTCCCCTTTGGTTATGGACTAAGCTACACAAGCTTCGACTTAGGCGAAGTAAATATTCCTAGAAATTCCGAATTATCCGGAGATGCAGGAATAACCGTTTCTGTGCCCGTAACCAACACTGGCAAACAAAACGGCACAGAAACCATACAACTTTATATCCGCAACCTACAAGACCCTGACGGTCCACTAAAAAGCCTCAGAGCTTTCCAGCGTGTTAGCGTAAAGGCAGGAAAGACCGAGACTGTAGAATTAAAGTTGACTAAAAAAAGCTTTGAGTTCTGGGATCCTGAGACCAACACCATGCAAGTAAAGCCTGGCAAATACGAGATACTTGTGGGTACAAGTTCAGAAGACAAAGCGTTTAAGAAACAAACCGTGACGATATAAGTTTATATCAGACCGCAAATTTCCTCCAGGTATATACGGTCTGTTTCATCGAAAGTAGAAAGGTGTTCGCTGTCAATATCCAGCACAGCAACAACTCTCTTATTATCATCACGAGAGAAGACGGGAACAACAATCTCTGACCTCGACTGACTGCTACAGGCTATATGTCCGGGGAACTGCTCAACATCTGGTACGATGATAGTTTCTGACTTTTTCCATGCTGTGCCGCAGACGCCTCTTCCGTATGCGATGTGCATACAGGCAATGGGACCTTGGAAGGGTCCAAGCACCAGCTCATCACCAATCACACGGTAGAAGCCTGTCCACCAGAAACCCATGGTCTGGTGAATCTCTGCTGCTACATTGCTCATAACAGCAATCATATCCGTCTCCCCTTCTATGAGTACCTTAATGCCACTCAAAAGATCGACGTATTTATCTTCTTTGGTCATTAGACTATTTGATTAAAGTGAAACAACGCACAACCGCTGACCAGCTTCTAAAGCGGCTTTTATATCCTTACCACCACTCTGAACCTTACAACGGCTGACATCCTCACCTTCTACGGCTTCAATCTTGAGTTTACCAATTTGTGTTTTGGCCTCACGGCCTGCGACAGACTTAACAAGAAAAACACTCATGTGTAGGCCGGCAAAGGCACCCTCATTCTCCCCCAAGTCAATATACACTTCCTTCTGTTTATCTTTCTTGGCAGTGGCCCCTTCAATTATATTGGCTTGAATAGGACGATATTTATTGAGCCAATCGGTAATACGGTCAGCCATTCTGTTGATGGCATCTCTAATAGCTTGGTCTGAGGTGGAATAAGAAGAACCCGCAGTGCCTTTTCCGCTCATGGTTGGGTTGGCAATGACATCACCTGTCTTTGCATCCTTAATCGTGAGCATTGTCTCTGCTATGCCCGTGTATGTGGTAGTTACCTGTGTTCTTTTCTTGCTATCCTTCCATGTACGACTGCTTGATTTTGACTGGATATTAGTAATAACGGCATCAACAACAAGATCGCCTTCTTTTACACTTTTATCCGTCAGAAGAGCATCATTATATCGGAAACGGTATGCTCCGGAAAGACCTTTTACAATGGCAGTTTTTACATCACCTTCATATTTGGTGGCCTGAACAGAAACCTGACCTGTAGCCATGCCTGTCAACATCTTGCCGATAGCATCACCCGCAGATAGTTTCTCGTTGTGGTGCGCATACTGTACATTACCTAACACAATATCGAATGTCTGGTTTCTGTTAGACTGAATGTCTAGAGCCCACGCAATAATAGTGCAGCATAAAAATGCTGCAAGAGTTATCAATTTTTTCTTCATAATAGAGTATAGTTTTACAATTAATCTAACTACCTGTTTTTTGTATGTTTAATTAACAATCTTCTTCCTGTAACAGAATCTCCAACATCTCGGGAGTAATAACTATTGGAGCCTTAGGAAAATGCTTCGTGTTTTGCGTTACAAGATAAGCATCATCTTCAGACAAGGCAACCTCATAAAATGTTATATCCATTGGATCAGGAAAGACCTCATCACATAGTATGTGCTCTTCAAGCAAACCATTCGCAATGATTCTATCTATAGTCTTTTGGACCAAAGAATCTGGAATGTTAAATTTCTTACGGTGCAGAACATCCTTGTATTCTTCAAGAATTTCTTCGTTGTAGATTGGAATCAGATTACCCTGTAAGACAGACTCCCATACTTTTGATGTTGCAGCATTTAATTTTTTTGTGATGTGTGCGGAAACAATGACATTAGTGTCGATAACTGCATGAATCATATAATATATTACTTTTTCTTTACGGCTCGTTCTTCTCGAGCCAATTTAATTTCCTTGTTGATTTCATCTAAGGTTAGTTCCGGGGCACTGCCTGAGGTTACACTTGCACGGAATTCGCGAAAAGCCTTAAGTGTATCATCCACAAATTCTGGTGCGTCTGCTCCAATTTTAAATGGAATACTATGTGTACGAACAACTGCGTTAGCAAATACGTTAAAAGCAGTATTTACACTCATCCCAGTTTCCTTGCAGAAGGATTCAAACCTCTGCTTAAGTTCGGAGTCCATCCTCACGGTCATTGATACTTGTGCCATAATCTTTTAGCATTATTTCATTTGCAAATTTAAACAAATTATTTCAATATGCAATCATTTTGCCATAAATATTCGAAAAAATCGCGAATAAAGCAAAGTAAACATAACAAAGAAGTTAAATAAATAAAAAGAAAGGTAAGATTTTGAAAAGATTTTTGGCTAACAATGTAGGACTTATTAACTTTGGGATGTTCTAAACAAGGACAAAGCATATTTGCCAATGAGAATATACATTAAACTCTTTTTTCTGTTGATTTCAGCAACACTATGTGCGCAAGAAATAACAATCCACAAGCAGCACAATATGAAGAAATGGGGCATTCCTGCAGGAAACTATAGCGGAATAACGCATATATATAATAATATGTACGCGATAGTGAGCGATAAGCAGCAGGCAGACGGATGGATGGAAACAGAAATGTCCTTTCTTTCCTCTGGAGATATAGACAAGATTCTGTTGCATGGATGGCACTTTGACAACAGGACAATCGGAAAGGCACAAGATAATGAGGCTGTTGTATATGCTACCGGGCATGGTTTTTTTGTTAGCAACGAGAATAACCAACAGATTTCAGAACTCTCTGAAGCAGATATACCATCAGGCAAGGCTCTTTCCATACCAGCATGCTTCAGTAAAGAAAACATTTTTCCTAACTATGGATTTGAATCGTTAACTTACAATAGGGAAAAATGCATCTTTTGGATTACGACAGAACAGGGGCTGAGATCAGATGTTTCTGCTCCTTCCTCGCCAGAAAACCCTCAACCTTCCCTGCTCCGAATACAATCCTTTGATGCCAACCTGAAGCCTCTACGTCAGTATGCCTATAAAACAGATGCGCCACAAGTGAAGCACACAGGAAAGCATTATGCCTTTGGTGTATCAGAAATTCTTATAGTGAACGATACAACCTTATTGGTAATGGAACGCGAACTGAATATTCCCAAAGCCTACAACCGAGCCAAGTGCTACATTCGCATTTATAGCGTGAATCTAGAACAGCATCAGCCATTAACAGATGAATCTAAACCCCTCTCCGAGCTTGATTCTTCTGCATTCATATCCAAGAAATTGGTATGTACCTTTAGCACAGGCTTTCGTATATTTGGAAAGAAAAACCTTGCCAACTACGAAGGTATGTGCCTAGGACCAAAGCAAGCCGACGGTTCACAGATTATATTGTTGGTTTCCGACTCCCAGAATCGTGCAGGCAAAGCATTCTTTCACCTAAAGGATTATATAAGGGCCATAGATTACAAACCTTAGTCAAAAGCCATATCCCAACGACCAGTCCAAAGAATAGGAACGATCAAACTGATGGGCACGCAAATCAAGGCCTGCAAACAAACCGCCCTTATCGCGGAAGTGATAACGAATGCCTATCTTCTCAAAGGTGGTGCTAACATCTTCTGTCAAGCCACAACGCTTGAAAAAATATATACCTCCAGTAATGTGGATAGAAACCCTACGATACCAGAACTCCTGTTTTATGTAGGCACCTACTCTAACTGGTGAATAACCCTCAGGAGCTTCCTGACCAGTTAGCAACAAATCAGTTTGTCGATAATTATTAGCATTATAGTCAACTTCCAATCCTAAACCTGTTCCAAAGATCGGATGATATCTCCATATAGTTTCCGCTGCTATTAATCCGCAGAAACGGGCCGGTGGCAGACGCGAGGGTTCATCTGAGGCCCAAATACCATCCAACTCAGTAGGACAACTATGCACTCCAGCAGCAGCATAAACATTCCAGTTTAATCCTTTCTTGTAATCAGGCTTATCAGACACTTCAATTGGTTTTGGCGCATTGGTGGTTGGTTCCAAATAGTAACGAGCTCCCAAACCAACAGCCAACTCATTGATACCAAAGTTGGGCGATCGGGTCATACCATTGGAATGATGAGTTAGATAGACACCTGCTTGCAAAGCCCATTGGCTAGAAAAGAGCCATTCGGCATGCATGCCCATACCAAACACGGCAAAAACCTTTGAACCGATAAAAGTATTCTTAGGATTCGTGTGATAATCGTATATCTGTCCTGAGAATGCAAGACCCACCTCAAACAGCGGGCCAAACCGGAAACACTTTGTGCGTACTAAATTAAACTCAGACCAACCATATAGATTTACTATATCACCCAAACTAGAGACATTCTTGAAATCCAGCGTACTCAGACGAGCATAAGACAGCCCCAATCCGAACGTGGGATAATTAAACGCCCTCTCAAACCATCCGCCATCCTTTGGAAGCGTGGTCAGCCCTACGGTAGCATCAAAAGTGCAGAAGTTACGACTGTCTATCAAATTGCCATATATATTGTGACCATTCAGGACATAGCTATAGCGGCCTCGAGCTGTAACACTAAGGTGCTCCTTGTCTATGGACTGGGCATAGATGGCAATATAACCTGATAGGAGAGAAACAAGAACAATCAAAATGCGAATCTTACACATTAATTATTAGCAGTTATTCGGGACATGATATTAGACTCCCGTTTTTACATGGTTAGTTTTTGCAAAAATATAAAAACAAATTGAATTCTGACAATTATTTCTAATATTTTTATTCGTCGCACAGCCTTTTAAACCATTTGCAGCATAGATTATGCCTGCAAAAGGTTAAAGAAAATAAATTAGAATTATTTGTCCTATTGTTACAATATCTCAGCGAAAAAGATTAACTTTGCGACCAAATATGAATAAAACAGACAAAAACAAATGGGTGGCCTGCTGGGGCAATGCCACTTCCATTACCGATAGACGTGAGGCAACATACACTAAGAATCTCACATTGCGTTATCCCATCAGAATGTGTTTTGAGGGCAGCATGCTTCGTTTCCGATTCTCCAATCTTACAGGAACTGAGCCCGTCACACTAACCAAAGTATTTGTCGGACATACCCCCATCACCTTTAAAGGAGACACTAGCGTTCTCCTTATGCCTGGCACAGAAACCGAGAGCGATGCTATCAGTTACATTGTAAAACTGGGCGATGTAATAAATGTGAGTATCTATCTGGCAGAGGTAACCCAGATGAATAGCGGCACACTCATTACAGGCCCACTTTCTAAAGGCTTCTATTCCTATGGCGATTACGCTGAAGCAGATGTGCTTCCACTAAACCTGACACGTAACACCAATTGGTTCTATTTTCTCAATACAATAGATATTTTTACATCCTCTGAGAAACATTCCATTGTATGCTATGGAGACTCCATCACAGCCCAATCATGGCCTGACTACATGGCACAACTGGCATTCGGATCTGATGCCGCAATCATACGCCGTGCTGTCAGCGGAACACGAATACTTCGGCAATATGATTGCATTACCTATCAGGCATACGGACTAAAAGGAGCAATACGCTTCCCTATTGAGATGAATGTAGCAGGTGCGACAGATGTTATCATACAACACGGCATCAATGATATTATTCATCCCGTAGGTACTGATGTTAACCCATTCCGTCCATGGAGCGACCTCCCAACAGTTGACGAAATGAAGCATGGTATCGAAGACATATATGTCAAGCCAGCTAAAGCAATGGGGCTGAAAGTCTGGAGTGGAACCTTACTGCCTATCTACGGTTGGCGCACATACAACGAGGAACGAGAAATTATGCGACAGCAGTTCAACGAGTGGTTACGCACATCTCCCATCTTTGATGGTTGTATAGACTTTGATGCGGCAGTACGTAGTGCGTCCAACCCTAAGGCCTTTGCCGTAGGTTTTGACAGCGGAGACCACCTACACCCCAGCGAAACAGCCTATGAAGCTATGGCAAAGGCTGCTATACACATCTTAGCCCCTAACACCTAAAGATGGTTTCTGTATTCGTTACGCTTACGAACAGGATGATATACTTTTCCCAAACTCGAAAGCCTCGTTGAGAGCATTTGAGTTCTTAACATCCCCCTTGTCGTGTGCACGACGAATCAAGACATGTCCAGCATCCTCAAGTTTAAAAAAATTCAGGCATAGCTGATACTGCGCCAAAATGCCGTCGAAGAGTTCCGGAAGCGAAGCGGCTCCAACAAGCAATAATGCAAGTTTCTTAATATGATACGTATCTCGGACGGGATTATGAAAACGGTCTATGACTGCCTTCAAGGGGGCACTTAATCCATAAAAATAAACAGGCGAGGCGATCACCAACATGTCTGCATGAGACATCTTATCATAAACGACAGACATGTCGTCTTTCTGTGCGCAAGTATGCGACTCACTTTTGAAGCATGCATCACAACCAACGCAAGGATTAACCTTGTAATCGTGCACAGAAATAATCTCAACACTATGTTTCTGTGAAGCACCCTTCACAAATGCCTCTACAAGCAAATCCGTATTACCTTTCTTACGCGGGCTTCCTGAAAGTACAAGTATATTCATTCCTTTATTTATGAGATATTTTTCTGAGCGTATTGATGACACCCTGAATCAACCAAGCTGACTTGTACTCATTTCTTGGCATAGATGGGATAATAGCAAAAGAAAAATTATCGGCCAAACATTCCTCCGGAGCAATTACATATGCTGTATTCTCTCCCACTTGTGTCCAAAAGTCAGAAACAACATCGCGTTGCTTTAAGGAGTAGCAGGTAGTAGGGTCGTCAAGGGGAATAAGTACAGCTTCGATGTTATTGAAGAATGTTGCCTGATCTTTCTGCTCGGCATATGCTTCTTTCCACGTATTGGAATATAGAGACATAAGAGCACAGCGACGCGGCTGTCCATTAATAGTGAAAGTCCCATAACTGTCGTAGCGCTCTACATCGGGATTGGTAATAATGCGCTTACGTACTGACTTCGGAAAATCTATCTCTTCGTCCATCACAGTGAAACCAATCAAAGCATACATCTGTTGGCGAAATGATGGTGAATAGCGGGAGATACAGTGAAAAAGCTCGTGAGCGACAATAGACGTAAAAAATACAGATGCCCTTGGGTTTTCTCCATTACCATATTTAATAAATTCACTGCCTATATAGATTTGATTCTTTATGGTGTATGCTGCAGCACCACCCTCTTCTTTCATTGTGGTTTTAATAAAAACTATATCATCTGGAATAGGAAGCTTACACCCCAAAGCCTTAAGTGAGTCCTCTATGGTGGAGATAGCTTTACTAATTATTTGCTGTTCATCGGAAGTAAAATCCTGTACCTGCTCGGAACAATAAGCAATATACTCATCTAACGAAGAATTCTCTTTACACATGCGCCAGTCAAGGTCTGACTGCGAGAACTTGTTAAAGTAGGCTGTATCTGCTGTTTTAAGTAACTGGCCTTCTACCTTTGTTGCAAAACGGAAGTTTATGGTCGAAGAAAATGTACACAGAGAGAATAGAAGAAAAACTATGGATGAAATCGTTTGTTTCATTATAAATTTTACTACTTGTTGTGTTTGACTGGGCAAATATACAAAAAAAATAAATTGTAACCGAATTGTAATCGCCAATTTTGTAAAAACATAAGGTATTCTTTGTACATTTATTCACGAAAACATAAAAGAACAAGTTATTATGACGATTGCTATTGCATGCACAATTCTAGGTTCGTTGGCGCTGCTTATCTTTGGCATGAAGATGATGAGCGAAGCGCTACAGAAAATGGCTGGTCCAAAATTAAGACACGTTCTGGCACGCATGACCACCAACCGGTTTACTGGAATGCTGACGGGTATTGGCGTAACTGCAGCAGTGCAAAGTTCAACGGCAACGACGGTGATGACCGTATCGTTTGTCAACGCATCGCTGCTTACCTTGGCACAAGCTATCAGTATCATCATGGGTGCGAACATCGGAACCACACTTACGGCTTGGATTATGACGGTTGCCTCGTTCAACATCACCAACTTTGTATGGCCCGTATTCATCATCGCCATGTTCCTTATATATAAGAAGAAGCACGAGACTGCTGGATATTTTCTTTTTGGAATCGCTTTCCTTTTCCTTGGCTTGGGCACGTTACGCCAGACGGGCATTAACATGAATCTTGGCGAGAACGAAAAAGTAATCAACTTCTTCAGCTCTTTCGACCCAAATAGTTTTGTAACCACCCTACTCTTCCTACTCATAAGCGGCGTATTGACCATGTGCGTACAGTCTTCTGCAGCTGTAATGGCTATTACCATGGTACTCTGTTCCCTAGGTGCCATGCCAATTTACCAAGGTATAGCTTTGGTAATGGGCGAAAACATCGGAACCACCGTCACCTCTAATCTGGCTGCACTCACGGCTTCAACTCAGGCCAGACGCGCTGCTTTTGCCCATATGTTCTTTAATGTCTTTGGCGTATGCTGGATGCTGTGCGTGTTTCATCCTTTTGTCAACTTCATCTGTTCCATAGCCGGTTACGATATTGAGATGGACAAATTAATGGTAAGCCACGATGTCTATATGGCAAATGCCGCTCATTTGAACATTGTCCTTGCTACGTTCCATACATGCTTTAATTTAGTCAATACCACTCTGCTCATTGGTTTTATTCCGCAGATTGAGCGTGTAGTAAAGTGGGTTATCAAGGATAAACCCGAAGTTAAGAACACCAGCCGTCTACAGTATATAAACAATGGTTTGATGGCTACACCAGAAATATCTGTCCTTCAGGCACAGAAGGAGGTAGTTCATTTTGCAGAGCGTATGCAGCGTATGTTCGGCCTGACCCGAGTTTTGCTTGACGAAAAAGAAAAGAAAGAGTTTGAACAGCAGTACAACCGAATAGAAAGATATGAAGATATTGCCGACAACATGGAATTAGAGATTGCCAACTATCTGGAGGAAGTCAGCAACGAGCATCTATCCGACGAGACGAAAGGCAAGATACGCGATATGCTCCGACAAATCGGCGAACTGGAATCTATTGGTGATGCTTGCTACAAAATGGCCCGTTCCATCAAGCACCGCAGAAGTATACGCGAAGATTTCTCAGCCTTACAATACGAGCGCTTGCATGAGATGCTACGATTGGCAAACGAAGCCATAACGCAAATGATGGTCGTCGTTAGCGGGCGCCGCGAAGATCTGACTATTGACACCTCGCAGGAGATTGAACACGATATTAACACCTTGCGCGACCAGTTGAAGGCAGAGAATACCAGCGAAGCCAGTGGCGAAGACTATTCATATACACTAAGTTCCATCTTCAACGACATCATTGCCGAATGTGAAAAACTGGGCGATTATGTGATGAATGTAGTGGAAGCCCGCCTTGGAAAAGGCTCACTCAGCTATCGGGGACTGCAAATCAACCAAGCACGTAAATCTGTTAGCATAGACGGTGTAGATGCCAACCTCACCCGTACCGAGTTCGACCTTATAGCCTTGCTCCTCGCCAACCGTGGCCAGGTTCTTTCGCGTCAGGAATTTATAGACAGCATCTGGAGCGATGTCATTGTAACAGAACGAACTGTTGATGTTCACATCACCCGTCTCCGCAAGAAACTGGGTCCTTATGCCCAGAACATCGTCAGCCGCCAAGGTTTCGGATATACGTTCGCGGTTAGTTAATAGAGAAGTTAACGCTCCAACATATTCACAATAAGATAATAATGATTTTTGAGTAATCACTTTATCGTATCAATGACGATAGAAGTGACATGAAAAACACTCTGTTTTGGGTATTGTATGCTTTTGTTTTTCACCGTACCTTTGCCAACGGAAAAACAAATAAAAATGACTACTACAAGAACAGCAATTCCACAAGAAATGAAGGTTCTGATGAACCATATTTATGAATTACATAAAGGCGTAAGGCAAATGGTACTATTTACCTGTAACAAGAAATACGGCGAGTTGGCTGTGTCACGACTGAAAAGTCAGGGCATCCCCTATGTGCTACAGCCTGCTGGACAGAAAAACCTAAATGTATATTTCGGTCGAAGCGAGTGTCTAGAAGCCATTCGCCTCTTTGTTACTCGCCCGCTTAACGAACTTACACCAGAAGAAGACTTCATCCTTGGTGCAATGCTTGGTTATGACATCTGTGCTCAATGCCAACGTTATTGCAAACGTAAGGACAGTGAAAAGTGTATCAGAAAGAACTAAAACATAATTATTTTTTTGAAATGAAAACAACTATTGTTATCTATGGCTCCTCTACAGGAACTTGTGAGGCCATCGCAGAGAAAATAGCCTCCAAACTTGGCTGTAAGGCTATAAACGTACAGGATCTGACAGCGGCAGACATTGCAGAAAACCAAAACCTAATCCTTGGTACCTCTACGTGGGGAGCAGGCGAGATGCAGGACGACTGGTACGATGGACTGAAGACATTGCAGAATGCCGACCTCAAAGGTAAGACAATAGCCTTCTTTGGTTGCGGCGACGCATGGTCGTACAGCGATACTTTCGTAGGTGGTATGGGAGAACTGTATAATGGAATTAATGACAGCGGTGCACGCTTCATCGGAAGTGTAAATACTACTGACTATAAGTACGATGCCTCTGAAGCAGTCGTCGACGGTAAGTTCATCGGTCTTCCACTTGATGATATCAACGAGGATAACAAAACCGATAGCCGTATAGATGCCTGGATATCCTCCATATTATCCGAATTATAAGTGATTCATTCGTATTTAATTTTAGTTTTGTTAATGGGTGGCTGACTGTGAGAGTCAGCCACTTTCTTGTTTTTTGCAACTGAGTTGCGGATAAAAAGCCTTACCTTTGTTCCCAGAGAATAAGATAATATGATTATGACAATATTGATTATAGGTCTGCTGATACCACTGTTGGGCACCATGCTTGGTTCTGCTTTTGTTTTCTTTATGCGAGACGAGATGTCTATAAAACTTCAAAAGTCTTTACTGGGTTTTGCCTCGGGAGTAATGGTGGCAGCATCCGTATGGTCGCTTCTAATTCCTGCTATGGAGATGGAGGCGTGCCAAGGTACTTGGTCAGTTGTTCCTGCGGCAGTAGGATTTCTGTTTGGTATAGGATTTTTGCTCCTCATTGATGAGCTTACTCCACACCTTCATATTGGAACAGATAAGCCAGAGGGCATACGCTCACACCTTTCCAGAACAACTATGTTGGCCTTAACCGTTACAATCCATAACCTACCAGAAGGAATGGCTGTAGGAGTTGTTTTCGCCGGTGCCGACAGCAGCACGACAAACATTTCGCTGGCAAGCGCCTTGGCGGTTGCTGTGGGAATAGCTATACAGAACGTTCCCGAAGGAGCCATTATCTCCATGCCGATGCGAGCAGAAGGTAACAGTCGTTGGAAATCCTTTATAATCGGATCCCTGAGTGGAGCAGTAGAACCCATAGGAGCCCTTGCCGTTTTACTGTTGACCTCGTTGGTATTGCCCACTCTCCCCTATATGCTTGCCTTTGCTGCAGGAGCCATGTTCTACGTTGTTGTCGAGGAACTTATCCCTGAGGCATCCAACGGTCAACACAGCAATCTCAGCACCATAGGATTTGCCATAGGCTTCGTCCTAATGATGGTGCTCGACGTAGTAATGGGATAATCAGGAAGTCATTCCTCTAAAAAATAAATGCAGACAAGCTTCACAGCCTATCTGCATTTTCTTTGTAAACTGATTTATTCAAATATAGTTAATACACCTATTTCAGTCGCTTATAGCCATATGCCGCAGTATCACCTAGTTCCTCTTCAATACGGAGCAATTGGTTGTATTTAGCCATGCGGTCGGTACGAGAAAGCGACCCAGTCTTGATTTGGCCAGAGTTAGTAGCAACTGCGATATCGGCAATCGTGGTGTCCTCTGTTTCACCTGAACGGTGAGAAGTCACCGTGGTATAGCCGTGTCGATGAGCCATTTCAATAGCCTCCAAGGTCTCTGTTAACGAACCGATTTGGTTCACTTTAATCAGTATCGAGTTGGCTGCGCCTATCTTGATACCCTTCTCCAGAAATTTGGTGTTGGTCACAAACAAGTCGTCGCCTACCAACTGGCAGCGATTGCCAATCTTTTCAGTTAGTTTTACCCAGTTGTCCCAGTCATTCTCGTCGAGCCCGTCTTCGATAGAGTCGATAGGATACCTGGTGACGAGTTGCTCCAGATAGTCAATCTGCTCGTCAGCTGAGAGTTTCTTGCCATTAGGATCTTTCTTTACACCATTCTTTAACTGACGGTAGTCGTAGAACCACTGACCGTTTTCGCAGGTAGCAAACTCAGATGCAGCGCAGTCCATAGCAATCATCACGTCCCTACCTGGCTCGTAACCAGATTTTTTGATAGCCTCTACAATGGTATCAAGTGCATCCTCAATGCCATCGAAGTTTGGTGCATAACCACCTTCATCGCCTACGGCAGTAGAGAGTCCGCGTACCTTCAACAACTTAGCCAGATTGTGAAATACCTCGGCACCCATGCGAATAGCCTCGCGCTCATTGGTGGCACCTACCGGACGAATCATAAACTCCTGAAAAGCAATAGGAGCAGCCGAGTGTGCACCACCGTTCACGATGTTCATCATAGGCACGGGCAGCGTGTAAGCGTTGCAGCCACCTATATATCTATAAAGAGGTATGTTTAGAGCCTTAGCTGCAGCTTGAGCACAAGCCAAGGACACGCCAAGAATGGCATTAGCACCCAGCTTAGACTTGGTGGGAGTACCATCAAGTACCAGCATCTTATAGTCGATGGCGCGCTGATCCAGCACGCAGTCGCCCTTCAATACAGGTGCAATCACCTTATTTACATTATCAACAGCCTTCAGCACACCCTTACCTAGATAGCGCTCTTTGTCGCCATCACGCAACTCCAGAGCCTCGTTTTCGCCTGTGGATGCACCTGATGGTACTGCAGCGCGCCCCATCACACCGTTTTCGAGTGTAACTTCTACCTCTACTGTCGGATTACCTCTGGAATCGAGGATTTCCCTTGCATGAATCTTCTCAATTTTCATCTTAAAAATTATAATTATAACTAACAAACTTATATTTTAATCATGATGCAAAGGTATGGCGAAATCAAAAAATGCACAATACCTAAAACGTAGTGTTTTACTCATTACCGCACTAATGAAAACTCACAAAAAAGTGTTAACATAAAGTAGGTACATCGTGATTCTTAGTGTTAGATTTCTTCTTAGCTCTGAAATATAGTATAGTACCGTTTATGTGTGATATGTTTTTGCAGTCAAGCAGCAATTATAAAAAGAGAAAAAAGAAGGGAAAAAAACTTGTGAATAATTATGCAGTTTGAGGAAAATGAATTAATTTTGCACGCGTTTTTAAGATAAAAAGATAAAAAGCACATTTATGGGAGGTTTTTTCGGGACAGTATCACTGCAGCCATGTAAGGCAGACCTTTTTTACGGAACAGATTACCAGTCACATATGGGTACAAAACGTGGTGGCATGGCCACGGTAAGTGAAGAAGGTGAGTTTTTTCGTAGTATTCACAATTTGGAAAGTACATATTTCCGAACTCGTTTTGAAGACGAGCTTGAAAAGTTCAAAGGCAATGCTGGTATAGGCGTAATCAGCGATACAGATGCACAACCCATGCTGATGAACAGCCATCTGGGTAGGTTTGCCCTTGTTACGGTTGCAAAAATAAACAATCTGGAGGAACTTTGCCAGAAACTTCTATCAGAGGGACAGCACTTTAGCGAATTTTCATCAGGTAAGATTAACCCTACCGAGCTAGTCGCCCTATTAATAATAAAAGGTAAAGACTTTGTAACAGGTATTGAAAATGTCTTCAATAACATCAAAGGCTCCTGCTCTATGCTTCTACTGACCGAGAACGGTATTATTGCTGCTCGTGACTCTTGGGGACGCACCCCAATTGTTGTTGGGAAGAAAGAAGGCTCTATGGCTGTAACAAGCGAAAATACAGCATTTCCCAATCTAGGTTTTGAGACAACATATTATGTAGGTCCCGGTGAAATCATCCGCATTACTGCCGATAAGATGGAACAGCTACGCAAGCCTAACAAGCGCATGCAGATTTGCTCATTCCTATGGGTTTACTACGGATTCCCCACCAGTTGCTATGAGGGCAAAAACGTAGAATGGGTACGTAATGAGTGCGGACGCCGTATGGGTGAGGAAGATACTACACAGGTTGACTGCGCTTGCGGTATCCCCGACAGCGGTATCGGTATGGCTGTAGGTTATGCCGAAGGTCATAAATGCCCATACATGAGAGCTATCAACAAATATACACCTACATGGCCACGTAGCTTTACCCCCAGCAATCAGGAGATGCGTAATTTGGTGGCTAAGATGAAGATTATACCTAACAGCGATAAACTGCGCGATAAGAAGGTTCTCTTCTGTGACGATAGTATAGTACGCGGAACGCAGTTACACGATAACACCAAAGTCTTGCACGAACTAGGTGCGAAGGAAGTTCACATGCGTATTGCCTGCCCTCCTCTAGTTTACGGCTGTAAGTTCATTAACTTCAGCGCCAGCAAGAGCGATTTGGAACTTATCACACGTCGTATCATCAAAGACTTTGAAGGTGACGAGAATAAGAATCTAGAGGCCTACACACGTACTGATAGTCCTGAATACAAGAAAATGGTTGCTGAGATTGCCAAGCGCCTGAACCTTGACTCTTTGAAATTCAGCAAACTGGAGACATTGATTGAGGCTATCGGCCTTCCCAAGGAACAGATTTGTACTCACTGCTTTGATGGCTCTTCAGCCTTCACACTAGAAGAGATTAATTCGCAGGAGTCATTGTTTTAACATTAACGGAAATTCAACAAAACCGATAATAGACTTAGACGTCAAACGATAGACTTTAGTTATAAGAAAAAGGATTAGAATTGATGGTTCTAATCCTTTTTCTATCATAGAACTTTCTGTATTGCCTGTTTAACTTTGTCGGCCAACTGCTGATAGGTAATATCCGAAGTGGGAATTACCGGCGGCAAGTAATGCACCTCAATATGACGAGGATAAAGATACTTACGATGCCTTGGTAAAGCTTCATAAGCACCTCTTATACAGACAGGTATAATTGGGATATTCAATTCCTTACTTAATATAGCAAAGGAGAGTTTGAAGTCACCCAACTCACCATCATGCGTACGACTCCCTTCTGGAAAGATAACAATATTCTTTCCTTTCTTCAGCACCTGTGCCAACTTCTGAATGCTCTCCTTGAGATGAGCCTGCTCCATGATAATGGTATTGTTACGGTCGGCCAATGCACGGCGGAACTTGCTCTTGACATGCTGTTCCGTCGCAAAGAAATAACAGGACTTTATCTGGCGCCATGTCAGACCACTCAATACAACCGGTGCATCAACAAAACTCTGGTGGTTAGGAGCTAATATATAAGGTCCCTTAGCTGGTATCTGGATTCGTCCATGAATACGCAGGGAATTATAAACCCTAAAGAACAATTTGAAGCACTTATTCACAAACGGGAAAAGACATGAAGCCTGCGGAATGCGCAAATCGGACACGTTCTCATTAAGCAGGCTGTACCAATCAACTTCTTCAACTTCAACCTTAGTCTTGCAGGATGCCACATGTTCGGCCATTTCCTTGATATTAGCAAATGAAGCCATCTCGTCAACCACGAGCCGCATTCCAAAGGTGTGCTCAATGAAACCCTGCAGTCCAACCTTATCCAGAGAGTCCATAGCCAAGTCTGTCTCGACGTGTGAAGAAGGTTTAACAGGAACCTTTTTCTCCTGTTCAATGTACTGTTTGATGATGCGATACTCCTCCATATCAGGTTCCGGATCTTCCGTACGAACTGGCTGCGATGTACGACAAGCCTCCAGCAAAGCTTGAAGTCTGAAGCGCTGCAACTTATCCAATTTAGTTCTGGGAAGTTCTCCTCTATAAACGGTCAATGCCATTATCTTCTTGTAATTAACTACTGAGCGGTTATATGGCTCAATAACTTCACGCTTTAGGGCGACCTCCACCTGTGTATCGTTGAGCAAGGAAGCCCAGGGACTTTGCGGAACGACTATAGCGCGCAGAAGATCATTATCCTGCATAACAGCAACTTCCTTAACATAGTAATCATACTGCTCCAACTTATATTCTATCTCGCTGGGCTCAATGTTCTTTCCGTTACTAAGTACAATAATCTCCTTGGTACGTCCCGTAATGGTTACATGTCCTTTTTTACCAATAGTAGCCAAATCGCCCGTGTGCAAGTAGCCGTCTTTGTCAATAACTGCAGCAGTCTCTTCGGGACGATTATAATAGCCTAACATGACATTAGGACCCTTGGCACATAATTCACCATTTATAAGTTTGCATTCTATACCAGGCAGGGGCAGCCCAACACAACCGGGACGAATATCTGTAGGACGGGTAAAGCAGATGATAGGAGCAGTCTCCGTCATACCATAACCCTCCAACACATCCAATCCTATGATTTTCAAGCCCTCTCCGATCTCCTTGCTAAGAGCTGCACCGCCACTTACAAAATACTTGACGTGACCACCCATCTTGCGACGAATGCTACTGAAAACAAACCTTGAAAACGTCCTGGATCTGAAAAAAGCACACATTCGGAAAAGAAATGCAGTAATAGCATTGGAGTCTATCTTCTTCTTGATGCCGCCATAGAGCATTTGCCACAAACGTGGAACACCAATTACTATAGCAACCTTACCACGGCAGAGCGTATCCATAAGATCGGGAGCCGTTAGACTTGGGCAAATGGCAACACCACCGCCCGTCCAGAACGGAGCAACTACACTACCCATAAGAGGAAGGACATGATGCAAAGGAAGTAGAATCATGGTACGATTGGTCCTTGAGAAGATTCTTACGTCCTGTGACACGCCCTTAATGTTAGCCATCAGATTCTGGAAACTGAGCATAACTCCCTTAGGACTGCCCGTAGTTCCAGAAGTATAAATAATAAGAGCTACATGCTGATTGTACGGCACATCCAACTCAGCCCATGGAAGGCGGTCGGGCAATTGTCGTGCAGCATCTGGATGTTGCTCCATCACGTTTTCTATTACATAGAAAGGAATAGACAGACCTGTTTCTTTCAAAGCCTGTTCTACAACAGGAACATTATGTCGTGATGTCCATATACCATGAGGAGTACAATCGCGCAGAATATAAGAGAAGTCGGAGACGGTACTGCTAGCATCCACAGGGACTGCTACGCCACCCTGTTGCCAAATGCTAAAGAAAGCATAAATCCAGCCCTCGCTGTTTTCGCTAAAGACAATGATACGCTTTTGCTCTGAAGAAGGGATTTGCTGGGCAAACATATCTATATACCGTAAAGCCTGGGCAAAAGACACATTGCGTTCACCTGCTATAATAGCAGTCTTCTCAAGAAGAGATGGAGTTACTCTTTTCTGCATGCTTAACTTAGCCATTTTATATTTATACCGAAGACAAAATTACGACAAAAACGCCAACACACAAGAAAATAAACCCATAATGTGGATATTTTGTCCATTTTGTTAAAAAAAAGAATATATTAAACGGGTATTAGGCGAAAAATATGTACTTTTGTGATGTGAAAGCAAAACCTTATATTCATTGTATGAAGAAGATATTCTTTTGTTCGTTAATGTGTATGGTAATGGTCGCATGCGGAAGCAAGAAGGAAGATTCATCCAAGACGGATATTCCTAAAAGCACCGTATTAGTTTTATACTACTCCCAGACTGGAGCCACAGCATCTGTAGCCAACCAAATTAAGTCATACATGAGTGCTGACATAGAAGAAATCGTCTGCGAGAAACCATATAACGGAGACTTTGCTGCTACCATAGAACGTTGCAAGAAAGAACGCGAAGCGGGAGATACACCTGCCATAAAGTCTATAAGATCTGACGTTAAGAAATACGACATCATCTTCTTGGGTTATCCCATCTGGTTTGGCACCTACGCACTGCCTATAGCCTCATTGATTAATGACCTCAACCTTGAAGGAAAGATGATTGTACCTTTCTGCACCTTTGGAAGTGGCGGACTGGAAAGCAGCATCGAAGATTTAAAGGCTCAAATTCCCAAGGCCATCATCATGGAGGGTTTCGGCATACGTAATGCGCGTCTAAAGTATCTGCAGGAAGAACTTGATGACTTCCTAAAACGCAACGGCTATGTGCAAGGAGACGTTGAAAAGAAAACTGACTACAGTGTACAAGATGAATTAACAGAGGCAGATAAACAAATCTATCACGAGGCATGTGACAGCTACCCTTTCCCCTTGGGAACACCAACCTCTGTGGCTAAACGACAGACCCAGAAAGGAACGGAATACCGTTTCATCACACATAACTCAGACGATACCGTATCCGCAAAAACAACGGTCTATGTAGAGATGCGGAACGAGCAGGATGCTAAAGCTGAGTTTACAAAAGTCGTAAGGTAAATAAAAATATTAGGATAACTTTTTAAGGTAATAAGATGAAATACGGATTTGACAACGAGAAATACATTCGAATACAAAGTGAGCACATTAAGGAGCGTATAGCACAGTTTAAGGGAAAGCTCTATCTAGAATTGGGCGGTAAGCTCTTTGATGACCATCACGCCAGCAGAGTACTGCCCGGCTTCCAACCCGACTCCAAACTGCGTATGTTGCAGCAATTGGCAGACTCGGCAGAGATTGTCATTGTTATCAGTGCTATTGATATTGAGAAAAACAAGATCCGTCAGGACTTGGGTATCACATACGATGAAGATGTGCTACGACTGAGAAACGAATTCCAAAACCGAGGATTCCTTGTTAACAACGTGGTTATAACACACTACAACGGACAAAGTTCAGCCGACCAGTATCGCCATCGCCTGGAGAACATGGGCATTAAAGCCTATTATCACTACACCATTGAAGGCTATCCCCACAATGTGGATCTGATAGATAGCGACGAGGGTTTCGGAAAAGATGACTATGTAGAGACAACAATGCCATTGGTTATCGTAACAGCTCCCGGTCCCGGTAGCGGCAAGATGGCCGTCTGTCTCTCTCAACTTTACAATGAGCATAAGCGCGGCGTAGAGGCAGGATATGCCAAGTTTGAGACGTTCCCCGTATGGAACCTCCCACTGAAGCACCCCATTAACATTGCTTATGAGGCAGCTACAGCCGACCTTAATGATGTGAACATGATAGACCCCTTCCATATGGAAGCCTATGAGAAGGTGGCCATCAACTATAACCGCGACGTAGAAATCTTCCCCGTACTAAATGCTATCTTCGAGGGCATCTACGGCAAATGCCCGTACAAGAGCCCAACAGATATGGGTGTTAACATGGTTGGCTTCTGTATCTCGGACGACGAAATCTGCAAAGAAGCTTCACTTCAAGAGATTGTACGCAGGTATTATACAGCATTGGACAAGTTAGCCCTCGGAGCTTGCAACGAGAACGAGGTGACCAAACTGAAGCTCCTCTTCAAGCAGGCTAAGATAGACACCGACTACCGAAAGTGTACGGTTGCTGCCAAAGCTCGCCTGGAAGAGACAGGTGTTCCCTGTAGCGCTATCGAACTGGAAGACGGGCACATCATCACCGCCAGTAGTTCACCACTTTTGGGTACTTGTGCTTCGCTGCTGCTCAATGCCACAAAGCATCTGGCAGGTATCGACCATAGCATCAAACTTATCTCACAGGAACTGATAGAGCCAATACAGAAAACAAAAACAGAATATCTTGGAGGACATAACCCCCGTTTGCACACCGACGAAGTTCTAGTAGCATTGTCTGTGCTCAGTCAGAATGATGCCAACTGCCGTCGTGCATTGGCGATGTTGCCATTGCTCAGAGGATGTCAGGCACATTCGACTGTCATGCTTAGCGAGGTAGATCAGAAGATATTCAAGAAATTAGGCATCGGCCTAACCTGTGACCCCGTTCAAAAAGAAGCCGTGTAAGATTTGAGAATTAGAACAACGCAGATTATTCAGTATTATTCAGAAAAACATAATCAATGAAGAAAATTTTAATAATGCTCCTAACAATTTTGATGGGAGAGAGCGCGTTTTCACAGTGTGTAATTAAAGCGGAACTGAAAGATGTTGTTGGTGATACAGCATATGTTCAGATTGCAAAACCAGACCTAAGCGGCATAGAAAAAACGGATACAATAAAAGTACAAAAGGGTAAGTTCACCATCCAAAATACAGACAGCAAGATGCGTATTGTCACTTGCAACGTTAAAACTAGTGATGGGAATAAACGTATGACCATGTATCTAGTGCCTGGAGAAAAGGGAATCGTGAAAGGTACAACTGAGCAGAATATATGGGATGGCACACAGTTCTATAAGGATTATCAGGACTTAGAAAATGTAACAAATCCCATTCATGAAAAGATGAATGAGGTTGGTAAATCGTTCCATAGCCAAGTTGAGAAAGGCGCCAATGCTGATTCTCTGAAAAAAATTATTGACCCCATATATAACGGTCTTAGAGAAGAACTTAACAAAGCAAAGATGAACTTTATCACCTCACATCCCAATAGCGGTGCAGGTGTAACACTTCTCTTGGGCTTGAAGGATGCAGAAAAGGCACTGGACATTATGAGCAGCATAGTGACATCCGATAGCAAATATGCGCCTGTAATTAATTATGTCAAGATGCAAATTGAACGCAAGAAGAAGCATGAGGCCGCACTAAAGAAAGTTGCCGAAGGTAAGTTGGCTCCAGACTTCACTCTTAAGAGCATTGACGGCAGTGACCTTTCTCTCTCATCATTACGTGGTAAATACCTGATTTTGGACTTCTGGGGTTCATGGTGCATCTGGTGTATAAAGGGATTCCCCGAACTAAAGAAGTACTATGAGAAGTATAGCGACCGTTTGGAAATTCTTGGTGTGGATTGCAGTGATACCGAGGAAAAATGGAAGGCCGCTGTAGAAAAGCATGAACTAAAGTGGAAACATGTCTTTAATCCCAAAGATTCAGACCTGACAGAGAAATATGCTATCTCTGGTTTCCCCACAAAGATTGTAATTGATCCCGAGGGTAAGATTGTAAAAACCGTTGTTGGAGAAGATCCTGACTTCTACAAGTTCCTTGACGAACTCTTCAAGTAATTACTTATACATATTATAAAGAATGGGAAGAGGTCCTCAGCCTCTTCCCATTTTCTTTTATCTCTATACTCTCAACTTTACTTAGTCCTACCTGTATAGGCGTCGACGCCTGACGTGTCGATTGTCTGCGAGAAGAACTTCTCGGCAGCCTTAGCAACATCACCAGTCCAGGGCTGATTTCCATTGACCTGAACTACCCAAAGTTTCAGCTGCTTCTTGTGCCAGTTGACCATGCAGTTGGTACCCCAGGCACCACCATGACCAAACCACTCATTCTCGCCATCCTTCTTGGGAGC
>JAIKYE010000094.1 GCA_024683455.1 Bacteroidaceae bacterium
CCCGGTATTCATACCATAACATACGATTCCCCCGAGGATATGATTACTATCACCCACGATGCTCACAACCGTCGCGGTTTTGCTATGGGTGCTGTTCTGGCAGCCGAATACACGGCCAGTCACGAGGGATTGTTAACGATGAAAGACCTGTTTCAGTTTTAAAAGATGAATAAGAATAACAAGAAAAAGGCCAGTTGGGCCGATTGGGCTCGCGCCATCATTTACTGTGGTTTATACATAGCTTTCCTTTACTGGGTAGATGCCTGGTGGGGACTGATAGTACTTCCCTTCATTTTCGATGCGTACGTAACAAAATTCATTCCCTGGACTTGGTGGAAGAAATCCGATAATCCCGTTGTCCGGACCGTGATGGGATGGGTAGATGCCATTGTATTCGCTTTGGTGGCCGTCTATTTCGTAAACGTATATTTCTTCCAGAACTATGTAATCCCCTCCAGTTCGCTGGAGAAGAGTCTCTTGGTGGGCGACTATCTGCTGGTAAGTAAGATGAGCTACGGCCCCCGTGTGCCGCAGACACCCTTGCACATGCCTCTCTGCCAGCATACTTTACCCTTTGGGTTGGGCAAGAGTTATATCGAGTGGCCTCAGTGGGAGTACAAGCGCGTCAGCCCCAAGCCGGTTCAGCTGAACGATATCGTAGTGTTCAACTATCCCGCTGGTGATACAATTTTCACCAATCCTAAGTACCAGACGGAGTATTATTCTATGGTATATGGCTATGGTATGTCATTGGCAGGAAATCCAGGCCTTGATACACTCTCAGTATTAAAGCGTCGGCAATACTTTGAGCAAGTATACAATTTGGGACGTCAATTTGTGAGTGATGCAACATTCCATAGAACAGTATGCCAAAGTACAGGCATTCCGTATGAGGATTTTGGAAAGGTTGGATATCGTCCCACAGACCGTCGTGAAAATTATGTAAAGCGCTGCGTGGGCCTGCCCGGTCAGACGCTGCAGATCAAGGATAAGGTGATTTATCTGGATGGAAAGGTAAACCCTGATGCAAAGAATGTGCAATACAAGTATCATGTGGATCTGAAATCAAACGATTTGCCTGCCGATGTTTGCTATGATTTAGGCTTGAGCATGGATGATGTAAATGAGATGAATCAGAAGGGTGAAATTCCTCTTACCAAGGCAGCCAAGGAAGCATTAGAGAAGCTAACTGCTTACGTCAATAGCGTAACACCTGTAGAGGAACGTGAGACAGGATTTCTTTATCCGCAGAATGGATATACAGGTTGGACTTGCGACAATTATGGTCCTATCTGGATTCCTAAGAAGGGTGAGAAGATTAAACTTACATTAGAGAATCTACCTATCTACGAGCGTCCAATCCGTACTTACGAAGGAAATACGTTGGAAGTAACCTCTGAAGGTAAGATTCTTATCAATGGCAAAGAAACGGACGAATATACCTTCCAGATGGACTATTATTGGATGCAGGGCGACAACCGTCATTGTTCTGCCGATAGCCGTTATTGGGGTTTTGTTCCTGAGGATCATATTGTAGGAAAGCCGATTGTCATTTGGTGGAGTACAGATGCCGACCGTTCTTGGCTAAGCGGACATCATGTAAGATGGAGCCGCCTGTTCCGTTTTGTGGACAATATCAAGTAATGATACTGCCATGCTGTTATCTTGCCCCGGTATCGCATTATTCGGCACTTTTTCATGCCGATGAGGCGCAGCTTGAGGTAAACGACTATTACCGCAAGCAAACTTTCCGTAACCGTTGCCTGATAGATAGTCCTCAGGGAGCTTTAGCGTTGAGTATTCCCGTTGTAAAGCCTGAACCTCATGCCCTGATGCGTGATATCCGCATCAGCGACCACGGCAATTGGCGTCATCTTCATTGGAACGCCCTGCAGAGCAGTTACAGGCAATCTCCCTTCTTTGAGTACTATGCCGACGATTTTGCTCCTTTCTATGAGAAGAAGTGGGAGTTTCTTGCAGACTTCAATGAAGACTTGCTTCGTCTTACCTGTTCCCTATTGGATATAGAGACTTCCGTCTCACGCACTACTGTTTATGCCGGAGAACAACCAGAATTCCATCGGAATGATACACCATATTATCAGGTCTTTGCACGTAAGCATAGCTTCCTGCCGGATCTCAGTATTGTGGATCTTCTCTTCAATATTGGCCCCGAGTCGTTATTACTGCTATGATGTTGCACTCGCTTCCTCCCCAGTCGGCAAGTATTCCCTCCCCAGAGCGCTTTACTTTTCCGTTCTGCTATCAGCCTCATCCTTTGTGTGTGATGGCTGCTCAGGAAGTACAGGCTTATCTGAGAACCCAAAAGCAATGGGCGCAGGAACTGAAAGCAGGCAAGATGTTTGGCGTGTTGGTAGTGGCCAGAAGAAATGATTGCCTCCCTCCTCGGGCGACTGGGGTCTTTAGAGGAACCGCTGAATGTGGTTCCGGCCCCACAAAGGTGAGCGAATCCCCATTCGCGATGGAGGGCAAAGAGGTTGGAGGGGGGCTGGCTTTTCTCGCAGCCTTCTCTGGTACGCTGGATGGCAAGACCCGTCATCTGTACTTTGTTCCGCCAGTCTTCGATCTGATGGAGCCTGGCTGTTATTTTCAGCAAGAACAGGAACAGATTTCGACTATCAATGCCCGAATAGCTTCCTTGCAAACCCAAATAGGGGAGAGTCCCTTGCGTCAGGAGATGCAGAGAGAGCTGGAGGCATACCGGGCTATGATGCAGGCAGAAAAGGAGAAGCGTCATCTCTTGCGTGCTGAACTATCTGCCGAGGAACTGGCAGCCAGGGAATCAGAAATGATAAAGCAGAGCCAATACCAAAAGGCACAATACAAGCGTTTGCAGCAAGAATGGAAACAGAGGATAGATGCCGATGAGGCTCCTATGCATGAAATACAGCAACAGATTAATCTGTTGCAGCGGGAACGTCATGAACGCAGTATCGCTTTGCAGCAATGGCTCTTCCGCCAGTTCTCTTTTCTGAACGCAAAAGGGCAAAGCAAGAATCTTACAGAGTTGTTTGCTGATATTGTTCCTCCCAGCGGGGCTGGTGAATGCTGTGCGCCACGTTTGCTTCAAGCTGCGTATAAAGAAGGCCTGCAGCCGCTTTGTATGGCAGAATTCTGGGTAGGCGATTCGCCTCGTGATGAACTTCGTCAGGAGGGACATTTCTATCCAGCCTGCAACAGCAGGTGTAAACCCATCTTGGGTCACATGTTGCAAGGGCTGCTGGTGGAAGAAAATCCGTTGCTGCATCAGGAGAATCTGGAGTTGGAAGTCGTTTATCAGGACGAACAGATGGCCGTTGTAGCCAAGCCTCATGGCATGCTTTCTGTGCCAGGGAAGGATGGATTACCCAGCGTGCAGAGTGTCGTCAGGGAGATGTTCCCACAGGCTACAGGACCGATGATTGTTCATCGTTTGGATATGGATACCTGCGGACTGATGGTTATAGCGCTTACCGATGAGGTGTATCACCAGTTGCAAGAGGATTTCCGACGTCATAGCGTGCAGAAGACCTATCGTGCCCTTCTGGAGAGGGAAATGCCCGTCGGTCAGGAAGGCGAGATACGTCTTCCCCTGCGCCCCGACATTATGGACCGTCCTCGCCAGATGGTTGATTACAGGCACGGTCGGACGGCTATAACATATTATAAGGTAGTGGAGAACATGAAGGGACATGCCTTAGTGGAGCTGCATCCGCAGACAGGACGAACACACCAGCTGCGTGTGCACTGTGCGCATTCCGATGGGTTAGGGAACCCCATCGTTGGCGACCGTCTGTATGGTACTCCCGCGTCCCATCTTTGCTTGCAGGCCTATCAGTTGATTATTAACGGCAGAGCATATACTTTGCCTTCTAAATATAAGATAATATGAAAACGTTACTCGATGTACATACCCATACCGTGGCCAGCGGTCATGCATACAGTACCATTCAGGAGATGGCGCATGAGGCAGCCAATCGCGGCCTTCAGATTCTTGGCATCACAGAACATGCGCCAGGCATTCCCGGTACTTGCGACCCCATCTATTTCCGCAACCTGCATGTTGTTCCCCGGCAGATGTATGGCGTTCGCCTACTGCTTGGATCTGAGCTTAATATTTTGGATACAAAGGGAACCCTTGATTTGAGTGAGTATTACTATAAGCAACTGGATATCCGCATTGCTGGCGTTCATTCTCTCTGTTGGCAGGGAGGAACAAAGGAGGAGAATACCGCAGGTGTAGAGGCGGCCATCCGTAACCCATGGACACATATCATCAGTCATCCTGGCGATGGGACGGCCGACCTTCTTTTCGAACCTTTGGTTCTCGCCTCCAAGGAGTCCAAAACACTTTTGGAGATTAACAACAGCAGTCTGAATCCTTTACGGAATAAAGAAATGGCCGTTGCCAATAATCTGGAAATTCTGCGTTTGTGCAAGCAATACGATGTTCCCGTCATCCTCAGCAGCGATGCTCACATCAGTTTCGACATAGCCGATTATAATTTCATCTATCCGCTTTTGGCAGAGACGGAATTTCCCGAGGAGCTGATAATGAACGACAAGCCCGAGAAGTTCCTTACTTATCTGAATATCCCCCTTTGATGTTTTGAATCAAAGAGGGATACTTTTGCTTTAGGCATCAAAAAAATCCATGCTGCCTTGTACCTTCGGTCGTTCTATGCCTGGATAGGTGCTGCAGAAGTTGTTCTTCAGCCGTTCTACGTATCGTTTGGCTTCCCATTTAGCCATAGGTAGGTCGTGCATCAGATAGTTGCCGCATGTGGCTGCTGTGGTACCTGGTACTTCACCATTGAAGTCTACCACAAACTGGAAGGCTTTTATCATCAATTGTCTTACAACTTCTGGCTCGTGCTTTCCCTTCATTATCAGATAGTTTCCCGTAAGACATCCCATAGGTCCCCAGTAGATGACATTGTCTTTCCATTCGGGATTGTTACGCAGATAGGTTGCCACCAGATGCTCTATGGTGTGGATGGCAGCAGGTGCTAGGGCGGGTTCCTGGTTAGGAGCCGTCATTCTAATGTCGTATGTTGTTACTGCTTCATCTCCTACCTTATCCTGTCGAGAGATGTAAATGCCGGGCTGCAGATTGGTATGATCAATAGCAAAACTAGGTATCAAATCCATTTTTTTCTTTTTATGTTATCTTTTATTTTTTCTCTCAATAAAGAATCTTCTTTCCGTTAATAATATTTATCCCAGCCCTTGGCGCACAGAGACGTTGTGCCGAAAGATTGTATATACCCTCTTCATTTTGAATGCCGAATGCCGAATGTGGAATTTCTTTTATTCCTGTTTGGAGGGGACGAATGCCGGACAGACCGAAGTCGATATACTGTCCGCCGCCCTTGTTGGTACATTCTATGGCGATAATGTTTGTATTGTCAGGCGTCAAGGCATCTAAGGCTTCTTGGTTGATACTGATGTTCTTATAGGCGGTTAGGTAGCCCGTCTCTTGGAAGGCAAGCACCCCGTTAAAGTAAACGCTCACATCCTCGTCGTGATGTATTCTTCCTGTCAGCGCTTGTATTTGTTCTGGCACAAATCCAGTCAAGTCCAGATGGTAACGGATGTGTATTGCCGAGGAGGTCCACTCTGTGTTTACATAGCTGCCAGGAGGATTGCTAGCGCCAAATCCTGCCAACCCTTCCTTCCAAGTACCATCTTTATAATCTTTTCTAGTCCATGCTGTTCCGCTTATGCTGCTTGTTGTATATTTCCATATCTGCGGTTCTACCTCTGCTGTTGGCAGCACATCACATTCCTCGTAGAAAAAGGTATTCAGAATAGCATTCAACTCGTCAATACTGATTACCAGTACGGAACCCTCCTCTGCCTCAGCTGGTAAGGATATCTCATTCTCATCGCAGGGATACCATTTATTCTCTGCCGCATTACCGCTCTTGCTTATTGTTTGGCCTCCATTCTCCGTTGGGTTATACAGTAGGAACCATCCACTGTTATCCATTGCGGGGAACGTCTGTGGTGCTTTAGCTTTGGGAATTTGTGAACTGAAGATGCGTTGTGGATCGGAGAATTTGGGCGAGACAACTTTAAGGGTGTTGGTCTGCGTGGTACAGATGTTCCAGTCTTTGTTGTAGAAGAATCCTGTAAAGATATCTCCTGTTTTTTCTATATGCATGTTGTTGACAGCAAGGTCGGGAGCAAAGAAGAGGCGCGGTGCGGTAAATCTCTTCCAATCTTTTGTCGTTGAGAGATAGACGCTATTCTTATTGCTATTCTTTGCTGTCCAATAGATAAAGAAACTGGATGATGTCTCGTCGTAAATCCATTCGGGCGACTCACCTTTGCTTGTGTCCGTTGTCGACGGTTTTATCAGAATGTTCCCATTTACACCATTCTTCCAGTTAATGAGGTCCTCGCTCTGCAGATGATAGAATCCTACCTGGTTCTCGTCTATAGGGTCTGCTATTAGGTGGAAGATTGTCTTGCCGTCTTCTGTTGTTCTGCGAATAAATGGCGCGTTCATCTCCACATTGGCAAAATCACCAAGTAGAATGCTTCTGTTGCCGTTTATGGTTGTCCATTTGGCCCCATCCATGCTGTATGCGTAGTGTAGCTGCTTGTTTGTTGGCAACGTGTAGGTCAGCAGGTATGCTTTCCCGCTCTCGCCTTTGAAATCGGGAGTAGGTGTCATTTGTGGCATAGGTTCCACCTGCAGGTCTGCGTTGCTGGTATATTGGCAGAGCTTCAGACCGCAGTCTATGAACTGTCCGCCTATTGTCTGCTTGCAGTGGATAGCTATCACGTTGTCTGTTCCGTCCAATTTCAGTGTATTGAGTGCTTCTGGTAGCAGCGACCATAGTTCATATTTTGTATTATAGCCAGTAACCTTGGCAGCCAGGACGCCGTTGATATAGATTTGTGCATCCTCGTCATGGAACATCCACAGACGCAGTTCCTGTAGTTGGCTTGCCTCTACGCTGGTGATTTTGAAGTTGCGTCTGATCCATATATCGCTACTAGTCCACGCGGTTCTGCCGCCTCCGCCAAATCCTGCAGTACCTGTTTTCCAGTTTGTTGCCTCAAAGTCTGTAGTGTACCAGTTGTCTGCAGGCTCCGTCGTGGTGTATTTCCATTGGATGCCTGTCTTCTCATCACCTGCAGGAACGATGGTTTTTGTCCCGCTCAATCGGTAATTGATGGTACGCTCTATCATCGCTTTCATGGAGGCTTGCTGTTCAGGCGAAACCTTCAGCACCTTACGATCGTAGGTCATAATACCATTACATTCCTGTTCCACGTCGGTAATCTGTGTATAGACCGACATCCACAGGCCTCGTTCCTTCTGTAGGTTTTGCAGGCAGTCTGTGTAATGGTTGTACAGATTGGTATAGGTCTCAGCATCCTCTACGGTGGTATAATCTACGTCAGAGCCTGCCCACATGTGTCCCTCAACAAACAGATTGATGCCGCCATACTCTCCGCAAGAGGCTATGCGCTCGTTCAAGGGGTTGATGGCGGCATTCGGAGCAGGGTACGAATGAACGTCCAGAAAATCGCCCATTTCTACATCTACCCATCCCGTTACGGCATGAACAAATCTGCCAGGGTCGTGATTGGCAGCCATAACGCTGTTTACGGCTCTTTGTGTATGCGCCATTCCATGTTCTGTATGCTGTCCCCAACCTTCGTTCCATACCACCCAGGCACCGATGCAAGGATGATGTCGTGTAGCTTCTATCAGTTCTTCGTTCTCGCGGTAGAAGTTCTGCATGTTGTAATCCAAGGTTCCCACTTGCCCGTTCCCGCAGCCAGATGGCATATCTTGCCAAACCACCAGACCGTTCTTGTCACACCAGTCAAACCACAGGTCGTTCTCCAGTTTAATGTGCTTACGCACCATGTTCATTCCGAAGTCTTTTATCACCTGTAGGTCGTAGATCATTGCCTCGTACGAGGGTGGTGTCAGCAGTCCGTCAGGCCACCAGCCTTGATCCAGCGGTCCGTACAGATACAGGGGCATGTTGTTCAACAGTACACAAGGATGACCGTCCACCATGCCGCGCGAGAATTTGCGCATACCGAAGTATCCGCTTACCCTATCCGTCTCCTGCCCCTGTTCCTTTATAGCTATATCCAGATTATACAGGTTGGGCGCATCGGGGCTCCAAAGTTTAGCTTGAGGAATCGAGAGCGTGAATGTATCGTCCGAGCTTCCCGTCTGTTCAGCCACTGTTTTGTCTCCGTCTTTCGCGGTCAGTGTTAGTTGGCATGTACCGGAGGTGTTCACCTTTATTGAAACAGTGGAGTTGTCGATGTTGGGGATAGGTTCGTAGCTTATGATGTGCGTTGGACTTACAGGTTCTAACCATACAGTCTGCCATATTCCGCTATTGGGTGTGTACCAGATGCTGCCAGGCGAGTTGGTCTGCTTGCCGTGTGGTTGTCCGCCGTCGTTGGTAGGATCCCATACCGCAACCTGTATCTCTTGCTCATCGCCAGGCTTTATTAGTTGTGTGATATCGAAATAGAATGGAGTGGAACCGCCATCGTGCATGCCTGCCAACTGTCCATTTACATATACGTAGCAGCGCCAGTCCACTGCTCCGAAGTGCAGCAGAATGTTTTTCCCCTCGTATGCCTCAGGTATCTTGATGAGTTTCCTATATAGGTGTGTTGCCTTCTTGTTGGAAGAGAAGTTATTGTCCATAATACCAGAGAGGGCGGATTCCACGGGGAATGGAACTAATATTGATTTTGTGAATAGCGAACTGTTCGTTTCATAATCGTATTTGATGGTTGTTCGCTTGAAATACTGCCAAACGCCATTCAGATTCATCCAGTCTTTTCTCTGCATCGATGGGCGAGGGTACTCTTGCCATACATTGTCTGGAGTAAGTCGTTCTCCCCAAGGTGTCATCAGTGGTGCAGTCTGTTTCTTCCATTGGCTCGCTGCACAAACGCAGTCTGTAGCGCAAAACAGGATGGTCAAAATAACCACGAAGTTTAAGATTGTTTTCTTTTTCATTGTCAATATGGTATTTGTGTTTGACTATTGGCTATTGGTGCACAAATATACACAAAAATATTTAGATGAGTGCTGTTGCGGCATCTTTTGATTACTTTTTGATATAAAATTTTGTTCGTTTCACATCTTTTACGTATCTTAGCGGCCAAATTAACATCTTTTCAATATTATGGACGACGTATTGACCGAGGTTACGCCTCTTTCCGAGAAAGACTGTTTCTATATGATGGATAGGGACAAGGAAGCATTTACCTATCCCTTGCACAAGCATGACGAGATGGAGCTCAACTTTGTGGAAAACTGTGACGGTGCCCGTCGTATTGTGGGCGATAGCATCGAGGTGCTAGGAAAGTACGACTTGGTGCTCGTTGGCAGCGGACTGGAACATGCATGGGATCAGTATGATTGCCAGAGTCAGTCTATCCACGAAATTACCATTCAGTTCCCCACAGACCTGTTGGGTGATCAGTTCTTGCAGAAGAATCAGCTTAGCAGTCTCCGTGCTATGTTTGAGAATGCTAAGCGCGGTATAGCCTTTGATCTCCCTGCCATTATGGAACTTTACGGAAAGATTACGCATATCACGCAGGCTCAACCAGGATTCTACCGTATGTTGGGGCTCTTGGAGATTTTGTATGAACTTTCGTTGCAAGAGAACTATCACCTGTTGGCCAGTAAGTCGTTTGCTAATGTAAAGAATGCTCCCGAGAGCAAGCGTGTACGCGAGGTGGAAGAGTATATTGATAAGCATTACAAGGAGGAGATACGCTTGAAGAAACTTTCAGAGATTGCCGGAATGACTCCCGCAGCCTTCAGCCGTTTCTTCCGTATGCGTACTGGCAAGACGGTCTCTGACTATATGATTGATATTCGCCTTGGTCATGCTGCTCGTATGCTGGTGGATTCTCCTACCAATATAGCCGAGATATGCTATAGTTGCGGATTCAATAATATCAGCAACTTCAATCGTATTTTTAAGAAGAAGAAAGGTTGTTCGCCGACCGCCTTCCGCGATAATTACCATAAGAGCAAGATTATTATTTAGTCTATTAAGCATTGTACATTGAGCATGAAAACAAAATCATTATTGATTAGTTTATTATGCCTATGCGGCTTGTTTGCCTGCCAGCAAAGAGAAACGACAGAAACAGACTTTGTAATTGTTAAGGATGGAAAATTCTTCCGCGGCGATAAGGAATATCGCTACATAGGTGCTAACTTCTGGTATGGCGCTATCTTGGGTAGCGAGGGTCGAGGTGGTAACAAGGAACGTTTGCTTCAGGAACTGGATTTGATGAAGGAAACGGGTATCACCACCATTCGTGTCTTGGTAGGTGCTGACGGACGCGACTGCTTGGGCCGTCACGTTTCTCCTATCCTTCAGTCTGCTCCAGGCGAATACAACGATACCATTCTGCAAGGTTTGGATTTCTTGCTTTCCGAATTGGAGAAGCGGGAGATGACAGCAACGCTCTATCTGAATAATGCTTGGGAATGGAGTGGAGGCTATGGTGCTTATCTGGAATGGGCAGGATGTGGTCCTGCTGCCGACCCAGAGGATTGGGGTGCCTTCCTGAAGTATCATTGCCAGTTTGTACAAAACGATAAGGCAAAGGAGTTGGCTGCTAATCACGTCAGGCATATTGTCGGTCGCACCAATACCATAACTGGCAAGCCTTACACCCAGTCACCTGCTATCCTTGCGTGGGAGTTGGCTAACGAGCCTCGTGCTTTTGCAGGCGATAGCATCACAAAGGCATGCTTTGTCCAATGGGTAAAAGATCAGGCAGGTCTTATTAAGAGCATAGATGCCAACCATTTGGTAACAACGGGTAGCGAGGGGATTGTTGGTTGTGAGATGGATGCGGATCTCTTCCGTCAGATTCATTCGTGTCCCGAGATTGACTTCGTTTGTATTCATATTTGGCCTTACAACTGGCATTGGATAGGTCCTGTTTCGGGGCCCATTGCTACGGCTAAGGATATCAACGGTACCACCTCTCCCATCGATAGCGTGGATAATGCCATCAAGAAGACAGCCGAGTATATCGACCAATGCTATCAGAAGGTCTGCGACCTGAATAAGCCTATGGTAATCGAAGAGTTTGGGTATCCGCGTGACAACTATACTGTCGAGCTCGGTACACCCACCGTAGGCCGAGATCGTTATTATCAAGCTGTCCTCTGGATGATAGATATGTATCGCGAGATGGAAATCAAAGGAGGCAAACTGGTTGGTTGCTGCTTCTGGGGCTGGGGAGGCTATGCTTCAAAGCTCCATTACAAGTGGCAGCCGTGGGACGATTATACCTGCGATCCCGCCTTCGAGGAGCAAGGTCTCAACTCTGTCTTTGCCACCGATACAACCACCCTGAGCATAATAAGGGAATTTGCTAACGAATAAAAAAAGGCTGCACATCGCAGCTTTTTTAAGTTGAAAAATGATAATTAGTCGTTTGGGGAGTTCCGCTAACCGCTAACCACTCAACGCTAACCATTCTTCACTCTTATCAGCGTCAGCCCGTCTCTTAGCGGTAGGATAACCTTCTCTACTCTGTTGTCTTTGGCCACGAGGTCGTTAAAGGCCTGGACGCCTTGGGTTTGTAAGTCGCTCTCGCGTGGTTTCTCTTCCAATACATGGCCGTACCACAGGGTGTTGTCGGCAATGATAAAGCCGCCCTTGCGCATGCGAGGAAGCACCATCTGATAGTATTCTACATACTGACGCTTGTCAGCATCTATGAAGGCAAGGTCCCATACGACATCCATTTGCGGGACTAATTCTAAGGCATCGCCAATATGCAGATGCAGCTTATCGGCATATTGGCTGCCGTCAAACCATTTGCGGATGAAGTCCTCCTGCTCGTCAAAGATTTCGAAGGTGTGCAGTTCGGCTCCTTCTTCCAGTCCTTCTGCCATACTCAGGGCGCTGTATCCGCTAAATGTTCCCAACTCCAGCACTCTTTGGGGACGAATCATCTGCACTAGCATTTTCAGCAGTCGTCCTTGCAGATGACCGCTTGCCATCTGGCCATAAGACAACCTGAGCTGTGTATCTCGCCACAGCTCATGTAGATATTCTCCCTCAGCATCTATGTGCTGCAGTATGTACTCGTCGATGTCCATCTTTCTAGCCCTTAGGCTTTAGATTTTAGACTTCTGACTTTAGGCTCAAGGCATTCGTACATGTTTGCTAAAGTCTAATGTCTAAAGTCTGGCGTTTCAATCTTCCTCGTTTCTACTGGCATTATCTATCAGAGCTTCGATGGCCAGACGGTAGCTGTCGAGACCGAAGCCACAGATAACACCTAAGCAGCCTGGGCTGATAAGGCTCTTCCTACGGAATTCCTCGCGCTGGTGAACATTAGAGATATGAACCTCAACGGCAGGTGTGCTCACACTTTTCAGGGCATCCAAAATAGCCACGCTGGTATGTGTATAGGCACCAGCATTCAGCACTATGCCGTCGCGATCGAAGCCTACCTCCTGTATCTTATTGATGATTTCGCCCTCTAGGTTGCTTTGGTAATAGTCAATGCGAACTTGGGGGAAACGTGTACGTAACTCTTTGAGGTAATCTGCCCAAGCCTTCTTTCCGTAGATTTCAGGCTCCCTAACGCCCAATAAATTCAAGTTAGGACCGTTGATAATTTGTATTCTCATATTTTTTCTGTACTTTTGTCGCTACAAAGATAGGAAAAATAGCATTACATGCACTATTTATTGTGCAAATTTAATCTAAACGACACTATTTTGAGTTACCAGTTTACCAATACAGGCGCTATTTCTCCTCAGATTCTGAGGCGTTATATGCAATATCTACGTTTGGAGCGTTCCTACACGGGCAACACCTTGGATGCTTATGTACGCGATCTGCAAAAGCTTCTGAACTACTATGCCGACCTTGGCATCGACTTCCGCCATGTCACGCTCGAGCAGCTGGACCATTTCTCTGGAACCCTTCAGGATTTGGGTGTACAGCCGCGCAGTGTTGCCCGCATCCTCAGTGGCGTACGCTCCTTCTATCGCTTCTTGGTCTTAGAGAAAGAGATTGAAACAGATCCCACCGAACTACTGGAGAACCCCCAGATAGGTAAGCATCTTCCCGAGGTGCTGAGCATTCAAGAGATAGATGCCATCCAGCAAGCAATCGACAAGAGCAAGCCGCAGGGCGTGCGCGACGATGCCATCATCGAGATGCTCTACAGCTGTGGCCTACGTATCAGCGAGCTATGTAACCTTAAGATGAGCGAGCTCTTTTTGGAGGAGGGCTATATCCGTGTTCATGGCAAGGGGAGAAAGGAACGCTTGGTTCCCATTGGTGAACAGGCCGTGGAAAAGCTCCGCCTGTGGTTTGTTGTCAGGGTGACGGTCAAGGCCAAGCCCGGCCACGAGGATTATGTCTTCATTAGCACCAAGCGCGGCACGAAACTCAGTCGCATCACTCTTTTTGTCTATATTAAGGACTATGCCCAGCGGGCAGGCATCCAGAAGAATATCAGCCCCCATACTTTCCGCCATAGTTTTGCCACTCACCTCCTTGAGGGCGGTGCCAACCTGCGCGCCATCCAAGCCATGCTGGGCCACGAGGATATTTCTACTACCGAGATATATATGCATATCGACCGTTCCCACCTCCGTCAGGAAATCCTCGAGCATCACCCGAGAAACATTAAACGTTAGTTTACTGTTTAATCGGTTATCGGTTATCGGAGCTCCCTAAACGACCAACTCCCTAAACGACCAATTTTCAACTTTCAACAGTTCCGTTAACGTTAAAAGGTCTTTAGCCTTTAACCTATAACCTTTACAAAGTTTTCAAAAATGTTCAAGGCTGCGATTAAGTGAGAGAAAAGCGATGCTCGCATCAGTTTTTCCGAGCAGAAGTAGGCTCGAAACGAAGTTTCAATGTTCAATGTTCAATGTTCAATGAAAAAAAGCTCAATGTTCAATGTTCAATGTTCAATGATTTTTTATATCTTTGCGGCAAAATTATCAAAATCAGATAAAAAAATGAAAAAATCAAAGATTGTTTTGATGGCAGCAGCCGTAGTTGCACTGTCATCTTGTAGTAAGCTTGGAAAGCTCAGTTCGGATAACTTCGCTGTAACTCCCACTCCTCTTGAAGCTGTAGGCGGTCAGGTTCCTGCCACTATCAACGGTACATTCCCCGTTAAGTATATGAAGAAGAAGGCTGTTGTAACCGTAACTCCCGTTCTTAAGTATCAGGGCGGTGAGGCTGAGGGTCAGAGCGCTACTTTCCAAGGCGAGAAGGTAGAGGGTAACGCTACCACCATCCAGTACAAGGCTGGCGGTACTTACACCATGAAGACCAATTTTGCCTTCATTGATCCTATGCTCTCCAGCGAACTCTATGCCCGTTTTGATGCTAAGCTCGGCAAAAAGACCGTTTCTATCCCTGAGGTTAAGATTGGTTATGGTGTTATTGCTACTTCTCAGCTTCTGAATCGTTGCACTATGAACGGCGCTACTGCTCCCGATGCTTACCAGCGTATCATCGCCCAGAAGCAGGAGGCTAACATCAAGTTCCTTATTAATCAGGCCAACCTTCGTGCTAGCGAGCTCAACTCTGTAAGTATCAAGGATCTGGGTAAGATTCTCAAGGAAATCAATGACAATGCCGAGACACGTGCCCTGCAGAATATCGAAGTTAGCGCTTATGCCAGTCCCGATGGTAAGTACGACTTCAACGAGAAGTTGGCAGAGAAGCGTCAGAACGTTAGCACAGAATACCTCAAAGGTGAGCTCAAGAAGATTCGTATGAAGGCCGATGTAGATACCAAGTTCACTGCAGAGGACTGGGAAGGCTTCCAGGAACTCGTTTCTAAGAGCAACCTTCAGGATAAGGAGATTATCCTTCGCGTCCTCTCTATGTATCAGGAGCCAGAAGAGCGTGAGCAGCAGATTAGCAACATGAGCGCTGTCTATACTGATATCAAGGAGAGTATCCTCCCCGAGCTCCGTCGTGCACGTCTCATCGTTAACTACGAAGTAATCGGCCGTTCAGACGATCAGATTTTAGAGCAGTACAAGCAGGATGCCAGCAAGTTGAGTGTTGAGGAGTTGGTTTACGGTGCCAATAAGCTCACCAAGTCAGAGGCTGAGCGCAAGCAGTGGAACGAGACTATCGCTAAACAGTATCCCAGCGACTATCGTGCTCTCAATAATATGGCTCAGCAGGCTATTGCTGAGGGTAATACAACTGCAGCCAACAACTACCTTAAGCAGGCTGCTGCTGTCAGCAAGAACGCAGCTGAGGTGAATACCAACCTTGCTCTTCTTGCTCTCCAGAACGGTGATGTAAACGCAGCCGAGACATACCTTGCAAAGGGTAGCGGCTCAGATACCTTCAAAGAAATAATGGGCAACCTCAATATCGCTAAGGGTAACTATACTCAGGCTGCTGCTGATTTGGCAGGTGCCAACACCAACAGTGCTGCTTTGGCTCAGATTCTTGCAAAGGACTATACCAGCGCCAAGAAGACTCTTGCTGCTGTTAAGAATGCTGACGCTATTACCAGTTACCTGCAGGCCGTTCTTGCAGCCCGCACTGGCGACGCCAATACATTGGCTACCGCTCTCAAGGCCGCTATCCAGAAGGACAGCACCCTCGCAGCCCGCGCTGCTAACGACCTCGAGTTTGCTAAGTTTGCCGATGTTGTAAAGAGCGTTGTTAAGTAAACGATTATAAGGTTTAATGTTTAAAGGCGGTTTTTTGAGTTGAGAGTTGAAAGTTGTTATCTATAACCGCTAACCGCTAATCGTCACTTTCAATGAGAAAAACTCCCCTTTTTATCATAATACTCTTAGCATTTATCTCCTGTAATCCTAACTCCGATATCGTTAGGATTACAGGAGATTTTGCTAATCTGGAGCAGGCAGAGTTCTATATCTACAGCCCTACGGGAGCTATAGACAGGTTAGATACCATAAAGATAGAGGGAGGCGAATTTGAATATACCGCCCGTATTGAAGGTGAAGCCATCTTCCGTCTTATGTATCCCAACTTCTCAGAGCTTACCATCTTTGCCCGTCCAGGCGACGAGATAGAGCTTCGGGGCGATGCCCAGAACCTTAGCGCTGTGGATGTTGATGGTTCGGACGATAACGAGGTGTATACCGAGTTTCGCGAAGATATTACAGACCTTCCCTCCGATACATCCTTGCAGATAGCCCGCAAGGTCATCTTTAAGTATCCGCGCCTTGCTGTCAGCCGTTACCTGTTTCAGGAATATTTCTTACTCTGCGATAGCCTCAGCCACGGCGATGTAGCTGAGGTTTATGATAGCCTTTGCCGTGCCAATCCGGATGACTTAGAGCTCAGCAAGCTTTCCCGTAAGGTCAAGTCCTACGGTGTTCTTGCAGACGGGCAGCCCCTTCCTTCTTTCCGACTCCATACTCGCACCTCCGCCTTTAGTGGCAGCGAGGAAGGCCGTGAAATCAGTTCCCGAGAGTTTCGAGGCAGCTATCTCCTTATCGCCTTCTGGGGCAGTTGGAAAAGCGGTTCCCAAAGTGCCCTTTATCGTGTGCGCAGGTTCCGCAGAGAGATGGAAGCAAAGGATCTTCAACTCAAAGCCATCAGCTACTCGTTAGATGCTGACCTCCGAGAATTGACACGTATAGAGGAAGCCGATAGTGTCGACTACCATTCTTTCTGCGATTTTCAATCATTCCTCAGTCCTTTGGTTCAGCAGTGGGGAATCACAGACCTTCCCTATTTCGTCCTCGTTGGACCCGACCAAAAGATTATTGCACACGGCTCCGACTGGTTCCGGGAAATAGAACCTAAAGTGAAGAAGATATGCTTGTAAAGGTATATGGGGCAACTGTACAAGGGTTGCAGGCTGTAGCAGTAACCATCGAGGTTAATGCTACAAGAGGTTGTCGGTTTGTAATGGTTGGCTTGCCGGATAATGCTGTTAAGGAAAGTCATGAGCGTATTATGGCTGCCATTGAAAATAGCGGCTATAGATTTCCTACTAGGCAGATTACCGTGAATTTAGCTCCAGCTGATGTTCGAAAGGAAGGGTCCGGTTTGGATCTTCCCTTGGCAATTGGAATTATGGCCACAGAGGGCGAAGTTGATATTAACTTGCTAAAACGATATATGTTGGTTGGGGAGCTAAGTTTGGATGGCTCACTAATGCCAATAAAAGGTGCTCTTCCTATTGCTATCAAAGCAAGAGAACTGGGATATGAAGGATTGTTTGTACCTGAAGATAATATTAGAGAAGCAGCTGTTGTAAATAAACTGAAAGTATATGGTGTTCGTCATATCAATCAGGTCATAGTACATCTTAATGGTATGCATCCTTTAGAGCCTACCATTATCAACACCCGTTCAGAGTTTTATGCTCAGCAAAATGAGTTTGAATTAGATTTTTCCGACGTCAAAGGACAGGAACACGTTAAAAGGGCGATGGAAATTGCAGCCGCAGGAGGTCATAACCTTATTATGATCGGTCCTCCTGGTAGCGGAAAAAGTATGATGGCCAAACGCCTACCTGGTATTTTGCCTCCGTTGTCATTACAAGAAAGTTTGGAGACAACGCAAATTCATTCTGTTGCTGGAAAACTACCTGGTAATTGTTCGTTGATTGCCCACAGACCATTTCGTTCGCCCCATCATACGGTATCTCAGGTGGCACTGGTGGGCGGTGGGTCTAATCCGCAACCAGGTGAGATAAGTTTGGCCCATAATGGAGTTCTTTTTTGCGATGAATTGCCAGAATTTCAGAGGAGTACTTTAGAGGTTCTTCGACAACCATTGGAAGATAGGGTTATAAATATCTCTCGTGCTAAGTATAGCGTTTCTTATCCATGCTCTTTTATGTTTATTGCTAGCATGAATCCGTGTCCGTGTGGTTATTACAATCATCCCACCAAGCAATGTTGTTGCACACCTGGGCAGATTGTCAGGTATCTAAACAAGATTTCGGGCCCTCTGCTTGATCGTATAGATATTCAGTGCGAAATTACACCATTGTCTTTTGATGAATTAAGTAGGACTGCTCCTGGCGAGAACAGTGCGACTATTCGCGAACGCGTAGTGCGTGCTCGAAAGATACAGGAAGATCGATACAAGGATACTCCCGGAGTACATTGTAATGCTCAGATGACAAGCAGACTTATGCATCGATACGCGGAACCGGCCCCAGAGGATATGGATATGCTTCGTGAAGCAATGAATCGTTTACAACTCTCAGCACGTGCGTACGATCGGATTCTTCGTGTTGCTCGTACAATTGCCGACCTCGAAGGATCCGAGCAGATTCTAACGCATCATTTACAAGAAGCAATTGGTTACCGCAATTTGGACAGAAGTTCTTGGGGAGAGTAAGATTCTTTATTTTACATAAAAAAAGCGCGCCGCTCAAAATTGAGTCGGTGCGCTTACGCTTTTTGCAAGATGTGAGGATTAGAACTTAAGGTCTGCACCTGCCTTGAACTTAACAACCTTCTTGGCGGGGATGTTAATGGTCTTCTTGGTGAGGACGTTGATACCCTTGCGAGCAGCACGCTTGGCAACAGAGAATGTACCAAAACCAATGAGGGCAACCTTGTCGTCCTTCTTAACAGCTGCTGTGATGGCATCCAAAGTAGCTTCCAAAGCCTTCTTTGCATCAACTTTACTCAAACCTGCACCTTCGGCAATTTTTGCAACCAATTCAGTCTTGTTCATAATTTAGTGATTTTAGATGTTTATAAATCAGTTAATTGTAATAAAACTCAAATTTTTCATTCACAAAAATAAGGAAAGTTGATATACGACACAAGGAATTTTGTAAAAAAATGCAAGAAAAAGCGAAAAAATCCCTTTCTAACCGTCTGATATCGCCTCTTCTGTGTTTTTTTTTGTATTTTTGCGCCGTAATTATGAAAGTTATGTGAGTATGAATAATATGCCTCCCGTTACAAAAAACCTGCTTATCATAAATGTGTTGTTCTTTGCAGCACGATGGGCAGCGGCTCTTCCGGCCTACAATATAGATTTGGATGATGTGCTAGGCTTACACTTCTTCTTGGCGAGCCATTTCTACTTCTATCAAATCTTTACTTATATGTTTATGCACGGAAGTTTCTCACATCTGTTCTTTAATATGTTTGCGGTCTGGATGTTCGGTCGTATCATGGAACAGACGATGGGGAGCAAGAGATTTCTTCTCTATTACCTGACATGCGGACTGGGAGCCGGCCTGATGCAGGAACTAGTGCAGTATGGTAACTACTGGATAGAGGGTATGGCGCAGTACGATATGGCGAACATTGGTGGTGTGCAGGTTCCTATGGATGAATTCCTGAATCGATGGACAACGGTGGGTGCCAGTGGTGCTGTATATGGTATATTACTGTCTTTCGGTATGACATTTCCCAATGAACGGATGTTTATCTTCCCACTGCCTGTGCCTATAAAGGCGAAGTATTTTGTGGTAGGATATGCCGTTATAGAACTCATGGCAGCCTTCGGTCGTCCAGGCGATGGCGTGGCTCATTTTGCTCACTTGGGCGGTATGCTGGTAGGTTTGCTACTCTTGCTGTACTGGCGCAATGGGGGCGGTAGAAACGGTAGGGGGCATAACAACTATTATGACCGTGACTACTACGATCGAGGTGGACGGGACGGTTTCAGTTTCCGTCAGTGGTTCAGCAAGAAGTTTACGAAGAAAAATCCTGATATTAAGGTAACCTGGGGGGGTAAGTATGAGAAGGACTTTGCCTATCGTCAGCGTAAGAAAGAGGAGGAGGCTGAGTTGGACCGTATATTGGATAAGGTTAAGAAAAGCGGCTACGCTAATCTGACGGAGGAGGAGAAGAGAAAATTGTTTAGGTGATTAAAGGATTTTGAAAAAGAATATTTCGACAGGGGGGGTGACCCGTATGCTGACGGGTTTGTTCGCTGGAGCAAACGTGTGCACCGTGCTGCTTTTATGGCTGACGGTCGCCAGTACGTTTGTATCTCCTTGCGAGCATCCAACCATTTCGCTATTAGGATTGTTCTTTCCCGTCTTCCTGATAATAAATATTGCTTTTATCTTTTTTTGGCTGATTTTCCGTTTTGCTCTGATATGGATTCCTATATTGGGCTTGGTCGTGGTGGCAAGCTACGCAATGGATTACTGTCCTATCAATACGAGGGTATACGGGTCTGACAGCGCGGTGTGTATCGTGACCTATAATTTGGGAGGCGTGCAGACGGATGAGGATCGGCGCGAGGTGATAGAATTTCTGAAGGAGAAAAGCCCAGACATAGCCTGCTTTCAGGAGATGAACGGAACTCTGATGAACATGTCCGACTTCCTACGTATGACGGACTCTATGCACTACAATAGGATAATAGGCTATGGCAAGTATATCCTAACGCGCTTCCCCGTACTGGGTGATACGATACACATAGATTATCCTACACGTGCTAATAGCAGTATGGCCTGTTGGATTCTGTGTCAGGGGGACAGTATGCTACTTGTGAGCAACCATCTGGAGAGCAATGCCCTGTCTGCCGCGGAGAAGAGTGAGTACAAGGATATGATATTGGAGCCAGAACGCGAAAAGGTGGAGCAGAACGGACGCTTGCTGCGGCGCAAATTGGGCGGAGCCGCCCATTTTCGTGGAGCCCAGACAGATACGCTGTGTGCCATAATAGATCGAAACGCAGGGAAGAGCATGGTGATGTGTGGTGACTTTAACGATACTCCCATCTCCTATACTTACCAGAAACTAACAAAACGACTGACCTGTGCTTTTAGAAAAACGGGTAGGGGAACGGGCTTCACATATAAACAGAGTGGAATATATGTGAGGATTGACCATATCTTCTGCAGCGACGATTGGCAGTGCTTGAAGTGCTATGTGGATGACGAGGTGAGGGCTTCAGACCACTTCCCCGTAGTTGCCTATATACAGAAAAATCACTAATATTATGGTCATAATGTATAAATTTTATCACAAAAAACTACGTGGTTAAGGAAAAATGTGTATCTTTGCGCACTATTATGTAACTGAACGAAAACATATAAAACAACAAACATAATTAATTAAACGATGCAAAACAAAGGATTTGTAAAGGTTTTCGCAGTCTTGCTTACCCTTGTCTGCCTCTTCTACCTGAGTTTCTCTGTGGTTACCAACCACTTTGAGAGTAAGGCTGAGCAGTTGGCACAGACCGAGGGTCAGGAAGCAGCTGACCGTTATCTGGATTCTCTGCTCAACAACAAGGTGTACTGCAATGTCTGGACATTGAAAGAGTGCCGCGAGATGGGAATCGGTTTGGGTCTGGACCTCAAGGGTGGTATGAACGTTATCCTGGAGGTTAGTGTTCCCGACGTGGTAAAGGCTTTGGCTGACCACAAAGAGGAGACTGACGAGAACTTCCGCAAGGCCGTCGAGCAGGCGACCGGCGAGGCTGCAAACAGCCAGAGTGATTTTATTACCTTATTTATTAAAGACTACAAAGCATTGGAGCCCAACAAGGCTTTGGCCGAACTCTTCGCAACTCAACAGCTGCGTGATAAGGTAACAACCAAGAGTACTGACAAGCAGGTAGAGAAGGTGCTACGTGAAGAAGTGAAGAGTGCTATTGACAACTCTTACAACGTACTGCGTACCCGTATCGACCGCTTTGGTGTGGTTCAGCCCAACATTCAGGCTTTGGAAGGTCAGGAGGGACGCATCATGGTGGAAATGCCTGGTGTGAAGGAACCTGAGCGTGTACGAAAACTTTTGCAGGGAAGTGCTAACCTAGAGTTTTGGGAGACCTACAACTCACAGGAGATTGTTCCTTTCTTGGCAACACTGGACAACAAACTAGCTGCCGTAATGAGCAATATAAAGGATGAGGCTACAGCTGATTCTGCCACTGTTGCCGAGGCAACTACTGATACTACAGCCGTTGATACTGCTGCAGCCCAGAAGGATCTTGCTGCCGTTGTTGGCGGTAATGCTGATGAAAAGAAAGAGACAGCCGCTAGTGCTGCCGACATAGAGAAGATTCGCAAACAGCACCCCTTGCTGAGCCGTCTGCAGTTGACACAGGGTGCCTATGGCTGCGTAGTTGGTTATGCCAACAAGCGCGACATGGCTGCCATCGACGAACTGCTGGCTTCACCCGAGGCTAACGAGGTTCTGCCCTCTGACGTTCGTCTGAAGTGGGGCGTGAAGGGTGTTGGCGAAGGTGAATCTTCGAACATCTATGAGCTGTATGCCATCAAGGTAACTGAGCGTAACGGCCGTGCTCCTTTGGAAGGTGATGTTATCACCGACGCCAAGGACGAGTTTGATCAGAACGGTCAGCCTTGCGTAAGCATGAAGATGAACGTGGACGGTGCACGCCGCTGGGCTGCCCTGACAAAGGCTAACCTGAAGCGCAGCGTTGCCATCGTATTGGATGACAATGTTTACAGTGCTCCTACCGTACAGAGCGAAATCACCGGCGGTAACTCTCAGATTACCGGTCGTTTCACTACCGAAGATACACGCGACCTTGCCAACGTGCTGAAGTCTGGTAAGATGCCTGCTCCCGCTAAGATTGTGAGCGAGGAGATTGTTGGTCCTTCACTGGGTGCCGAGTCTATCCAGCAGGGTATCCTGAGCTGTATCATCGCCTTCGTAATCCTGATGGTTTACATGATTGTGATGTACGGCACGATTCCCGGTATGGTTGCTAACTGCGCCCTGATTCTGAACCTCTTCTTCACCGTAGGTATTCTGACCAGCTTCCAGGCTGCCCTGACCATGAGCGGTATTGCCGGTATGGTTCTGACCCTGGGTATGGCCGTGGATGCCAACGTGCTTATCTACGAGCGTACGAAGGAGGAGATGAAGGCTGGTAAGAAGGTTCGCGAGGCTCTGTCTGCTGGTAACAGCAACGCCTTCAGCGCTATCTTCGACTCTAACCTGACTCCATTGATTACCGCTGTTATCCTCTACTACTTCGGTACAGGACCTATCCGCGGCTTCGCTACCACATTGTTCATTGGTATCTGTGTCAGCTTCTTCACTGCCGTATTCCTGACACGTGTGGTTTATTCACAGGTAATGGCTAAGGACAAGTGGTTAAATCTGACCTTCCGCACTCCTTTGGGAGACAAGATCTCTTTCCAGAATCCCACCTTCAAGTTCATGAGCGCTTACAAGAAGAGTTTCGTTGTCTTTGGCGTATTGGCTGTTATTAGCATAGGCTTCATGCTGGGTCGTGGCTTCAGCAAGAGTATCGACTTCACCGGTGGTCGTAACTTCGTGGTACTGTTCGAGAACAATGTACAGCCCGAGACCGTACGTCCTATCCTAGCAGAGGCATTCCCTGAGAGTAACACCAGCGTTATTGCATTGGGTACCGAGGGTAAGACTCTACGTATCTCTACCAACTACCGCATTCAGGAGGAGGCTATCGAGGTAGACAGCGAAATCGAAGAGAAGTTGTTTAATGCACTGAAGGGTGCTAACCTGTTGGCTGAAGACCTGACACTGGATAACTTCATCAACCGTGATGAGCGTGCCGGTGGTAGTATCATCAGTAGCCAGAAGGTAGGACCTTCTGTAGCTGCCGACATCACACGTGGTGCCATCATCAGCGTTATTCTGGCTATTATAGCTATCTTCCTGTACATCCTGTTGCGTTTCCGCAACGTGGCCTTCTCGGTAGGTGCTATCACAGCCTTGGTATTCGACGTTGTTCTGATTCTGGGTATGTATGCTATCTGGTGGGGTATCCTTCCCTTCTCACTGGAGATTGACCAGACCTTCATTGGTGCCGTGCTGACCGCTATCGGTTACTCTATCAACGATAAGGTGGTTGTATTCGACCGTATCCGTGAGTACATCGGCCTGTATCCCAAGCGTGACCGTCAGGAGCTCTTCAACACCTCACTGAACAGTACATTGAACCGTACTATCAACACCTCTGTCAGCACATTCATCGTACTGGCCGTAATCTTCTGCCTGGGTGGTGCCAGCATCCGCAGTTTCGCCTTCGCAATGATTCTGGGTGTTATCTTCGGTACATTGTCTTCAATCTTCGTAGCTGCTCCTACCGCTTACCTGACCATGGGTAAGACCATCAAGGAGAAGACTGAAGAATAAAAAGCCCCCTCCATCTCCCCCTTTGGGGGAGTGCAACTATAAAATAATAGGACTCAGAAATTCTGGGTCCTATTTTCTTTTTCTATTCCCTAACCTTTAAACGGTAAACAGTAAACAGTAAACCGACTTTACACCTTACTCCACCTTCTTCTTTCCATTCTGAATATAGATACTATTCTTGGGTGCTACGGGATGTTTGCGTCCGGCCGTATCGTAGATGGTGTTATCCCTAAGATCCAGCATAGTAACGTTGCGCATGCCGTCGGGGGTTACGATGTTGGCCGAAACGGGATGAAAGGGCTGGTCGGAAGTGAAGCTGTATTTGCCATTGCTGGCCCAACGCAAGCTAAAGCGAACGAAGCGCATGGTGTAACCGCCAAAGAGACCTTCCTCTTCGTAGTAAACCCCCAGGGTGCCATCGGGAAGAACGGTAGCCGCGCTATAGGCCGAACCACGAGGACAGATGGTCTTGGGAGTTGCGAAGGTCACCCCTTCGTTGGTAGAGAGGGCAATGGATACATTCTGGCGGGAGGGATTGTTAGGACCGGTCTGGAAGACGATATTCCAGGGATTCCCGTCGAGTTTAGAACACCAGTACATATATTCGCCGTCGCAGGCATTACCGTTGATGCCTGTTGTGAAGCGTGTCTGTGGGGCCTTCTTCCAAGTCACGCCATCATCAGACGTTACATTATAATAATTATAACCGCTGGCTCGCACGCTGATAGCCAGATCTCCATTGTTTCGCTCCAGAATCTTAGGCTCGTCGGCTGCCGTTGTACCGCTCTTTCCGCTTACATACCAGGTAAGGCCGCCATCCTTGGACATAAAGCTGTAGTAGTTCTGCGTGACATTATTATTGCTCCCGTCGGGTGACTCGCGATTCACGAAAGGTGAAACCAGTGTGCCGTCGCGTTTCTGCAATCCGGCACCCGAGCCCGAGAAACCGGCCATCCAGTTGGGGTGGGGGCTGCCGGCTGCATAGAGCTCCTTGGTGTGATCTATGGGGGCTTCCCAGGTAAGACCGCCATCATGGCTGACTATAGTCTTCCAGGCCTGCGGCTTATCGGGCGTAGAAGAGAAGAAGCCCGTTCCGTTGGGCGAACTGGTCATGATGCCAATGATATCACCATTCTGCCGGTTGGTAATCAGCGATGCATCTCCGTGCCCGTAGTCACCTCCTGTCTTGGCTGTACCCGCAACGGTGACTGGGTCGCTCCATGTGCGACCGTTATCCTCGGAATACTGTGCCACAACATAGCAGTGTGTGGGCAGGTCGACATTATGATTCTTGCGGTCGTCGGTAAGCGCTATGAGCCGTTTGCCGTCCGCGCTGGCGCAGATAGCCGGAATGCGGTAGTAAAGGCTTCCCTTATCCATAGGCATCAGCACGCTACTCTCCGTCAGGAAGATGGTGGCTGCATTAGCCGGATTGCCGTTAGATTCAGCCAGCGACTTTCCGTCTATTGTATAGGAAGTGATGGTGGCATCTACGGTGTTACCCTCTTGAGCCGCTCCGTCGATATCCAGCGCAATCCACAGGTAATGCGTGCCCGTTGTAAGGCTTCGGTTGCCCGTGATGGTGTATGTGCCGTCTTCTGCAATCGAACCCTCGGCAAAGAGTATGCCGTTGTTTTCGCGCCATTTCATCGATTCTTCCTTGTCGATAAAGAGTTCCTGCGCATTGGTGGCAAAGTAAGCACGGACGGCCTTTATGTTTTCCAGTTTTGTCGCTCTTAGTTTGCCTTTTACCCCTTGAAACGCCACATTGCCCGAGAGACCGCTAACGGTAAGCGTGCTACGCAAGATGCCCACATCGGTGTTGCCGATTCCTGTGGTTACCTTTCCCTGCTCGACCTTAGTGGCTGAGACTTTAGCCTCGGAATCACCCTTGATGGTAACGGAGAAACTGGAGAGCAGTGTACCTGTATTCTCTCCGGTGATCGTGAACGTGAAGCTGCTGCACTTCACTCCATCGGCCTGTATCGGCGTGGAAACCGACGATGTGATGGTGCGGGCCGACTCGCCTTCGACGGTTAGGGTCTGGTTGCTGCTGAGTGCTTTAGCTTGGAAAGAATAGCTGCAGATATCAAAACCGGCAGGTGCCGTAACGGTATAGGTAGCCTTCTTGGCTGTACCTGAACGGGCATCGATATTGTTGCCGTTCCACTGCATATTATTGGCGTTGGAGCGCAGTGTCAATAGTCCGTCAGTACTGGTCCATACGGATGCCCAGGTTCCGTTGGCGTTCGTGGCAGTGAACTTGCCACTCTGCTTGTTGATGGAGTATGTGATGGTCTCTTCGGCATAAGCGCCAATGGCTAAGATAAAGAGAGTCAGAAAGGTTATAAATGTTCTCTTTTTCATGATATTTTTTGTTTGGGATAGAAAATTTGGGTGCAAGATACAAAAAAAACGGTGACAGAACAAAAAAAACGCGGAAAAACACTTTATAACCGACAAAACTCTTAACTTTGCAAACTAAATGCGTATTTGATTGTGAAGGTAAGCATTCTACAGCACGATATCATGTGGGGAGAGCCCGCAAAGAACAGACTGCGTCTAACCGAGCAGATAACCGCCCAGTCTGGTGTCGACCTGTATGTGCTGACCGAAATGTGGTCCACAGGCTTTGCCACAGAACCCGTAGGGTTGGCCGAACGGGATAATGTCTCGCTGGAATGGATGAAACAGATGGCGCAGCAGCAGAATGCAGCCATAGCTGGAAGCATCGCGGTGGAGGAGGACGGACGGTTCTACAACCGACTGTACTTCGTAAAGCCCGACGGCTCTGTAGCATATTATGACAAGCGTCACCTCTTTGCCTATGGCGGCGAAGACAGATACTATAGCCGTGGCATCAAGCGTGTAGTGGTGGAATGGAGGGGCGTGAGATTCCTGCTTACCGTGTGTTATGATTTGCGTTTCCCCATAGGGATGCGCAACCACAACGACTATGATGCCCTTATCTGCGTAGCCAATTGGCCCACGCAACGCATAGAAGCATGGAACACGCTGCTCAGGGCAAGGGCCATAGAGAACCAGTGCTATGCAATAGGTGTGAATCGTGTAGGCCGCGATTCGGTCTGCGAATATTGTGGTGAATCTGCCGTTATTCATCCCTATGGGCATGCCATTGCAGCGTGCGAACGCAACAAGGAAGGATATGCAGAAGCTATATTAGACATGCAGGCATTGGAGGATTTCAGGAAGAAATTCCCCGTGCTGAGCGAAACAGACATTTGAAATAGGAAAATAAAAACAATATAAGCATGGAAAAGAAACTTTTATTGGGTGATGAGGCCATTGCACTGGGTGCGCTGCATGCTGGACTTTCTGGTGTGTATGCTTATCCCGGCACCCCATCTACGGAAATTACGGAATTCATTCAATTGAATCCGCTGGCGAAGGAACGTAATGTTCACAGCCGTTGGTGCACCAACGAGAAGACGGCTATGGAGGCTGCCCTGGGTATGTCCTTCATGGGCAAGCGTGCACTGGTTTGTATGAAACACGTGGGAATGAACGTCTGTGCCGACCCCTTTGTAAACAGCGGCATGACGGGTGTAAACGGTGGTGTTGTGGTCTTGGTGGCCGATGACCCATCTATGCATAGCAGTCAGGATGAGCAGGACAGCCGTTTCTATGGTAAGTTTGCCATGATTCCTACGTTCGAGCCTTCCAGCCAACAGGAAGCTTATGACATGATGGAGGTCGCCTTCGATTACTCCGAAAAGCAGTGCCTGCCTGTGCTGATGCGTGTCACCACCCGTATGGCACACAGCCGCGCTGTGGTAAAGGTAAAGGATGAGGCTCGTAAGGAAAACGAGATGAACTATAACGCCGTAGCTGCCAACTGGGTGCTTCTGCCAGCCAATGCCCGCAAGCGTAATGACAAGGTAACAGCTCAGCAGGCACAGTTGGAGGAGGATGCCGCCAACTCTCCTTACAATCGCCTGAAACTTAGCGGTAAAGCTCCTTTGGGTATCATTGCCAGTGGCATCGCCTATAATTATGTAAAAGAATCGGGTGTGGATGTCCCTATCCTTAAGATTTCTCAATATCCTCTTCCCAAGAAGTTGGTACGGCAGCTGTTGGATAGTTGCGAGAAGGTGATGGTGGTTGAGGAAGGCCAGCCATTCATCGAGGAACAGGTTCGCGGGGTCTTCGAGAGCCAGAATATTCTGGGTCGTCTCACAGGCGAACTTCCCCGTACAGGCGAACTTACACCCGACAGTGTGGCAGCTGCGCTGAATGCGCAACTTTCGGAAAATCCAAAGAAATTGGAAATTCCGGAGATTCCCGCTTTAGTTGCGGCTCGTCCCCCTCAACTCTGTCAGGGCTGCGGTCACCGCGATGTGTATACCGCTCTAAACGAAGTGTTGAAAGAGTACGAGAATCCCCGTGTCTTTGGTGATATCGGTTGTTATACGCTGGGTTTCCTGCCTCCCTATCGTGCAATTCACTCTTGTGTAGATATGGGAGCCAGCATCACTATGGCCAAGGGTGCCAGCGATGCCGGTCAGTGGCCTGCAGTAGCTATCATTGGTGACTCTACCTTTACCCATAGCGGTATGACCGGCCTCTTGGATGCCGTAAACGAGAAAGCTAACATCACCGTCATTATCTCCGACAACTTCACTACCGCTATGACAGGCGGTCAGGACTCTGCCGGAACCAATAAGTTCGAGGCTATCTGCCTGGGTCTTGGTGTAGAACCCGAGCATCTGCATGTGGTAGTTCCCCTGCCCAAGAACATGCCTGAGATTATCCGCATCATCCGCGAGGAGATCAACTATAAGGGTGTTTCTGTTATCATTCCGCAACGTGAATGCATCCAGACATTTAAGAGACATGCAAAAGAACGTAAGCAAAATAGCTAATGTTCAATGTTCAATGTTCAATGTTCAACGAAAAATGAAATGTGATATCATACTTTGTGGCGTGGGAGGACAAGGCATCCTCTCAATCGCTACTATCATTGGCGAAGCAGCCATGAACGAGAACCTATATATCAAGCAGGCCGAGGTACACGGCATGAGTCAGCGAGGCGGTGATGTGCAGTCGAATCTGCGTATCAGCTCCGACCCCATTGCCAGCGACCTTATTTCCCTCGGCGGAGCTGACGTTATCATCTCTATGGAACCCATGGAGGCTTTGCGCTACCTGCCTTACCTGAATAAGGAAGGTTGGGTTATTACCTCCAGCGCTCCGTTCATCAATATCCCTAACTATCCCAATATCGAGGATATTAAGGCCGAACTGGCTAAGCTCCCCCATGTTGTAGCCATAGATATAGAGCAATTGGCCAAGGACAATCAGATACCCCGTTCTGCCAATGTTATCCTATTGGGTGCTGCCCAGAAAGCCCTCGGCATAGATTACGCTACATTGGAGAATGCTATCCGCAGCGTCTTCGGTCGTAAGGGTGATGCCGTAGTAGAGGCCAACATCAAAGCCTTGGCATTAGGACGTGAGGCGCAGAAATAGTTGATGGTTTAGTGATGAGAGTTTAGAGATATGAAAGAAACTCCTATAAAGAAAGAAATAGTTGACAGACTGATTGCCAAATTGGGCATTCAGGACTTTGCCAAGGCTACTATCCGCGAGGTGAAGCAGGTAGCTGCTATGGCAGAGAAGGAAAGTGGTGTGGAATTCATCAAGATGGAGATGGGTATTCCTGGATTGCCTGCCGCCCAAGTGGGTGTGGATGCACAGATCAAGGCACTACAGGAAGGCATCGCCCATTCATACCCCGATATTCAGGGTTATCCTGAGTTAAAGAAGCAAGCGTCACGCTTTGTGAAGGCTTTCATCGGTGTAGACATTGCAGCTGAGGGATGTGTGCCCGTTACGGGTAGTATGCAGGGAACGTTCGCTTCGTTCCTGACTTGCTCGCAGTCCAACAAGAAGAAGGATACTGTGCTGTTCATCGACCCTGGTTTTCCCGTTCAGAAGATGCAACTGCAGGTGCAGGGCGTGAAGTACGAGACATTTGATGTGTACGACTTCCGCGGCGATAAGTTGCGTGCCAAGTTGGAAAGCTACCTCTGTAAGGGTAACATCTGCGCCATTGTCTATAGTAATCCCAATAACCCGTCTTGGGTATGCCTGACCGAGCAGGAGTTGCAGACTATAGGCGATTTGGCAACACAGTATGATACTATCATCATGGAGGATTTGGCTTACTTTGCTATGGACTTTCGTCAGGATCTAAGCGTTCCGTTTGAACCTCCCTATCAGCCTACAGTAGCTCGCTATACCAATAATTATATGCTACTCATCAGTGGCTCTAAGGCATTCAGCTATGCTGGAGAGCGCATTGGCGTGGTGTGCATCAGCGATAAATTATTCCACCGTCATTATGATGACCTTGCTGCCCGTTACGAGGGTCTGCCCTTCGGACTGGTATTCAGTACTCGTATGCTGTATGCTTTGTCTTCAGGCACCAGCCACTCAGCACAATACGCGTTGGCAGAAATGTTCCGTGCAGCCTGCGACGGCGAATACCGTTTCCGCGACGATATAAAGGTTTATGGCGAGCGTGCCAAGAAACTGAAAGAGATCTTCTGCAAGCACGGCTTCTACGTGGTCTATGACAAGGACGGTGACCAGCCCGTGGCTGATGGATTCTACTTCACTATAGGTTATCCCGGTATGACAAGTGGCCAGTTAGCAAAGGAATTGATGTATTATGGTGTAAGTGCAATCTGCTTGATTACTACGGGCAGCCATCAGGAGGGATTGCGCGTCTGCACATCTTTCATTGGTGACCATCAATATAACCAACTGGAAGAACGCATGAAGATTTTTGAACAGAACAATTAACCCCCTCTATCTCCCCTAGAAGGGGAGATAGAGATTATTCATTAACAAACAACACAACAATGAAACCAAAAACATTTTTCGTAAAAGCTACGCTGGCTGTGGCTCTGGCCATCTTCAGCAGCACAGCAGCCATGGGACAAGAAACAGTCAAGGGTGACTCTGCCAAGACGTCATTCTTGGAGCAAAAATGGGTAAAGGACCTCGCTAGTCGTATTCAACTGCACGGCTACGCACAGGGTGGCTACAATTACACTCGAAAGAATGGTACCGATACCAACACATTCGAACTGAAACGAGTTCTCTTCTGGGCAAACGCCCAAATTACCGACCGCTGGTCGTTTCTATTCATGCACGACTTCTCGAGTGTCGTACAGGAATTCTACACAGACTTTCGTGTTACCAACAACAAAGCCCTTACCGTCAGGGTAGGTCAGTTTAAGAACGGTCTGTCACTCGAGAATCCCCTTTCACCCACTTCTATGGAAGCCATCGATGTTTATTCAGAAGGCGTTACCTATCTTACAGGATGTGGTAGCGATCCCCTGATGGGCGTTCAGTATGGTCGTGATTTGGGACTCTCTCTGTTTGGCGAAACCAACAACGGCAAATTGCGCTATGAGTTGGATGTGATGAACGGACAGGGCATCAATAAAAAGGACGGCAACAACTTCAAGGATTTTATTCTTCGTCTGGAATACCGCCCCGTAGCAGGATTGAACCTAGTGGTAACTGGACAGATAGGACGTGGACATAATATCCTAACCGACGGCAAGACTTCGGTTTATAATCCGACAATTCTGAATGGACAGGATTATAAGCGTAACCGTTGGACACTTGGTTTTGACTATAAAAGCAAGGCGTTTAATGCTCACGGCGAATACTTAGAAGGCATCGACGGCGATGCTATCAGCCGAGGCGGTTACCTGACAGGTGCTGTGCCCCTTGGCACTCCTAAGTTGGAATTTGTGGGCAGCTACGACTACTTCAACTATAACACATCTCTTGGACTTGACCAACATAAGGCTATAGCTGGATTGCAGTATTGGTTCTACAAGAAATGTCGTGTTCAAGTGCAGTATGTGTACAAGAGTGCTTATGTGGCCAATAATGCATTCGTTAAGGACGATTGCCACGCTCTGATGTGTCAACTGCAAGTGAGATTTAATTAAATTGAAAATTGAAAGTTAATTTTCGATCTTCATTCTTTATTACAGAAGTTATGTTTATAAAAGTAATCTTAACCATAGTGTTCTTGGCCATCATGATTGGTGTTGGCCTATATAGTCGTAAACAGGCAAGTAGTGTGGAAGGCTTTGTGCTGGGTGGCCGTTCAGTAGGTCCTTGGTTGTCGGCCTTCGCCTTTGGTACCAGTTATTTCTCGGCCGTGGTCTTCGTGGGCTATGCCGGCCAATTCGGTTGGAAATATGGCCTTTCCAGTGCATGGATAGGTATTGGCAATGCCATCATCGGTTCGTTGTTAGCTTGGCTCATTTTAGGTAGGCGCACCAAGCTGATGACTCAGCATATAGAGAGTCGCACGATGCCCGACTTCTTCGGTACCCGTTTCTCCGACCAGAAGTTGCGTGTGGTGGCTTCTGTCATAGCCTTCGTATTCCTGATTCCTTATACTGCAGGCGTTTATAGCGGTATCTCCAGACTTTTTGAGATGGGATTTAATATCCCTTATGAATATTGTGTAATTATCATGTCGGCTCTCACTGCCGTCTATGTTATATTAGGAGGCTATAAGGCTACAGCCATGAACGACTTTATTCAGGGTATTATTATGCTCTTTGGTATTGTGGCTGTCATTGCAGCTGTACTTTCGGCACAGGGTGGACTGATAGAAGCAGTAAACAAACTGGCACAGTTACCTGCGGATGGTGCAGCAGAACCAGGCAGCGGAATGTTCGCCACTTGGTTCGGTCCCGACCCTTGGGGATTGCTTGGTGTGATAGTCCTTACGTCGCTTGGTACGATGGGACTGCCCCAGATGGTTGGTAAGTTCTATAGTATCACCGACGAGAGCGCTATAAAGCGCGGTACTATTATCAGTACTATCTTTGCTTTCATCGTGGCTGGTGGTTGTTACTTCCTAGGAGGTTTTGGCCGTTTGTACGATCCCGTGATTGGAGCTAACGGCAAGATAGCTTTCGACTCTATTGTGCCAGCCATGCTGGTAACGCTACCCGATGTCCTTATCGCTCTTGTAGTGCTGCTGGTTTTGTCTGCTTCTATGTCAACTTTGGCTTCATTGGTACTGACTTCCAGCTCAACTATGACCCTCGACCTCATCTATCGCGACAAGAAGTCCCTACCAGGTGAGGTGGAAGAAGGCACCATAGATGATATTGTTGCTGAGAAGATAGAACGTCGCAAGGTTGTTGTGATGCGGGTACTCATTGTATTCTTCATCGTAATATCCCTGTTAATAGCATTGAACCCTCCCACCTTCATTGCCCAGTTGATGGGTATCTCTTGGGGTGCATTAGCAGGTGCCTTCCTGGCTCCCTTTATGTTGGGACTCTATTGGCGTAAGGCGACAACAGCCAGTGTGTGGGCTTGCTTCATCTGGGGCGTGGGCATTACGGTATTGAATATGTTGTTGGGAAACCCCATCAGTCCCATCAACTGCGGAGCTATTGCCATGCTGGGAGGCTTCCCTGTTGTGCTGTTGGTGAGTTTCTTTACGCGCCAGTTGCCAAAGAAAGATGTGGACTGTATGTTTAAATGCTATGAGAAATAGCAACATACAAATAAAAATACTTGTTCAAAAGCATATTTTGTTGTACTTTTGCATGGGACAATAAAACAAAATAACAGAAATTCATGATTTGGAACCCGAACAAAGAGTGCATGAGTCGCGATGAAAGAAGCGCGCTGCAAGGCAAACGCTTACACAAGATTGTGGAATATGTATATCACAACGTGCCTTTCTATCGCAACAAGTTGCAGGAACTGGATATTCGTCCTGATGACATCCAGACCATAGAGGACATTACGAAGCTACCCTTCACTACTAAGCAGGACCTTAGAGATAACTACCCCTTTGGCTTGCAGGCCGCGCCGCAGAGCGAGATTATCCGTATTCATGCTAGTAGCGGCACTACAGGTAAGCCCACTATTGTGGGATATACACGTAAGGATATCGGTGTTTGGAGCGAATGTATGGCACGCTGCCTGACAGCCTTCGGAGTGACACGCGACGATATATTCTCTGTCGCGTATGGTTATGGATTGTTTACTGGCGGTCTGGGTGCTCATTATGGCGTAGAGCATTTAGGCGCATCTGTGATTCCTGCAGGAACAGGTAATACAGAGAAACACCTGAAACTCATTCGTGACTTGGGCATCACAGGTATAGCTTGTACTCCCTCTTATGCTCTTTATCTGGCAGAGACAATGGAGAAGTTGGGTATCCGCAAGGAGGATATTAAGCTTCGCATAGGAGCCTTCGGTGCAGAGCCTTGGACAGAAAGTATGCGTAAGGAAATCGAAGATCATCTAGGTCTGAAAGGCTATAATATTTATGGTCTTTCTGAGATAATGGGGCCCAGTGTGAGCTACGAATGTCAGATGCAGCACGGATCACATATCAACGAGGACCACTTCTATCCCGAAATAATTAATCCCACAACGCTAGAGCCGCTGCCAGCCGGACAGACGGGCGAGTTGGTATTCACCACGTTGACCAAGGAGGGTATGCCCTTATTGCGCTATCGTACTCGCGACCTCTGCTCGCTGATGCCTGGCACTTGTGACTGCGGACGTACCAACGTAAGAATGGGTCGCATTGAGGGTCGTTCTGACGACATGCTCATTATTCGCGGAATCAACGTATTCCCATCACAGGTGGAGAGTGTGGTACTCAGCATGCCCGAGTTCGCTCCGCGCTATTTGCTGGTTGTAGATCGTGTAAACAATCTGGATACCTTGCAGGTTCAGGCAGAGTTGCGTCAGGAGGTATTTACCTCTACTTTCGATACGCCTGCCGCCGTAGAGGCGCTGGAGAAGAAGTTGGCAGCTAAACTGAAGAGTGTACTCAGCATTGCTGCTAAAGTTCAGTTGAAGGCACCTGGAACGATTGAACGCAGTCAGGGAAAGAGTGCTCACGTAATCGATAAGAGAAGTCTATAAAGGACCTTCCAAAATTACCTATAAACGATAACCTATAAATGTATTCTAACTATTTCAATCCGGAAACTGAAACCATGTCGAGGGAGCAGATTGAGGCGCTCCAACTCGAACGACTGCAGGCGACCGTACGTCACTGCATGAACAATGAATTTTATCGCAAGAAATTTGCTGAAGCAGGCGTCACGCCTGATGATATAAAGACTTTGGCTGACGTACGTAAGTTGCCCTTTACTACCAAACAAGATTTACGTGAGACCTATCCTTTCGGCATGTCTTGCGTACCTATAAAGGATTGCGTCCGCTTGCATTCCTCAAGTGGTACAACGGGTAACCCCACCGTCATCCTGCACACCAAGAAGGACCTTGATGAGTGGGCCAACCAAGTAGCACGTAACCTTTGGATGGTTGGTCTTCGTCCCGAAGATGTCTTCCAGAACTCAAGTGGTTATGGTATGTTTACTGGTGGTTTGGGCTTCCAGTATGGAGCGGAGAAACTGGGTATGCTTACAGTTCCTGCTGCCGCAGGAAACTCGCTGCGTCAAATAAAGTTCATCAAAGACTTCGGTACGACCGCCATCCATGCTGTCCCCAGTTACGTTACCCGTCTCTATGAGGTAATGAAGGAGGAGGGCGTAGATCCACGTCGTGATACTAAACTGAAGGTGTTGGCTATTGGTGCTGAGCCTCATTCAGAGGAACAGCGTAAGCGTATCGAGGATATGATGGGCGTAAAAGCCTACAATTCCTTCGGCATGAGCGAGATGTGCGGACCTGGCGTAGGATTCGAATGCAAGGAGCAGAATGGTATGCACTTCTGGGAGGATTATTACATCGTAGAGATTGTCAACCCAGAGACGCTGGAACCAGTGCCTGATGGCGAGATTGGTGAGTTAGTACTGACAAGCCTCTGTCGTGAGGCTATGCCTTTGCTACGCTATCGTACGCGTGACTTAACCCGCGTATTGGGTCGTACATGTCCTTGTGGGCGTAATCATGTGCGTATCGACCGCATGAAGGGTCGTAGCGACGATATGATGGTGTTGCGCGGAGTGAATATCTTCCCCATCCAGATTGAGAAGATTTTGATGCAGTTCAGCGAATTGGCAAGCAACTATCTTATCACGCTTACTACAGACGAAGAGAATGACAATATGACTGTAGAAGTAGAACTTGCACAGCCTACCGATGACTACAAGCAACTGCAAGCTCTCGAGAAAGAGATTCGCCGTCGTCTGAAGGATGAGATTCTGCTGACTCCTATTGTCAAACTTGTTGCCAAAGGCTCACTGCCCGTCAGCGAGGGTAAGGCTGTCCGTGTAGTAGATAAGCGAAAAGTATACCAATAACCTATAACCGATAAACTTTACAAATATGACAATTCCCCAACTTTCCATTTTTATAGAGAACCGTTCCGGTACTCTCATCAGGGTTCTTGATGCCTTGAAGGAAGCAAAAATTCAAATTATTGCCTCCACCATTGCAGATACTGCAGAGTATGGTATATATCGTCTGATTTGCAGCGAGCCTATGCGTGCTTGCGAAGAGTTAAAGAAAGCGAATGTGGCCGTTGCTTTGAGTGATGTGTTTGCTATTGAGATTGATGACCAGCCCGGTCGTGCAGCAGAAGCTGTTAAGGTGTTCAGCGAAGCCGGCATTAGCATTACCTATATGTATTCGTTCCTGTTGCGTGGCAAGGGTGTTCTCATCTTCCGTACCGATGACGGAGATAAGGCTACGGCTGTTATCAAGGCCAATAATCTTAAGAGTATTGATGAGGTAGCCCTAGCTCAGTGGGCATAACTAATTGGTTTTGTGCAGAGAAAAGTAAAAAAGAGAAAACGCAAACTAAAGAAGAGTGTCAAGCGCGGCTGCCTTGGGATAATCATATTCCAGCTGTTGCTTGCACTCTTCTTGTTTTTTAGGTGTACACCCGCCAAGGATATTCTGTTCGGCCATCACGATCAGACAGAAGAGATAGTCGTTGAACCAGATAGTGTGGATCTGGCAATTGCCGATGATGTACAACGCCTTATCCATCGTTCTATGCTTATCGATACCACTAAACTGGCGGTGGATGTTTATGACCTTACTCGTGGTTGTTATGTTTATGAATATCACAGCCATCGCAGGCTGATTCCGGCTTCATGCATGAAGCTGCTTACGGGTGTCAGGGCACTTAAACAACTTGGCGCTGATCATCAGTACATTAGTCAGGAATATCTTTTGGGTATCGTAAAACGTGACACATTGTATGGCGATTTATTACTGAAGATGGATGATGACCCATTTTTGCTTTCTTTTGATGAGTTTACTCATGCTGTAAAGAATCGTGGTGTCAGTCATGTAAAGGGAAGGGTTGTCTTCGATCTCCTGCGCACAGATACCTTGCGTCCTCATCGTACAGCCCAACCTTATGATATCACTTACAGGCAGGTTCCTTTGTTGATGAAAGGCGCACCACGCGTAAGAAGTGAGTTTCTTGCGTCTCTTAGAGCAGCCGGTGTTACGTTTGACACAGATACTCTTTTGTTCAATATGCCACTTACCAAGGATGCCGAAATGATATATCAGTACCAGACACCTTTGCGTGAGGTACTGAAACCTATGCTGATAAATAGCAGCAATGTAAAGGCTGAGTGTGTTTATTACCATAATCAGCATGCGCAAGATCGGTTTGAAAAACCTGACACCAGCTTACAGATGTCTGCTTTTAATTTTATTCAATCAGAGAATATTTATGATAGAATGGCAAACTTTGTCGTGAATGATGGGAGCGGTCTGTCTCCGGAAAACCGACTGACGGCCGATTTTCTTGTTCAGTTGATGATTTATGCTTATCGGCAGCCTGATATAAGAAACATACTGATTGATGAGGCTTTGGCTACGCCGGCTCACCCAACGAGACATGGTTCGTTGCTGAGTCGTATGTCGGCTCCCTGTTTTAGGGACCGAATCTTCTGTAAGACCGGTACATTGGTTTCTTATGCATCGTCATCGCTAACTGGTTATGCGCATCATACAAATGGAAGGTGGTTTGTTTTCAGCATTATCAACAACAATTCACCTGTATATGATGCAAGGGAGTTTCAGGATGCACTTTGCCGACTCTTAGTAGAATGACAATCCTCGCATTTACAGCCGCATCTTTCACATTCCGAACAACGCGGTTTCTTCAGATATTGATGTAGCGCAAAGGCCGCTACTATCACTATCACTGCTAAGAGAAGGATACTTTGTAGGTTCATACTATCATATGTACCAAGAATGCGACAATCCACGCTATGAGGCATTGACCTGTCATAATCAGTAATGCCCATTTTCCACCTAACTCTCTGCGGATGGTGGCAATAGCAGCAACACAAGGTGTGTAAAGCAAACAGAAAACAAGCAGAGTGAAAGCGGTACCTGCAGAGAATATCTCTGCAATATTAACGCCTGCAAAGAGGGTGCTGAGCGTACTGACTACAACCTCTTTGGCCAAAAATCCGCTTACCAACGAGGTCACAATGCGCCAATCGCCACACCCCAAAGGGGCAAACAGGGGTGCTACCACGCTGGCCATTTGGGCCAACATACTCTCAGATTCCATACCTGGCTGCACCATCTGTAGGTGGAAGTCGAAGGTTTGCAGGAACCAGATAACGATGCTTGCCAGAAAGATAACCGTAAAGGCTCTCTGCAGGAAGTCCTTGGCTTTCTCCCATAACAACCGTGCTACATTCATGGGCACGGGCATACGATAGTTGGGGAGTTCCATCACAAAGGGAACAGCTTCGCCTCTGAAGAGTGTCCGTTTTAGAATTATTGCCACCACAATGCCAGTCAATATACCTATTATATATAAGCCTGCCATCACCCATCCTGCATGATGTGGGAAGAAGGCAACTGCAAAGAAGGCGTAGATAGGAATCTTGGCCGTGCAGCTCATAAAAGGTGTCAGCATGATGGTAAGGCGGCGGTCACGTTCGCTGGGAAGGGTACGGCTGGCCATTACGCTGGGAACGGAACAGCCAAAGCCTATCAGCAGGGGCACGATACTTCGACCTGAAAGTCCCAACTTACGCAGCAGTTTGTCCATAACAAAGGCGATACGGGCCATGTAGCCGCTATCCTCCAACATACTCAGGAAGAAGAATAATATCACTATCAGAGGTAGGAACACCAATACGGTGCCTACGCCGCTGTAGATACCGTCTATGATGAGCGAGTGTATGGGGGGAGCTATGTTCCAGTCGGTGAGCGTCTGGTCGGAAAGCTCTGTAAATTTCTCTATTCCTTCTTCGCACAACTCTTGCAGCCAAGCACCAACGCTGCTGAAGGTCAGGTAGAAAACCAGTGCCATGATGCCTAAAAAGGCGGGAATGGCGGTAAAACGGCCTGTCAGTATCTTATCTATCCTGCGACTGCGTATGTGTTCCTTGCTCTCCTTGGGGCGTAGCACGGTCTGACTGCATACTTGGTTGATGAAGCTGAAACGCATATCTGCCATAGCGGCGCAACGGTCAAGGCCGCGCTCTTCCTCCATTTGCTGTAGAATGTGCTCTATGGTTTCTTGCTCGTTCTTGGTGAGGCCCAGCGCCTTGATAATCAGCGGGTCGTTCTCTATGATTTTGCTGGCAGCAAAGCGGACGGGTATCTTAGCCTCCTGGGCATGGTCTTCTATGAAGTGCATGATGGCATGCAGGCAACGGTGAACAGCGCCTCCGTGATCCTCAGGGCTACAGAAATCCTGTCTGCCGGGACCTTCTTGATAACGGGCAACGTGTATGGCGTGTGTCACCACCTCATCCACACCCTCGTTCTTCATGGCGCTGATGGGGATAACGGGAATGCCCAACAAGCGTTCCATCTTGTTGATTCTGACGGTTCCTCCGTTATTTTTCATCTCGTCCATCATGTTCAGCGCCAACACCATGGGGATGTTCAGCTCCATCAGTTGCATCGTCAGGTAGAGGCTGCGCTCAATGCATGTGGTGTCTATGATGTTGATAATGCCCGAGGGACGGTTTTCTAGGATAAACTGACGGCTTACTATCTCCTCGTTGGTATATGGGCTAAGGCTGTAGATGCCGGGAAGGTCGGTCACCAATGTGTTGGGATAGCCTTTTATCATGCCATCCTTGCGATCGACCGTCACCCCAGGGAAGTTGCCTACATGCTGGTTGCTGCCCGTCAGCTGGTTGAAAAGCGTGGTTTTACCGCAATTCTGGTTACCTACAAGAGCAAAGGTTAGTTTCTCTGTTTGAACAGGACCGTGTGGCTGCGATGGGTCGTGATAGCGTGGTCCATCCTCTCCCAATCCTGGGTGTTCAACAGGACTTTCCCATTTTTCTTCTTGGGTAGCAGAGTTGTCTGCAGTACTCCCCCCAAGAGGGAGCTGAGATGGAGCTTTTACCTCTATCTTCTCTGCATCTGCCAATCGCAATGTCAGTTCATAACCATGAATACGCAACTCCATAGGGTCGCCCATAGGTGCAAACTTCTGCAGCAGCACCTCGGCACCAGGGATTACTCCCATGTCCAGAAAATGCTGTCGTAGGGCGCCCGTTCCACCCACTCGGGTAACAACGGCCCGCTGCCCTTTCTTTAAATCTCTAAGCGTCTTGGCCATCTGCTATTCTCTTTCTGACTGCAAAGTTACACTTTTTTCCGAAAAGAAAAGTATGCCAAAGCCTTAGAATTAAATGGGGAAGGGTAAAGATACCCACTATTAGGTATTGGGGTTACGGAGCTTTATTTCAGGTGTACTTTCCTGTGTTCGTCAAGATACAATACTGTTTTGACACTAAATTTAGGATTAGCATGTTGGTCGTTGCAAGAGTCAAGGTCGCAGAAATCTGCGATATTCCTGTCAATCTCGGCATAAGAGATAACCATATTATCCTTCACAAACAACAACTGACAGTAGCCGTCATATAAAGTTGTATTCTCGATGCTTTTTTTAGCTTTGTTTATTATTTCCAGGTGTCTGTTCTGCTCGAAGAACTCTGCATTGTAAGGCTCCACGATATATATGCTGTCAGCCGAGTAACAAACTGCTGACAGGTCGAATTCCTCTCCTACAGGAATACTCTTCAAATGGCTCACAAGGTTTTCTGTGTTGTCCTTCAGAAACACACGACCGTCCAGAAAGAAACAATAATAGACGCCGCCTACAATGCATAGTAGGACGATTGTAAACACACTCAGTACTTTTTTCATGTCTGTATCGTTTGTTGTTTGTTTTTCGGTAACAAATATACGACAGTTTAATTTTTCGAAACAAGTGTTGCAACAAACATTAACGGTTTTGAAGCGTGTTTTTAACGTTCGTTTCTAGTTGGAGAATGGAACCTTGACGATAAAAGGGGAAGATTTGTTTACTTATAGATTAACGTGTGCAGATTCTGGGGTGAAAAGACCTCTTGGGCGGTCTCCCAGAGCTGGTCGGGTGTCAATTCATCCAATCTGTTGAAAAGTTGCTGCATGGTTTGGGTGCTGTCGTAATGCAGGTAGCGCTTAGCCATAGAGATGGCAAGGCTCTCGAAGTTGTCGTACGAGACGGCTATTTGCCCCTTCAACTGGCGACGGGCAGCATTCAGCCTTTGAACGGAAAGAGGCTTGTCTGTCAGTTTCTGCAGTTCGCGTTCCACCAAGCGGCAGCATTTACGGACATCCTTGGAATCGCAACCGAAATAGGTAGTCCATACGCCAGAGTCGGTATAGCAGGTGGCGTTGCTCTCTACTGTATAGACAAGTCCGTTGCGTTCGCGCAAAGAGAGGTTCAGCAGGCTGCTCATGCAGGGGCCGCCCAGCAGGTTATTCATCAGGTATAGATGCAGATGTCTGGGATTATTTCCGCCAAAAGAGCGTGCGCCAATCACTACGTGGGCCTGATGGGTGTCCTTCTTGCGGGTGGTTGTCGCTTCTGCAGGGCGGAAGGGGACTGGAGCCGTTCTGGGCAGCGGCATAAGGGAGTAGGAGGGGTGCGAAAGATTACTATTTGCAAGTGCCTTTTCTGTGAGGCGTATCACTTGCTCGGGCTCTACATCACCATATACAAAGAGCACCATCCGTTCAGGTCGGTACATGCGTTGGTGAAAGGCATGCATGTGTTGGCTGGTAAGTTCCCGGAGTTTGTCGGCCTCTCCCAATATATTACGTCCCAAAGGATGGCTGGGAAAGCAGATTTCCTCGAATTCATCGTAGATAAGTTCGCAGGGTTGATCGTTGTAGCTCTCTATCTCATCAATGACCACCTCCACCTCTTTGCTCATCTCTTCTTGCAGAAAAGTGCTGTTGAGCGTGATGTCCACCAATAGGTCGATGGCTTTGGGCAGATGCTGCTTGAGAACGGAGCTGTAGAAGACCGTCTCCTCCTTGCCCGTATAGGCATTCAGATCGCCGCCCACAGATTCCAGTCGGTTGATAATCTGACGGGCTGTACGCCTGTGTGTACCCTTGAAGCTCATGTGTTCCACAAAGTGGGCCATGCCGCTCTCGTGGTACTGCTCGTCCCTGGTTCCTGCATCAACGGCAATGCCGCAGTAGACCACCTGTGTGGGGCTGGGCGCACAAATGATACGCATGCCACACGGCAGTGTATGAGTAGTGAAGGGATTCTCTATGAATGGAGGCATAATATTACGCTCAAAATTACGTGCAAAAGTACTGCATTTCCACTAAATGGACAATGTTTTGGGGTAAAGTTTACCCTTATTTCGGTGAAAAGTAGTATCTTTGTCCGAAAAGAACACAGATAGACTATGGCAAAGGATGGGTTAACCCCGATGATGAAGCAGTTCTACGACCTGAAAGCAAAGCACCCGGATGCATTGCTCCTGTTCAGGTGTGGTGACTTTTATGAAACCTATGCAGATGATGCTGTTATAGCATCTGAAATCTTAGGTATTACACTTACTCGTCGTAATAACGGAAAGGAGAATATGCCTAGCACAGAGATGGCGGGATTTCCTCACCATGCCTTAGATACTTATTTGCCTAAGTTGGTAAGAGCGGGTAAGCGTGTAGCCATCTGTGACCAGTTGGAAGATCCGAAACTTACCAAGACACTTGTTAAGCGTGGAATTACCGAGTTGGTTACTCCCGGTGTAGCCATGAACGATACGGTGCTTAATCATAAGGAAAACAACTTCTTGGCAGCCGTTCACTTTGGTAAGGCGTCCTGTGGTCTTTCTTTTCTGGATATCAGTACAGGTGAGTTCTTGGTGGCAGAAGGAACGATAGATTATGTTGATAAACTTCTAGGTAATTTTTCTCCCAAGGAGGTGCTTTATGAACGTGGTAAGCAAGGGATGTTTGAAGGTTCGTTTGGCACCAAATTCATCACGTTCCCTTTGGATGACTGGTGCTTTACAGAGAGTACAGCCAAGGAGAAACTGCACAAGCATTTCGAGGTTAAGAACTTGAAAGGTTTTGGCATTGATCACCTTCATAACGGTATTGTAGCGGCGGGAGTTATCCTACAGTACCTTATTATGACCCAGCACCTGCAGTTAAAACATATTACATCACTTAGGAGAATAGAGGAGGAGCGCTTTGTCCGTCTGGATAAGTTCACGATCAGGAACTTGGAGTTGATGGGAGCTATGAATGACGATGGTATCTCCTTACTCGACGTGATAGACAAGACCATTACTCCTATGGGTGCTCGTATGCTACGTCGTTGGATGCTCTTCCCGTTGAAGGATGTTAGTAGGATTCGGGAGCGTCAAGACGTGGTGGATTATCTGTTTCGTGAGCCGGATGCTCGCGAGCTGATTTCCGATCATCTGCATAGGATTGGTGATTTGGAGCGTATTATCTCCAAGGTGAGTGTTGGGCGTGTATCACCTCGTGATGTGGTACAACTGAAGATTGCCCTGCAGAGCATAGCACCCATAAAGTCCATTTGCGAACAGTCTGATGACACGGTGCTAAAACGAATAGGAGAGCAGTTGAACCTTTGTGTCAGCATTCGCGACCGTATAGCTCAAGAGATACAGCCAGACCCGCCTTTGATGGTGAACAAGGGAAATGTGATTGCCGAGGGCGTGAACGAAGAACTCGACGAATTGCGCCGTATTGCCTTTCAGGGAAAGGATTACCTATTGCAAATTCAGCAGCGCGAGATAGAAGCTACAGGCATTCAGAGTTTGAAGATTGGATACAATAATGTCTTTGGCTATTATCTGGAGGTTAGAAATACCTATAAGGATCTAGTGCCAGCTGAGTGGATTCGTAAGCAAACGCTGACACAGGCTGAGCGCTATATCACTCAGGAACTGAAGGAGTACGAAGAGAAAATTATGGGGGCCGAAGACCGTATCCTTGCGTTGGAAACGCGTCTTTTCAATGAGTTGGTGGTAGCTCTTTCGGAATATACGCCGTCTATTCAGGTTGATGCCAGTCTGATTGCCCAGCTTGACTGTCTGCTCTCCTTTGCGGTAAGTGCCCAGGAGAACCATTATATACGTCCCGTTGTGGATGAATCAGATGTGATAGACATTCATCAGGGCCGTCATCCTGTGATAGAGAAGCAGCTACCCATAGGAGAACGCTATGTAGCCAACGATGTGTATATGGATTCCGAGAAGCAGCAGATAATCATTATTACCGGTCCCAATATGGCTGGTAAGAGTGCGTTGCTCCGACAGACAGCCCTCATCACTCTTATGGCACAGATTGGTAGTTTCGTGCCAGCCGAGAGTGCACGTATAGGATACGTCGATAAAATCTTCACTCGTGTGGGTGCCAGCGATAATATCTCTGTGGGCGAGAGTACCTTTATGGTGGAGATGAGTGAGGCTTCCAATATCCTGAACAATATATCAGACCGCAGCCTTGTTCTCTTTGACGAACTGGGTCGTGGTACCAGCACCTATGATGGTATCTCCATAGCGTGGGCTATTGTTGAGTTTATTCATGAGAACAGGAAAGGTCGTGCCCGCACTCTCTTTGCCACTCACTATCATGAGTTGAACGAGATGGAGAAGAGTTTCTCTCGTATCAAGAATTACAATGTCAGTGTGCGCGAGGTGGACGGCAAGGTTATCTTCTTGCGTAAATTGGAGCGTGGCGGTTCAGAACATAGCTTTGGTATTCATGTAGCTAAATTGGCGGGTATGCCCAGTTCTATTGTCAAGCGTGCCAATGTGATATTGAAGCAGTTGGAGGATTCTATGGACCATGAGAATTTGGGTAAGGGTGTTATTGCTGTTCCTCAGTCAGATACAGGAGTCCAGATGAGTTTCTTCCAGTTGGACGACCCTGTTCTTACCCAGATAAGGGATGAATTTATCAATCTGGATATCAACAACCTCACACCTATTGAAGCGCTGAATAAACTAAATGAAATAAAGCGACTGGTAAAGGGAAAGTAATTACATGTTTCCCACATTATCCGCTAACCGCTAACCGCTAACCGATTTCTTTTCCTCGGGGGAGTTATAGTAGGCATCCCATTCCTTCTGAACTTCCTTCCAATCTACGGCTTCGCCTGATGCGATGGCTTCTGCCTGTCGGGCTGCTTCATCTCTGGCCTTATCGCGTGCACGCTTAGCTTTCATTGCCTCTATGGTGGCATCATCAAGAATAAGGATTCGTTGCTTACGGATGCATTCCTGAAGCTCATCATACCCAAAGGCTTTCCCTTGTACGTTGAAATCGGAGATGTTAAACTCGTAATCTACACGCAGGGTATGCCTTATCATCTTCTGCTGGAAGCGTGTTCCGGCATTCTTTAGCTTCAGCAGCTTTCCTATCTTTTCGATTTCTTTTTGTGAGAATTTATTTCGTCCCATATCATGTAATGTAATAGCACGTTGTTTTTATCCTGCATAGCTGTGCATGCCACCTAGCAGGAAGTTCACCCCGAAGTAAGTCATCAGCAGACAGGCAAAGGCCAGAATAGAATAGATGCGGTAGTTGCGTATATTATTAAACCAGGGAAGGCTTTTGCTATGCAGCGGGATGCTGTACACCAGCAGTGTGATGAGAGCCCAGCTTTCCTTAGGATCCCAGCTCCAATAGGTTCCCCA
>JAIKYE010000100.1 GCA_024683455.1 Bacteroidaceae bacterium
AAAAAACAAAAACAAGAAGAAAAGACACACAAAAACAATGAAAAAGTTTATTTGCGTTGCGCTGTTTGCAGCGATTGGGGGTGCTTCGTTTGCCAATAATACATATAACGAGGATGTTTTGCTCAGAGTTCTGAAAAGCGAGGTGAACTATTACTATTCTCACCTTTCAAAGGATTCTGTCCCTGTTAATCAGATATCGCTGAATGCCTTGGAAGAGAAGGGCATCTCAATCCATAGTGATATGGGATATTCTTCTGTAAACGAGACTGGGTGGCGCAGGCTATCCCCTACAATGCGGATTGGTAAGACGGAATCCTATCAAGGTAGAGGTGGTTCTTTTATTGGCAACCAGAACGATTTGCCTTTAACGAATGATACTGCAGTTATTAAAGATGTTATCTGGAACGCCCTATGTGAGAAATACAATACGATGAAGAAGAATCTGGAATCATCCGAGGACGAAAAGGAAGACTCGACTAAGAGCACCATTGTCATAGAACCAGAGAAATACTACGAGGCGCCACTGCCTGAATATAAAGTTGACAGGGATAAGTGGACGGCACTGTTGAACAGGATTACCCTGACCCAAAAGGATAGCATAGAAGCCACCTGTACTGCAAACTACTCATTTACTAACCAAAGGAAGTACATAGTGAAGTCTGACGGAACAGAGGTAGTCTTTAACAGCAGAACCTTTTGGGTGAGGTTATACGCGACGGTGAAAGACAAGAAGGGAATAGCGTGTCCGATGTTCAAGACCTTCTTTGCCTATAACGAATCAGAACTTCCAGATGAGAATACGCTGCGAGAGACCATGATTGACCTTATTGAACGTGCCGATGCATTGAGCAAGGCTCCTATGGCAGAAGCTTACAGCGGCCCTGTCCTGTTCTCGGGCGATGCCGGAGGCGTGTTCTTCCACGAGGTTTTGGGGCATCGTCTGGAAAAGGATGATTCGGAATTCAAGCCCATGATGGGGAAGAATGTGTTGTCCTCTGAAATAAGCGTAACTTGCGACCCCACCCTTAAGGAGCTAAATGGAACGCCTCTGGATGGATACTATCAGTATGATGATGAAGGTACCAAGGCACAACGGGTGGAATGTATTAAGGATGGCGTCATGAAAAACTTTCTGCATGTCTTACCTCAGAAGAATGAGGATGCACCCAGCAATGGACACGGACGTGCAGAATTCGGCAAGAAACCCATTCCCCGACAGTCCAACCTGCTGATAGAGACCAGTCATCCGTACACAGAAGAGCAGCTGCGTAAGATGTTCGTCCAGCAACTGAAGGAGGATAATAAGGAATACGGGTATTACATCCACAGCGTCAGCAACGGATGGACTACTACCAGTAACAACACCGACTATATATCATCCTTTAATGTTGTACCTGTTGAGACCTACAAGATATATGCCGACGGCAGACCCGACTCACTGGTACGTGGTGTTTCCTTCATAGGTACTCCGCTGACGGCTTTCAGCAACATCAAGGCTGCAGGTGGTAAGGTTCATACGTTCAACGGAAGATGCGGGGCACGGTCAGGATGGGTGTCTGTGTCATTAACTGCGCCTATGATTTATATCTCACAGATGGAGACACAATGCATAAAGAATGAAGAAAAGAAAAATCGTATTTTGCCAAGCCCAACCTCTCTGCCAAAAGAGCAACTGAGCGGTATGGATACGGATTCTGTAATCTTCCGCGCTATGGCCGATGAGATGAATCGCAGTATGGACAGCCTGAAGCAGAAGGATGGAACAAAGCCCTATTTCCTGGACTACATAGTTAACCGTACAGGCTCGGCTCATGTAAGATCATCATTGGGTTCATGTGAAGTTTATACCAAGGATGATATCAGAAATACTGGTGAGGTTAGAATTGTTGTGGGTGATGCAATGAAAATGTGTAAGACTAGCAAAGGCATAGGTTCTTTGCCAAACGAAATCAGTTATAATCACTTACGCAAAAGTCTGTGGCGTTGCACATCATACGTGTTTAATAAGGTATATAATGATTATAAGTCGAGAAAGGAGTGGAGGGCTCAGGAGTTCCTGAACGACAGCATCCCCGAATGGCCCACGATGCCAGCAGGCAATTTTATTGGTGAATCGGCATTAACCAACTATCAGAAGGATGCAGAGACCCTGAAGCTGTTGGTAGACACCTTGTCTGCTGTCTTCAAGGATTATCCGCAGTTGTGTGATACACGTATTTCTGGACGACTTGATTATGAGGATGCATATCGTATGACGAGTGAAGGCCTGCGTTTGCGTACTCCCATAAAGAAAGTCCGCATCTATGGAAATGCCTGTTATGTTGCTCCCGATGGGAGTGCCTTCAGTCGTAGTCCTCAGTCCATATATTATGATGTGGACGACTTGCCACCAACAGACTCCCTGAAAGCGTGGGTAAGGAGAATTGCTTCTGACTGGATTAATAAAGATATTGTTCTGTCTGAAGATGAGGACTATCAGGGGCCCGTTTTGTATGAAGATAACATGGCACGGGAGGCAATCATGGATAAAAGAGTTGGTAAATCAACATGTTCTGACTATGTAATTTGTGATCTGAATTTATGGAACAGGAAATACGATAGCTCTTATAAGTCGTTGGGCAAGAAAATCTTATGCAAAGACATGTCTGTATGGCAATTGGGTAACGACTCTATTTTCAATGGCCACCGTCTGTTTAGATACCGCAAATATGATGCCGACGGCATACGTCCTGCCACCATCGAACTGATTCGGAATGGTGTCTTGGTGAACCAACTTGCAGGCAGAATGCCTTCTCCCAAGGTCTTAAAGTCAACAGGAAATGAATGGGTAGGCTCCACGCAAAATTATTATGGGTATAACAAAACCGGGGTACTCTGCATTTCGTTTAACAAGACAATGAGTCGGGATAAACTTGTAAAGAAACTTATCTCAATGGCCAAGGAACAGCATCTGGAATATGCCTACATCTTTGGGTATGAGGGAGCGATACGTGTAAACACAAAAACGGGGAAGCAGGAACACGTTAGGTCGTATAGCATGGGGGTGCCTTCTATTTCAGATTTGAAGGGTGATATCTGGGCTTCCAAAGAGAATACGGCTGATTATGAAAGTTCCGTCATTCATCCCAAGTCCTTGCTTTTCCCCATGATAGAGGTGAACGTTGGTGCTATCAAACCTAAGAAACTGGGAAGATTCGCAGAACTGAGACATTGACGAGGCAGTTACCATTGCCAACAATTATGTTGCAGTTTGGCAATAAGACAAAAAACGACTTATGGTTTAAACGTTCGCCGCAGTGGCATAGCGTTGTCCATCAACTGGCGGATTGCTTCATTTAGATATTGGTTGGTGCGCTGTTCCTTTTCTGTAAGAGGGGTATTATACTTAGATTTATTTGCCGACCAGAAAGTACTATCCTTAAAAGCGATACGCTCCTCTTCCTGCGTTCGCTTAACAATGTTGTTGACAATCCAAAGGGTAGAATCAATACCAGCCTCATCAATCGCACTCATCATGTTGTCGCGAACACGGACGGACTTTCTGAAGGTCAGTTTCTTATCACCCAAGTTGTAAAGTAACAGACGTACTTTAACACTATCCTTGCTGATGACTCCTGACATATTGGCAATTTCTGTAAATCCATGATCATGCCGATAATCTACATGCATGGAGTAGTCTATTCCCGTGATAAAATGCTGTTCGCGAGACTGATCATAGAGTATAACCTGCAGGCCGTGCACCTGACCATCAAAACGCAAGAGACGATTACGTTTACGGTCAATATACATGGTACCATCTAAAATGGGCTGTGAGAGAATAGTAGGATTGGCTGTAACACGAACCTTACTGATTTCCGTTCCATCCTCCTCGGTCATTTGGACACAAGAGAGTTCGTACAGATTTTTCACCTTGCTAAAAACAATATCGGCAGGAACAAAAGTGGCATTCCAAATATCATAATTGACCAAGACAGGGGACAGCCGTAAGAAGATGTGCATGTTTGTGCGTACAAGTCCCGTCAGACTGGGTCCTTCGAGCAGATCGTTTCTTAACTGACCACGATGACCACTATGGAAGGTGAGGTCACGAATCTGTACACATGATTTAGCACTTAGGAAAGCCTCGGCCAACTCATCTGTTCCCGGGTATCGCATGGCCATACGAAAGAAATACTGTGAAGCTGCCCTACGATGCTTCTTGGCTTCACGCTGCAGTTTGTCTACCATTTGATATATTATCCCGTCTCCCCTACTGATTGTAAGTTCCTTAAGCGTAGTTGAGATGGGGCGAAGGCTGATGACTGCAGGAAGATTAGAAGCCCGGTAACTGACGCGCTGATAGCCTATACAGAAAATAGAAATCGTCTCTGAGGGCAGACACGATAAACAAAACTCACCATCGTCGTTACTGAGAGTTCCGCAGATTGCAGAAACATACACATTAGCATATGGTATGGGTTCTCCCGTGTCTGCGTCTCGAACAACAGCACTCAAGGAATCCAACTTCTCCTGAGCAAGAATCACGCCAGAAAAGCTTAAGACTAGTATGGTAAGAATATATTTCATCAATTTTCTTGCTCTCAATGCTTACCTATCTTCCGGATAACTGATGCCGGTAAGAATCTTTCCTGCGGGTGTGATGCCTTCGGCACTTATAGTGATACTGGTAGAATTGCTATTATTCCAGAGCTGGATATCAGCATGCCCCTTTTCATCCAATTCGAGATTTGGGTTCCAATAGAGTGTGCGACGATAATCTTTTGTACTAGGCAACGGACGGTTTCGGTAACAAGGATTATAAAACTCTTGGCTTACATCAAACCCTTGCAGAACGAAGTGGCGGTCGCGATACGTTACGCGTTCCCTTTTCCCCTGCAAAAGCAAATCAAAGCCTACATCCACTGTTGGCTGATTAGCACCCGAATAACGTGGGCTCCCTTCCATACGTGGAGCGTAGTCCGTGATAAGGTTTACCGAGCGCAGTGAGCTAAGGTCGTTCAGCGCCATACTTTTTTCGTCCAATCCTGTAAAGGAATAAGCGAATTGATTGGAAGTGCTCCAGCCAAGGTCTGAATTGTATCTTTTTCCTGCCATATTGACCCAACTTAAGTAATTTGTACCCGGTTCTCCCCAAGCATAACGCAATGCCCTTTGGTCGTCGGCTGTGGGACTATGTTTTTCCACCGCACTCGTGTTTCCAGATTCGCCATTAACGGGGCCACCATATGAATGAGACGGCATTGCTCCTAAAGTAGCAAAAGTGTGCCATCTGTACTGATTAAGTTCAACAGCATCTTGGTAGGTCTTATATTGCCTATACATATTCATATCTCCCACCAACAGGCGTTCTACCCATTTTGAGAACGTGTTCTTTCCTGCAAACCATCCAGGCGTGAAACCTGCATCTATGCACTCGTTGAAAATCTGATAGGCATCACGAGAGACTGCAGGATGCGAACTGTCGTATGCTCGTAATCCACCATGCTTGCTGCGCACCGTAACCTGAGCCAGCGTGTGTTCGTCTTTAAGGCTAGACATCAAGAAAGTTCCTTCGCGTGGCGGTGCCACATGGGTATGATAGAAACTGAAGGGCTTGCAGAAACGTGGATAATAAGGTGTCAGACGAACGTAGAACTCGGGGTAGTCCTTCTCTGTAGCCTTTACCCACTGATGCTCCAAACTAGGAACAGGTTTCCCCTTTTTCAATAATTTCTCACGTTTGCGAAGCAGACGGCGTCCCTTGCGAGTGGCCGTCAACGGCTCATCCCATTTGGTGGTATCTGAAGCAGACAGATCCAAAGTACAACGGTTGTAGAAGCTCGGAAACTCGAGGACAAAGCGACCATTCTTGGTGGTAAGATCGCCAAAAACGCTTTCCACACCCACGTCGGTTGGCTTATGATATTCGGCATGCACGCGTACCTCGCGACGAAGATTACCCTCATCGTAATAATTGCGTCCATCAAAAGCTGCCGACTCATTGTCCTTCAGCAGATAGCTGTAAGCGTTGTGCTTATCCCGCTCCTCGCCAGCATTCCCCAAGAATGGAATAATGCCTTGTGACTTACGTGTCTTTCTATGCGAAAACCATTCGCCGCCCTCTGGACGGGAGAAGTCGTAATGCTTAACTTCTTGGTCCATCATATTACCCCAACCGTCAAAACCTTCGCGCCCGATAGCTTGATAGCGGTAAACGGCACCAAAGTAAATGGGCGTCTTTTCGAATGGATGGTTCACACGGAAGATGCCTGGGGTAGCCATTGTTATCCAGTTGTGACGCCTCCAACCTTGCACCATCAGCAGAAGGTCGAGGTGACGATGATGTGTTTCGTCGTCCTTCTCGAAGTAATAATCCGGTTGCTCCACAAAGCCGCGAATCTGACTGCACAGCAGCATCTCGGTAAGAATATTGCTGCTATCATACAGGTACTCTGACGTAGCAGCATCCCTAACGGCCAAAGAAATGGTGGAACCTGCAGCTTGGGGATTCTCAATAGATATCTGAATAGAATCAAAAGGCTCATAGTTCTGCTGTATGCCGGAAAAATGCATCTCGGAGGCAGTAATGTCTTGCTGATGAAGAATGAAGCAAAGACGATCACTATACACACGTCCCTGTGCATTGTAAATGGTCACCTGCGCCACACCCGTAGGAAGGGAATCTGTAGGAATACTGATTTGTGTGTCCTCGGCACGGAATTTCTGGAAGTAATGCAAAGCACCACCTATCGTTACTGTAACACCTAACGTCTCGTTAGCAGCTTCGCCTCGTGGCTGCAAAGTGAGCAACAGCTGATTATTCATGACATCAGTACGGACGGCACATCCGTCTTTCTCTGCCTTAGGCATTCGTTGGCGAACAACCTGATTGCTATCACTGGTAAAAACAGTTGAATAGGTTACATCTGGCTCGTAGGTAAACTCCAATGTACCTCTACCGCGATTCTCTGTTCGCTGCTCCTGCAAAAGCTGTCCGCCTCTTCCATACAGACGCATGACACCCGATATGTGCTCTCCGTCAGCCTCATTAGCTTCAAAGGCCACACGTGCACGAGTACCCTCGACAAGAACCCCTCCCTCGGGATATAGATTTACTACAGGGGCTGCCTTCCTGACTGCCGTGCGAAAGTATCTCATACGGGGGCGTTCTGTCATATCATGAGAATAAAGTCCCGGAGTGGTGGGCTTATCATAAATGGGGAAAATACGACTGTATAGTTTCTCGTAATCACGATAAAACTCCTTCGCCATCTTCTTGTTGAAAAACCATTGCTCCGCAGGCCATGTGTGAGGGTGTTGGTATTCACCCCAGTTGAGTTGCCAACGGGTATAGGCACGCAGTTCATAAAAACCACCGTAAATAGAATCATTAAGCACAAAGGAGCCTGTGCCCTGTCCATCTTTCAGTTTTACCAAACGGCGCTCCAACATATAGCCCTCCTGATTCCATAGCTCAGCATAAAGCAACTGGCTAAGGTTCGTGAGCTTACCAGTATCACTCCGACGGACATAAACCTTGAAGAAAAGTGTATCACCGGCAAAGTAGCAGGTGTTGTCCATATGTACAAACACTTCCTCTTGCGGAATATTCTTTCCAAAGAGTTCAAGATGATCTTTCCAACCTTCCAACGATGTCGGTAAAGCAGGATTCGCTTTCGTTCCCAGAAAAAGGTCGGTGAAGTCCCACTGCAGGCTATCCTCTTCAGCAGCCTGCATAGAATGGAAAGAGAGAACTGAAAAGAAAGAAAATAATACTATATGTAATGCGTGGTGTTTCATATTTACTTTTGTTTTTTCTGGAAATACTGCTTTATCTGTTTAAGGTTGGCCTTTCCCTCAATATAAATAAGGGTGAGGGTGGAGCCATTGTCTCGGTAGAGAATATAGGCGTGCTGGCTTTTGTTTGGCAACTCATAGAAGCGATGCCCTGAGTTTTCTTCTTTTGTGATAGCCTGTGCTGCATCTGCCTTGACGAGCGACGTGATGCGCTGTCTGTCGGAAACCGATGGATTCTTGATTTCCAGACTGTGAAAATAATTCAGATGGAAATCCTTAAGCCTTTTGCCACTCATAACCACCTCTGTGGCATTTTTCTTTACCGAGAACTCATCAAAAGCCACCTGAACACTCCATCCCTTCTGTGCCCACAAACCAATATGCGGGCTCAGCATAATCAGTATAAGAACAATAATCTTCTTCATGGGACATTATGGGTTGGTAGATGAAAACATTTCCGTCAACTGTTGCTCCATCAGCAAGGAGGCATCGGCTTCTACACTTTGACCAGCAATACGGACGCAACTGATGTCTTGCTGCTGATACTGAAACCAACCTAAGAAGGCAATAGCACTTAGGCAAGCCGCGATGACCAATATCCTAAGCGAACGCCTAGAGGATAAAGAACGGTTGGCCTTGCTTACATGTAGGTAGGAGAGAGTTGCTCTGATTTCGTCGAAACGAGAATCCTGAGCTTCACGTGTACAAAGGAATCTACGCAGCATGTGCTCCTCCTCATCGGAAGTCTCTGCCAAGAAGTAGCGCTGTGCCATGTCTTCCCAATAAGATAAATCGTGCTGTGTCATTTCCTTGATTTTTTATAAGTTTCTCTGATTATATTTCTTGCCCTGCTCAACTGCATTCTAACGGCAGCTTCTTGCATCCTCAGGTCTTGAGCTATTTCCTTGTAGGTCTCATCATTGATGTCGTGCCTGGTTAGAATCTCTTTTTGAAGAGGTGTCAGTTGACTTTCTATTAGCGTTTTTACTTGCACAAATGTCTCGTGAACATCTGTATCCGGTGGCGATTGGACTATATTTATTTTATCAAGCGGCATCTTGGGATGGCTCGTTTCCCTTCGCCAAAGGCTTATTTGTCTTCGATGAGCTGCTGTAGAGAGTAACTTTTCACCTTCAAGAACTGATGCGGGGTCGTATGAACCGCCCCATAACTGGCAGAAAGCATCGTTAAGTGCATCTTCACTGTCATGCAAGCCGTTGTACTGCGACCTTCGTCGCAGCATCTGATAGGCCTCAATCAGGAAATTTCTGCTCATCTTTTACATTCCTCTTTTTTATTATAACGCACAAGTTGTGTTTTTGTAACAAGAAATGTAAAAAAATCAATCATATATTCATAATAAATGTGTTTTTCCTTTTTTACAACCTTTATCAACGTATAGGGAAGGCTTTCAACAGACGGTTGTATTCCTTCGCTGAAATCTGAATCACGGTTCCATGACGAGGAGTAAAGAGTCCCTTGGTCTCCGTATTCTGTACAAAGGTAAAAGTTTTCAGGTCTGGACTCTTGGTAAATTGATAATGGCCATTGCGATAGCAATCATACATCAGGCACCAACCTCCTCCTATAAGAGGAAAGACACCGGCACCTTCTACGTCGTCCTTTGTTGTCTCGCAGAAACCCTCACACAATGTCCAGGTTTCCGGATGATGCAAATCAGAGAATGTATATTGGCGGATTCCTTTATGGCTACCATCGGCCTCTGTTTTAAAGAACAGATGGTAAAGCCCATCCTTATCCTGCACTATATCCGTATCTATAGAAGGTGAATGAAAATCAAACAAAACCTGCGGCTCTCCTTCCAAATCGCTGAAATCAGCATTGGCATAGCACCAATAAACACGGTCGTATGGAATAGAACCATCGTCTGTCAGTAATGAGAAATAGACCATATACTTACCAGCCTTCTTATCGAAAATCGTCTGTGGAGCCCAAACACGGGTAACATGAGCAAAATGAGTACCATTGAAACGTTGGGGAAAGTGTACTGTGTGATGTTCCCAGTGAATCAAATCGCGAGAGCGAAGAAGCACCATTCCTCTGTTACTAGCCCAGCCCAACGAAGAACGCATATCTGTTACAACCATGCGAAACCAGCCATCCTTGCAACGTAGAATATGTGGATCACGTACCCCCTTTGCCAAAGCAATACTGTCACTGGACAAAATGGGATTCCCGCCATTAAGAGGTGTATAGTTAAAGCCATCGTCGCTGACAGCATAGCATATCTGTTCTTGCTGGGGAGCATTGCCCGTGAAATAGGTAAAAAGGTACTTGGACATCTTCTTGGCCGAACAGGGGACAACTGCCAAGAAGAGGAATAAGAAAAACTTGTTCTTCATTGTTCTTTGGTATTTTCCAAATGATTTGGTTTTCATGATTGAGGTTTTAGGTCTTAGCCCATTTTTGAAGTTATAAAAGGTTCTTGGAGAGGTATCTTACTGGGTACCATACAGCGGCCCAGCCGACCAAGAGGACAGTTACAAAGATGATGACCAAATCCAAAGGATGAACACTTACAGGATAGGCTTCTACAATAAAGCTACCCTCGCTCTCTCCCATGGTAATGAGGCCGTATTCCTGTTGCAACCAACAGAGCAGAAGGCCAAACAAAAGACCTATAACGGCTCCGGCCAAACTAATCATACGACCCTCAAACATAAAGATATGACATATCTGTCTATCGGTTGCACCCATGCTGCGGAGTGTCTGCACATCTTGTTTCTTCTCAATCATCAGCATGGAAAGGGAACCGATGATGTTGAAACAGGCCACCAATAATATAAAGGTAAGGAAGAGATATGAGATAAGTTTCTCGATACGCATGATACGGAACACATCGTCCTGTTGCTCATAACGGTCCTGAACGGAAAATTTCTCACCCAAAAGCGTACTGATTTCCTTCTTGGCCTGCGAGAGGGAAACGCCCTTCTTCAACTTTACCTCAGCCGACGAGATGCAGCCCTGCTGGTCGAACAAGCTTTGCGCAAATCTCAGACTGGTGATGATGTAGTTGGCATCATATTTTCCCTGCTGAACCATAAAAACAACACCAGGGCTTTGCAACTCCTGATGGTTGAAGGAACTCAAGGGATTGGCCATATTCACACGTTCTCCCCGTTTGGGAGCATATACCTGCAAAGGTTCTGTAAAATCGGCTCCAAGCCCCAGCCTGCTTGCCAACTGAATGCCCAGCACACCGTATTCCAATACGTCGGCATGAAGAACAAAAGAGCCGTCGCCGTAAAGGATCTTCTGGATGTGCGTCTGCTTACTGAAGTTATCCGCCACACCCATAATAGTCACCACGTGCTGCTGCCCACCTGTCACCACCATAGCCTGACCTTCCATGACTGGCGTATAGACGGCCACGCATGGAAGTTTCTGCAGTTGCAGCAAACGCCCGTCATTTTCTTGGATAGTATTTCCTTCGGCAAGCGTAATGCGCAATTGAGGGTCGAAGGCCGTAAACAAGCTGGCCACAAGATCATGAAAGCCGTTAAAGACACTCAGCGTACATACCAGCGCCATAGTGGCAACAGCCACACCTACCACAGAGATGCCGCTAATGATGTTAATGGCATTATGGCTCTTCTTACTGAAGATATACCGACGAGCAATGAAGAACGGGAAGTTCATTTGTCACCGAACATTGAGCATCAGCCCTTTAGTAGTTCATCTATGTGTTCAACGTAATCCAGTGAGTCATCACGGAAGAACTTCAGTTCGGGGATGATGCGCAGTTGCTTTCCCACGCGGGTGCCCAGCTCGTACCGAACCTGCTTCTGGTTGTTGTTAATGTTCTGCACAATCTCCTCAGCGCGTTCGCTTGGGAATACGCTTAAGTAGGCGCGACAGATACTAAGGTCGGGACTAATACGACAAGCGCTCACGCTTACCAATACGCCTCGCATGGCGCTAGTCTGCTTCTGAAAGATATCACTCAACTCCTTCTGAATCAGTCGGGCTATTTTATTTTGTCTTGTTGTTTCCATATCTGGCCCCTCTCCCTAACCCTCCCCCAAATGGGAGGGAACTGCAAGCAGGGGCTTGGGCAGTTTAATTATAATTCCCCTCTTCCCCAAATGGGAAGCGAGGTTAGGGGTTAAAGAGGAGCCTTATTCCTCTGGCATAAACATAGGATCCCATGCAGGCAGACGAGTGGGCTTCTGCTTCAAGAGTTCCAAAACAGAGGTAGGACAATACTTACGATTCACCACCACACGGAACATATATTCGCGGAACCACTCGTCAGTCATGATGATGTAACCATTCTGACCGCTATCCGACCCCCAACTATTTTCCACTTTCCACTTCTTGGCTTTGCCTTCGCCATCCAAATCTACGGCCATCAGGGTCATAGCATGCGTGCTACCGCTGTCGAAACTCTGGATGCGCTGCTTCTTGTTCATGCCAAAGGTGGTACCGAGGAGGCTTCCGTAATCGTAGTTCTTGATGTCAGCAATACCCACGCCTCGATCCAAGAACTTGCCTACATCGCAACTGAAATACATCTGACAGCTATCCTTCAATGAGGCAATGGCGATATTCTCCAACTCATCAATGGGCAGGTTCACATAGAGCCAGTTGTGCCCGTCGTAAACATGGCGGTCGTAATCAATCTCATAAACCTTGTTGTAGGGACGACTGGGGTCGTTCATGAGCATTACATAATCCTTGTTCAGATCTTCGCCTTCGTTAATGCAATAGGTCTTAAAGAACTCCTGGGGAGTGTATGTTTTCTCCTTCCACGTAAACTGTGTAGGAGGTACACCGTAAGCCATTACCAGCATCCGGTAAACCGTACCGAGTTGCTCCACTTTCAAAGCCTGCAATTGCTTCTCGCTCATGCCTGCCTCGCTCTTTTCGCGCAAGGTGATACCAAACTCGCGGAGCTTCCTTTTCAGATGACCACAGAATTCGCTGGTACTGTTACTAACGTATGTTTCGGGCATCACGTCAGCAGGAACAACACCATACTTTGTGGTCAAATCGGCAACTCCTGTGTAAGTGCCACCGTCAGAAAGCGGATGCTGGAAGAGCCAGCGTACCATCTCGCTGTCAATGGGCTGCTTACGTGTATCAATGACACCTTGTAAAAACAGGTTGCTCTTTTCCAACTGGTCATAGAAAAACAGATAGCATTGGCTGAGAACAAAGTTCTTGGTATCCAACTTCTTCATGGCACGTCCACGCAACACATTCAGTCCCGTAAAGAGCCAGCAACGACCGCTGCTCTTCTGGTCAGTAATACCTGTATTCTTAATCTCTATGCTAAAGTTCTTGTCCTTGGTTCCGGCATTCTCCTGATTGACAGCCATCTTAGCAATGCCCACGTTACTGATAGCATTGCGAAGTGCCTTTTCTGTAGGAGTTCCTGTATAGCTTCCTTGTAATGTCTTTAGAACATCGGGGGTAATGTTGGTTTGCGCCTGACAGATTGCACTACCTGCAAGTATCAAGGCACATAAAATGCTTTTTTTCATCTTTTTGAATGTTTTAACCTTATTATTTGCGCAAAAGTACGTTTATTTCATTAACTTTGCAAGTAACTAAGGTAGAATTATTAGCTACCGCCACCACATTTGAGTTTAAAACTAATGAATCTGACATTATGAGTAACGACAAGAAAATTGTGCTGACGCTTGATGCAGGCGGAACAAACTTTGTTTTTTCCGCCATTTGCAACAACGAGGAGATAGTAGAACCCGTGCGCTTAAAGGCCGTAACGACCGATACCGAGGGCTGTCTGGCAACTTTGGTTCAGGGATTCACCACCATTAAGGAGAAACTGGACGTAGAGCCCGTGGCCATCAGCTTTGCATTCCCTGGTCCTGCCGACTATGAGCACGGTGTGATTGGTGACCTACCCAATTTCCCGTCTTTCCGTGGCGGCGTACCCTTGGGCCCCTACTTGGAAAGTGTATTCGGCATTCCCGTTTTTGTGAATAACGACGGTAATCTGTTTGCCTATGGAGAAGCTTTAGCTGGAGCTCTTCCACGCGTAAACAAAGCTTTGGAGGAGGCAGGCTGCAAGCGACGCTACAAGAATATGATAGGTGTAACGCTGGGAACTGGATTCGGTTGCGGCGTGGTAATAGATAAGGTTTTGCTGACAGGCGACAATGGTTGCGGCGGTGATGTGTGGTGTATGCGCAACGGAATGTACCCCTTTGTGATTGCAGAGGAGAGTGTCAGCATCCGTGCCGTACGTCGTGTATATGCCGAGATGTCTCATGAGGAGATTGGCGACCTTACTCCCAAGGATATCGGCGAGATTGCCAACGGTACCCGTCCTGGTAACATGAAGGCCGCTCAGGAAAGCTTCCGTCAGTTAGGTCAGGTAACAGCTGCCGCTCTGGTAAATGTATTGAATATCGTGGACGGTATTGTTGTTATCGGCGGTGGCGTATCAGCAAATTCCAAGTGGATTCTTCCCGGCATGATGGAAGAGTTTGCCCGTCCTGCAGGAACCTTTACAGGCAATCTACTCCCAACACTCCAGTCCGAAGTTTACAACTTTGAAGATCCTGAACAACGGAAAGCCTTCCTTGAGGATAAGGATGTCTTTGTAAATGTGCCCCACACCGACAAGAAGGTGCTGTACCAAGCTCAACGTAAGGTTGCCATTATGGTTTCTGAGTTAGGAGCCAGTAAAGCCATCAACTTAGGTGCTTATAACTTTGCTATAAATCAAATAGAGAAATGATTAATTGTTGACAAGTTGACAAGTAAACACGTTGTTTGTTTATATCTGTCAACTTGTCAACTAAATAGAAAAAACAAGAGTCTTTTCTCCAACTTACTTTCGCTCGGATAAAGAAATAAAATGATTTTTTATTTCATTTATCTCTCGCTTATTCGTAACTTTGAGAGTCTTTTCTCCAACTTACTTTCGCTCGGATAAAGAAATAAAACGATTTTTTATTTCATTTATCTCTCGCTTATTCGTAACTTTGCAGTCAACAAAAATTGAAAAGGATGAAACGCTTTCTGTTTATAATGGCTGTTCTCTCTACTCTGTACGCCAAAGCACAGGAGGAGATAATAACGGAGCCGACGAGAAAGGATACCATAAGACTGCTGACAATAGGCAACAGTTTCTCACAAGACGGAGTGGAACAATATCTGTATGAGTTGGCAAAAGAGGTAGGTGTCCACATGATTATTGGTAATGCCTACAAGGGCGGGCAAAGCCTAGAACAACATTGGACAGACTTGACCCAAGAGCATGATGTTTATGAATATCGTAAAGTGGTAAACGGTGTCCGCACAAATACAACACATGCATTGCTACCCCCTATCATAACTGACGAACAGTGGGACTTTATCTGTTTCCAACAAGCAAGCCACTACAGCGGATTAACAACAACCTATGAGCCTTTTCTGTCCCAACTTATCCAATATACCGATAGCATAAAGACAGGACAGGATGTACGTTATGGCTGGCATATGACGTGGGCCTATGCTAAGGACTCTAATCACAGCGGCTTTGCAAACTACAGCCGTAAACAGGATGTGATGTATGACAGCATCCGATATGCTGTTCAATGGACACAGATTATGCACCCAGAATTCTCCTTTAATGTCCCCTGTGGCACAGCCATCCAGAATGCGCGTACAACCTACTTGGGTGATAATATGAATCGCGACGGTTATCATCTGGACCTAAAAATCGGTCGCTATACCGCAGCTTGTACATGGTTAGAAACACTTACAGGTATCTCATCCGTAGGGCTGAACTACAAACCGGACGGCGTTGACAAAGCTGCCGCTCATGCTTGTCAGGTGTCCGCTCATGCTGCCATTCTGAACCCCTACGAAGTTACGAATTTGGACCGCGAAGGCTTCTCGGCTCTGAACGATATTGTACCTTCAGGTCTTATCAAGCTAAACTTTGCAGAAAAAAGAATCGAGAGCAGCGACTGGAACACGATAACACCAGCTATGCGTACCTTTACCTGGATTACAGATACCAACAAGAATGTAACGGGCATTACCCTAACTCATTCCAATGCTTTTATAGGAACCAATACAAATGGCCCCACCTATACTACGACAAACATGCTAATGCCTGCAGGCGTTTCAAAAACGTGTATGTGGGGATATGCAGCAGAACGTTTCGGTAGCCAAAAGCCCAAGGCCTCCTGCACCATTACCTTGGGACACTTGAATCCTGACCTGAAATACGACTTCACCATCTTTTCATCAAGACAGGACTGTCAAGATTGGCGAGAAACAGAGTTTATCCTTCAAGGGGACAAACAATACACAGACGGTGTGGAAGCAGCCAATAATACAAGCCACACGGCTCTTATAAAGAATGTGAGACCAACAGACGACGGGAAAATCACCATAATTGTGACTCCAGGTAAGAGAAACAATAGCAAAAACCGATTTTACTACTTGAATGCGATGACAATAAAGACACATAAATAGTCTTTAAGCCTTAAACTTTAATAATGATTAATAATAATATAATATAACAATATGGAACAACAAAAACAGATTCAAATTCAGTTCAGACTGGTTGACGTACAGGAACTGCAATTTGTAAACCTTTCTAAACAATGGCCCGAAGGTGAACTTCAGGTAAACAATCAATTGCAGTTTAACTGTGACACAGAAAAACGCGTTGTTAGATGTGTTACAAACTTTGAATACAAAAAAAATGACATTACACAGTTGATTTTGGGCGTACAGACAGTCTTTGAGTTCGCCAGAGAAGGCTGGAGCGCTATGTACGATCTGAATGGCGACCAATGGGTTCTGCCCGTAGGATTGGTACAGCATATTGCTGATATGACCATTGGCGCAGCCCGTGGTATTCTAGCCATACGCACGGAAGAAGCAGGAATACCCAAACAAATACTCCCTCTAATCAACCCAGGACAGATACTACAAAACAATATCAGCTTCAAAAGAACTCCACAAGCTAAGGGCATGCCAATAGGAAATTCTGTCGGAAATGCATAAAAGGCAAAAAGTGATGGTTCGTCTGTAAAATCTACGAATTCGTCGAATATATTTCTCCGCTGCAGAATATCGTCTTACATTTGCCATGTGCAAACAAGCGATGCATGACCATAGCTTGAAAAATCTAATGCAGAGGGCTGTATTTATACAGCCCTTTTTTTTTGTTTTGGAGTGCAAAATATTCCTTTAGCCTCTGGTTTAACTAAACCGGACTTCCTCCCGTCCGAAAGTGCAAAGAAAAACATTTTTTCCCTTGGTTCTTTGCTTGCTTATTTGTAACTTTGCACCCACAAAGCGAGATGCCCCTGTAGTTCAATGGATAGAACAACGGTTTCCTAAACCGTCGATCCGGGTTCGATTCCCGGCGGGGGTACTTTTTTTATAGTGAAAATTTAGGAATCAAAAATAAGACTAACATGGAGATTAAGGAAAAAGAATCTGTAGTAGTAAGATTCTCTGGCGACTCTGGCGATGGTATGCAGTTGGCTGGAAATATCTTCTCTACCGTTTCTGCTACCGTTGGTAACAGTATCAGTACATTCCCCGACTATCCTGCAGACATCCGTGCCCCGCAGGGTTCACTGACGGGTGTAAGTGGTTTTCAAGTTCATATTGGCGCAGATCAGGTATTCACCCCTGGAGACCAGTGTGATGTTTTGGTGGCAATGAATGCCGCAGCCCTGAAAACACAGTACAAATTCGCGAAATCCGATGCTGCAATTATTATTGATACAGACAGCTTCGGTCCCAAGGATTTGGAGAAGGCCCAGTTTAAGACAGAAGACTATCTGAACGAGATGGGCATCGACCCCGATCGCGTGATTGCATGCCCCCTGACCACCATGGTTAAAGATTGTCTGGCAGAAAGCGGAATGGATGTAAAGAGTATGCTTAAATGCCGCAATATGTTTGCGTTAGGTTTGGTATGCTGGCTCTTTGACCGCGACTTGGATGTTGCCTTTAACTTCTTGAAAGAGAAATTTGCCAAGAAGCCCGGCATTGCAGAAGCAAACATTAAGGTTATTCAGGCTGGATATGACTACGGACACAATACACATAGCAGCGTAGCTAACGTCTATCGCATAGAAACAAAGAATAAGGTGCCCGGACGCTATATGGACATTACTGGTAACAAAGCTACCGCATACGGATTTATTGCAGCTGCAGAGAAGGCTGGATTGAAGCTTTATTTAGGCTCCTACCCCATCACCCCTGCCACTGATGTGTTGCACGAACTTTCAAAACATAAGAGTTTGGGCGTGACAACCGTTCAGTGCGAAGATGAAATCAGCGGCTGTGCTTCTGCACTGGGCGCTTCTTTTGCTGGTGCATTGGCTGTTACAAGTACAAGTGGCCCAGGTATCTGCCTAAAGAGCGAAGCTATGAACTTGGCTGTTATCATGGAACTTCCTTTAGTGGTGTTGGACGTACAACGTGGCGGTCCTGCTACAGGTCTTCCCACCAAGAGCGAGCAGACCGACTTGCTTCAAGCTCTCTTTGGTCGTAATGGTGAAAGTCCCATGCCTGTGATTGCTGCAGCAAGTCCTACAGATTGCTTTGATGCAGCCTATGCTGCTTGCAAGATGGCTTTAGAGCATATGACACCCGTTATCCTAATGACGGATGCCTACGTGGCCAATGGTTCTGGTGCTTTCAAACTACCTAACCTGACAGAATATCCTGCCATCAATCCTCCATACGTTCCAGAGGAGTTGAAGGGTACATGGACGCCATATATGCGTGCAGGAAACGGCACACGTTACTGGGCTGTTCCTGGTCGTCAGGGATTTGAGCATATCTTAGGTGGACTGGAGAAGGATGACAAAACTGGTGCCATCAGCACAAACCCAGAGAACCATGACTTAATGACTCGTAAGCGTCAAGCTAAGATAGATGCTATTCAGGTTCCTGATTTGGAGGTACTGGGCGACAAGGATGATGCCGACCTTCTGATTGTAGGTTTCGGTGGTACATTTGGCCACCTTCACGCAGCAATGGACGAAATGCGTGCTATGGGCAAGAAGGTAGCTTTGGCTCACTTTAAGTTCATCAACCCATTACCCAAGAACACCGCAGAAGTATTGAAGAAGTACCCCAAGGTTGTTGTTGCTGAGCAGAATATGGGTCAGTTGGCCGGCTGGCTACGCATGAAGGTGGACGGTTTTGTTCCCTACCAGTTTAACCAAGTTAAGGGTCAACCCTTTGTTGTTGCTGAGCTAGTTGAGAATTTTACAAAATTGTTGAACAAATAAAGAAAGGACATACATTATGGCATATACTCAGAATGATTTCAAGAAAGGACAGCCACGTTGGTGTCCTGGATGCGGCGACCACTTCTTTTTAGCTTCACTACATAAGGCAATGGCAGAAATAGGTGTTGACCCATGGAATACGGCCGTTATTTCTGGTATCGGTTGCTCCAGCCGTCTGCCTCACTATATGGCAACATACGGCATGAACACAATTCACGGTCGTGCTGCCGCCATTGCTACGGGTGCCAAGATTGCTAATCCCGACCTGACCGTTTGGCAAGTGAGCGGTGATGGTGATGGTCTAGCCATTGGCGGTAACCACTTTATACACGCAAACCGCAGAAACATTAATCTAAACATGATTCTGCTGAACAATCGAATCTATGGTCTGACAAAGGGTCAATACAGCCCAACCTCTCCCAGAGGCTTTGTCAGCAAATCATCTCCCTATGGTACAGTAGAAGATCCATTCCGCCCTGCAGAGCTCTGCTTCGGCGCCAGAGGTCATTTCTTTGCCCGCGCCGTAGCAACAGATGCACCTGGCACTATCGAGGTCCTGAAGGCCGCATATGAGCATAAGGGAGCCAGCGTTTGCGAGATTCTACAAAACTGTGTTATCTTTAACAATGGCACACACGATGCCGTATATGACAAAGCCGGTCGTACCAAGAATGCTATCTATCTGAAACACGGAGAAAAAATGCTTTTCGGTGAGAATAACGAATATGGTATTGTTCAGGACGGTTTCAGCGTAAAGGCTGTAAAGTTAGGAGAGGATGGTTATACAGAAGCCGACGTGTTAGTTCACGACGCCAAGTGCGAGGATAATACCCTTCAACTTAAACTTGCCGAAATGGAATGGCCAGTTGCCTTAGGTGTAATCCGCGATGTAGAAGCACCTACCTATGACGACTGCGTAACTGCCCAGATTGAGGAGGTAAAGGCTCAGAAGAAATATCACAACTTTGCCGAACTACTTGAAACCAATGATATTTGGGAAGTAAAATAAGCCCTCCTTTACATAAAGACAAAAAGCCCCGCGAAATTCGCGGGGTTATTTGTTTATTAAAAGAGCTTGTGTGAGAATGTTACGCTCACCACAGGCCAACACTTGAACTTCTTTACGGTATTAACCATATCACCCACTTTCCCAGGAATTTCAGAAACATCACGGGTAAGGTCTATGCGGGTCGGCTGAATATCTTCCCACGATCCTTCTTCATTATTCCAAGTGGTCATAGGACAATCGTCAGGATCGCTGCTTACTTTATATACATTATCTACATATATATGTGGATTTCCTCCCCAAAAGAGTGCACCGGCATCTACCGTCAATTTCCATTTCCCGTCCCTTGACAGAGTTGTGTTATAGCCTAATCCAACGTAAGGACGAAACTTACTAACCTCCATGGTTGCCTTTGCCATATAATTCTTATTAGGTATCATCACAGCCTTGCTACCATCGGAAAACTTTCCAAGAGGCATACCCATCATACCAATCTCTACAAATTTGTCATAATACTGTGGTGGAATAATCGAAGCGCCTTCGATGGGTGCAATATTATCACCCTTATATGCCTTTAAATACATGGCATTATACATATTTACGGCAGAAAGGGTTGGGATGGCAGATTCGTCGTTCTCCGCTTCGCCAATGCGCGAAGGACCAGCATAGAAACCTGCAGTTACACTCCAATGCTTATTTCCTGGAATAGGGAAGACATCCACAAGGAATTTGAAATTGGTACATTTAGGAGACATAAGCATGTCAACATTTTCCTGCATAACCTGCCCTGTGAAGTTCTCCATCATATCCTTCATCTTCTGTAGCTTCTCATCTGAAACTTTTCCCATGAATTTTACATCAAAATCACTTTTGACAGTAAACTTGGGCATATAGGTAAAACCTGTACGAAGACGCACGTAATTACCTACAGGCATGGCTATATCAGCACCTATACCCGTGCTGGATACATTGACGCCAAAATCCATATGGTTGAAATAGTCCTGAGCAGAGACACAAAGTGTTACAGAAAGTCCTAATAGAACCAGTAATCTTTTCACCTTCAACATATTTAACTCTAATTATTATCGTTTTAATATCTTCTTACCGTTCACGATATAAATATTCTTGGGCTTCATAGCAAAAACACATTTACCAGTGAGATCGCAAATAACTCCCGCAGATTCTTCTCTATTCGCCTTTAATCCTTCATTAGATATACCATCTATGATATCCAAAGGGCAAGTATATGTAACATCCTTGGCAGGCATTGTGATGTACTTTGCACCTTGCCAATCTGCATCCGTTACTTCCAATTCGCCTATACTATATGTATATGCAGGGATAGAGTCTCCGTAAGAAACTTCCTGCTGATGAACCATCTTATCTGCTACATAGTAATTGACTTTATAAGTATTAGCCCTATATCTACCGCGAACGATAACATTAGAAGCGGGCATAGTTGCAGGCAACGTCTCCCAGCCAATAAATGTATATCCTACGAGAGAAGGCGCAGACGCAAGGGCGGTTACAGCTTCTCCATATGCCAATCTGTTAGTACGGAAGAGCTGTGTTCCACCTTTTTCACCAATTACTAACACATATTTCAGCAAATAGGAATTGACAGTAAACTGAGCCGTAACGGTAATATTACCTGCAGGCATAACAGCAGGTAGGTTCTTCCAACCGTTAAAGGTGTAACCTGTCTTTGCGGGTACTACCTCAGGAATAAAATCACCACAGGCTACTGTAATCTTTTTGTATTCAGAACCATCAACCATGTAGGTGATAGTGTAATCATTGCCCTTGTAGGTTCCATAAACATTTACATCGTGTCCTGGCATAGTAGAAGGCACTTCACCCCACCCGGAGAATGTATAACCTGCTATTGCCGACGGAGTCCGATTATAAGGTGTAATGGACTGACCAAACTTATAGTCTCGCGAGAAATATACATAATCTTTATATCCTGCACCATTAATAACATATTGGAGCTTGTAGGTGCCTATAGAGAATGTTCCCGTTAGCGTAATATCACTTGCCGGCATAGTTTCCGGAATTTGGCTCCATCCGCTAAATTTATATCCCTCCTTTACAGGAAAAGCAATAGGTGTAAAGACTGTTCCATATGCCACTTGGACAATCTTATACGTCTCGCCATCCACCACATATGTTACATTGTACATATTAGGCTCATAAACAGCTGTTACCGTCAAATTACCGGCAGTCATAACAGAAGGTAAACCTTTCCATTCCTTGAAATGATATCCTTCTCTTTCTGGCGGAATTGGTGAGCTTATTGTTTGTCCGCACGGAACTTGCTGCTGATCGAACTGCTCACCATCTATCATATAAGTAATGGTATAAACGAGAGGAGAGAAACTGCCTGTAACGGTAACATCATGTCCTGGCATAGTTGAGGGTATTGCACTCCAACCACTGAAGGTGTATCCATCACGAGAAGGACTGTCAAGCGGTGTTGTCGTATCTCCGTATTTATAAGTTTGCGTCTGGTATTCTACGCCATCTATGACGTATATAAGTTTATAAGTGCCTATGGTAAAGTAACCCGTAACGGTAATGTCATGAGAAGGCATTGTATCAGGAAGTCCTTGCCATCCGCTAAACACATAACCCTCCTTCGTCATTTCAAGAGGTGGTATGGTACTTCCGCAAGGAACAGAAACAACTTGATAAACAGAGCCTTCAAGTTTGTATGTGATGTTGTATTTTATACCCGTAAAAGTTCCTGTTACAGTGATGTCGTGATCTGGCATCTTGTCAGGAAGTCCCTGCCATCCACTAAATGTATAGCCTTCACGGGTTGGATTGTCTGCATTTATGGGCTGGCCATACTTTATCTTCTCAGTATTATAGACTATACCATCTATCATATAAGTAATGGTATAATACTGATTGGCCATAATTTCGTTATATTCGTCTTCGGTTATAATAGTCAGTTCACTCGGGCTGCCTTCAGGAACATACAAATACGAAGTATTGGACGGTAAGTAACATGTACCCTGTATTTGTTTCAAGTATTGAGTGTTTGTGGTAAAGCCTAACTTACCCTCACTGGTTAAGCCAAGCACACGCATTTTGGCTTCATTGTATGCAGTAATAGCATAAGTAGATTTGTTTCTACGTTCATAATTACTGAACATAACGCCCAACATTCGGCTTGAAAGCGGAGCTGCAGAAGATTCTACCAGATTCAGTCTATTGTCTGAAGGATTATCCGAGGAACATTCTATAAGTACGGGCGTACTAGAGGGAACAACTCCGGTAATCTCATTTAATACGGCATATCCTAATTTTAAATCGTACTTTACTACTGTGTATATCTTCATACCAGTAGAGGCTGCTTGAAAAGGAAACCCTGCATAAAACGGGTAGTAGTATTTCCCATTAGCGGAGAGCAGTGGGGTAATACCGAAATAATTCTTGCTATCGTTACTATTTACTGGGTGAATGAGCCAATTTCTATATGGCGAACTTCTGTTGGTTCCAACAACACCGTCTGGTATGTCACGACTTGTCTCCTCGTCGTCCAAATACTTGGTTACTCCAGACTCTGTCGCGCTTACAGTATAGGTACCTTTAAAAGCTCCGCTTGTAACACTATGTAAATCTACATATCGGCTTACAAATTGGTAAATACCCACACCTTGCCCTTGAATATCAATCTGCGAGCCGTATTGTTTAATATACAGGATACAGGAGGGGTCAGAGATGGTTTTTTCTTGTCCGATTGACAACTGTAACGCGCCAAAGTCGCCAATATCGCGTTTCATATCATAAGAACCCGTATATTCTGTAATGTATAAATACCGTTGAGTTCCATAATTCTGAACACGATAAAAGCCATCACCATTAAACTGTGCCATTACATTAGAAAATATCACAGTTAAAAGGCCGAACAAGAAAACTAATCTTCTCATATATATAAAGGTAAGCATCCTTGTCCCTGGTATGTCACCAAGAACAAGGACGGCTTATCATTTAGCTGATTATAATCCGATTACTCGGCAATACAAATACTAACACGGTTCAAATCGTTCTGCTCAAATGGCTGAACTGTATCACCCTTAGAATCAATAGTGATACGACTTGACGCAATACCAAATTTGCTTGTAAGCAGATCTGCAACAATCTCAGAACGCTTCTTTGCAAGCTTCTCATTAATCTTAGTATTACCTGTACCCTTGTCAGCATAACCAGTAATAACAACCTTAGATTCAGGATACTTGTTCAAGTATGCAGCAATATCCTCAACCTTGGGCAACTCTGCACGAGAAACGTTAGTGTTGCTGATAGTAAAGAAAATGTCTTTGCGCAAAGGCTCACGCTTTACGACCTCTCTATCACGATATACTATCTTTTCTACGGGTTTCTCAACAATCTTCTCAACCACCTTCTCAACCACCTTCTCGTGACAGCAACGCTTCTTCTCAACCTTCTTTGTAGGCTGACCCAGTCTTACCTTTACACCAGCCAAAGCATTAAAGTACCAATCCAAATTAGAAGCATCCTTAGAGTTATACAAATCACTGGTGGTATTTGCATTAACTTCCAAGCCCAATGAAACTCGTCTTGAAATACGGAAGTCTGCATAAGCACCAAAGCGGCCCATAAAACGAGGAACGGTACCGTCCCAAAGGTTTTTCAGGAACAAGCCCTTGCCAATCTGTGCATTAGCATCGATTGCCTCCCCATTGCTGAAGAAGATGTTCGCACCAACGCCAGCTAAAACACCGCAATTAAAGACTCTGTCTGCCTTGTAACCAGCAATCAGGTTTACCAAATCGCAAGTTACATCTACAGAAGGAGCTACGTAGTTCCACTTCCACTTGTATGTATTACCAGTCTCAAGCAATGTTACGCCACCCTTGCTCTGCCATGCATTAACGGCCAAACGCAAACCCCATACGGGAGTAAACTGATAGCCACCAGCAACCTGAACATTGGGACTGATCAAATCACCAAAACAAATCTCACCTAAGGTGTACTGAGCACCTGCCTGAGCCTGAACAAACCAATGAGGGTTGAACGCATCAATGGTCACCGTTTCTGGTGCCTGCGCAGATGCTGTTAAGCATCCGGCAGACAACAATACGGTATATAATAATTTCTTGAACTTCATTTCTAATCAAATTTTAGAGTCCTACGGAAATTCACTTACTTAATCTTGATGTAATACTTTCTGGCAGCAATCTTACCATGGAAGTCAAGAGCAGAGTATGCAACCTCATATACATAACCAGACTTCAAACCTGTAGCATATGCACGACGAATGTCACCATCAAGGATAGTATTCAGAGTGGGAGAACCATTAACACGGTCCAACTCAGACTTACAAGTAGCATCGCCACCCTTTGCAGACTTCTCACCGTTAATAACGTTTGTTACGGCGATATGCTTCTTTGCCAGAGGAACAGCCAACTCCAGTGTCCATGTTGTAGGAACGAAGCTAATGTCGCCACCCAATACTGTAGGACGACTCTCTGCCTCACTAAGCAACTTAGCACCCTGACCATCGCTTGCAATCAGAACTGGCTGCAAACGTTCGTTGAAGTTATTGACGAAGCTGACAAACTTATTATTAATCTTTGTTATATAAGAAGAAACCTCATCCATGTAATTCTGGACCTTGTTGTTAAGGCTTGTCTCATATTCATCCAATTTATTAATCAAGGTATTGAAATCCTTAACAATGTCCTCTACCTGATCAAGAGTTGGGTTAACAGTACTCTGAACATCGCCCCAAATCTCATTAATTGTATCGGTGATATCGATGCTAACAGGAATAGTCTTGTCTTCCAGAGTGATGAGCTTACTCAACTTAATATTTGTTGGTACTTTCTTATTTACAGTAATTGTCTTTTCGCCAATGGTAACATTAACCACATTTGTTTGAGAAGTAGCTGAAATTTTCACATCACCTATAGGAATAGTAACGGAACCTACTTGAGAACCGCCATCCATAACGGGAACTGTAATTGCTGCAGTATTAGAACCAGTAATAGTCAAGCTGGGAACCTCAGCAGATATAGTACCAAAATCAATTGTCTCTGTGAAATTAATAGGAACTTCTACATTCTCATCAAGATCCAACTGATATGACAAACCAGAAATGGTAATATTCTTATCAATAAGGAATGTTCCATTCAGATCCTTAATCTTCTTAATTGTCAGACCAGAGATCTTTGCTACTACAGGCTGTCCCTTAGCATTCTTAACAACTGCATGGATTTCATTCTTGATCTTATTGGTAGTCTTATCAATGAACTTCATGATTTTGGTATAGCCAGGAGCATTCTTAATGGGCTCCATACCCTTCAATGTCTGCAGTGAGAATGGCTTAAGTGCAGTAGCAGCCAAGTTTGACTCTGAATAAACTGCATGCTTCTCTGCTGTCTCACCTTCCTTAACAGAATCCTGCCACTCACACTTAACAGCATTAGCGTCAATTCTGAGCCCCTTTACTACCTCTGCCAAATCTGTTGCAATCTTCTTAGGATCAGCAGAAGTTCCCTTCTTCATGATTTCAGTAATGGCATCCTTCATGCTTGCCGTATTGAAGTTGATCTTCTGTACCTTGTCAATGTCATTCTTGTCCAAGGTAGCAAATGCCTCATAGAAGCCATTGTCAGAATTAGCAGCACGGGTAACACCAAACTGCAAAACTCTATTGCTGTGCTGCAAGCCACTCAACTTAATGTAAGAGGGATCATCCAAAGTGTTTACAATACTGAACTCAAGGTTTGAGAAATCAACAGTATTGGGGTTAACGCGCAAATACAGCGTACCTGCGTTATGGTCTTCATTCTGCATGATGACGTCACCTGCGTTAAAGTGAAGTGCATCTTCGCCACCAATCATTTCAAAGTCCTTTGCTGTCAAGGCCTTAGAATCGTCCACATAGTTAGCTGTGCGGTGTGTGGGGAAATAAACCTCGTTATAAGCATTGCCATAGTATGCAATAAGAACATTAGACTGAATGTTTGCAGGAAGGCGAATAGAACCAAATGCAGGATTATATGTTCCCTCTACAATAATACCAGTTACCTGTCTCTTCAGATTTTCCTTCAGGAGATTCAACTCACCAAACAACTCGGCGATATCCTCCTCGTTCTTCTTTACGCGATCAGCGAGATCAGAAAGGTCTGCTCTCAGGGCTGCGAGTGAATCCTTGAAGTCATTTGCAATGCTGTCCAACTTCTTGTCAACCTCACCAATCTTGAGAGTATTCTCTGCAATACGTTCGTTCAACTTAGCGATGGAGTCGTTCAAATCCTCGCGAAGGTTGAAGATGCTGTCGCCGAGCTCCTTACGAAGTGCATCAATATCAACGTTTACACCATTAAGATCAGCACGCAAGAGGGCAATCTCCAAATCTGTGTAAGCCTTTGCCTTCTCCAAGTTTGCATCAGCATAAGTATAAAGCTTGGTAATTTCAGGCTTTAAGTTCTCTATTTCATTACCTAAGCTATCAACCTTATTATACAACTCAGGTACCTGCTCCTTCAGTTTGTCAAGAGATGCCTTGTGATCCTTAACAGTAGAATCCAGCTTCTCGATAGCCAACTCGTTAGCTGCTGTTATAACGCAAAGGCTGTCAGCTGTCTTGTAAGCATGCAACAGAGAGTCGCTCATCAACTGCAGACGATCACCCATGTCGGAAATCTTCTTGTTTATTTCTGCGATACGCTCCTTGTTGTCCTTAGACAGAGAGTCTGCGTCACCAGCAATCTTCTTGACTTCGTTTACTACAGGCTCAATCTTATCCAAACGCTTGCCAGCATCCTGAGCCAAGTTGAGGGCAGAAATAAGTCTTTCCTCCATAACCTTAACACTGTCAAGGTCGTACTCAGTCACCATAGCCTTCTTCAAAGAATCCAAAGCAGCATTTAACTGTTCCTTGCTAACACCAATATTAGTAATAAACTCGTTGATAGTAGTGTAATTTTTGGTAATCAGATTCAGAAGCTCCTTCATGTTCTTCAAATCTTCTGCACCAATATTTGCAGAATTCATATCGTTCATGAGCTGCTTAAGCTGTGCCATCAAGTTTTTGTCACACTCGCACTTACCAACCTGACCCTGCAGGTCTTCAATCAAGCCTTTCAGATAGTTGATGTCTTGATTGTGCTTATTAACAACCTCCTGGAGAGTAGCATTGTCAGCAAACTTGCTATTTAACTCGTTGTACCAATCTCCACTTGTATCCTTACAAGATACAAACATTCCTAAAGAGACCGTTACGGCCCCCATCAGGAGAATTTGAAACAGTTTTCTTTTCATAACAGTTTATATCGATATATTGTTTAGTGTTTATTAACGTTTTTGCACACTTCGCCCATTTAAGGAGACAATCCGAGAGCAAAAATATAACTATATTGCGAAAAAAGGGTAAGTTTCCTCTTCCGTTTAAGATAATTTAACAGTTTTGCACGTTTTCATCTGTAAAAATTTGGTTGTTCAAAAGATAAAGTGTAATTTTGCCGCGCAAAAAATAATAATTTATATGAATTTTGTAGAGGAACTTAAATGGAGGGGCATGATTCACCAAATGATGCCCGGAACAGAAGAACTTTTCGAGAAAGAAACCGTTACTGCATACGTAGGTATTGACCCTACCGCAGACAGCTTGCATATTGGTCACCTTTGTGGTGTAATGATGTTGCGTCATCTGCAGCAGGCTGGACATAAGCCTTTGGCTCTTGTAGGTGGTGCCACTGGTATGATTGGCGATCCCAGCGGAAAAAGCCAAGAGCGCAACCTTTTGAACGAGGAAACCCTGCGCCACAACGTAGAATGTATCAAGGCTCAGTTGAGCCGTTTTCTAGACTTCAACAGCGACGCACCTAATGCAGCCGAATTGGTTAACAACTATGACTGGATGAAGGATTTTACATTCTTGGAATTTGCTCGCGAAATAGGTAAATGCATCACTGTTAACTACATGATGGCAAAAGACAGTGTCAAGCGTCGCCTTAACGGTGAGGCTCAGGATGGTATGTCCTTTACAGAATTTACCTACCAGCTCCTACAAGGCTATGATTTCTTGCACCTCTATGAAACCAAGAACTGCAAACTTCAGATGGGCGGTAGTGACCAGTGGGGTAATATCACCACCGGTACAGAATTGATACGCCGTAAATTGGGTGCTGACAAGGAAGCTTTTGCCCTCACCTGCCCTCTGATTACAAAAGCCGACGGAAAGAAGTTTGGCAAGACCGAGAAGGGCAATATCTGGCTCGATCGTAACCGTACCAGCCCCTACACCTTCTATCAGTTCTGGCTAAACGTTGCCGATGAGGATGCAGAGCGCTACATAAAGATATTCACATCGTTGGATAAGGCTACCATTGACGCTCTTATTGAGGAGCATCGTCAGGATCCTGGTCGTCGTGTTCTTCAGAAACGTTTGGCCGAGGAAGTCACCGTTCTTGTACACAGTCGCGAGGATTACGAACTGGCATTGGAGGCCAGCAATATCCTCTTTGGAAAGGCCACCAAGGAAAACCTTACAAAATTAGACGAGCAGACCCTGTTGGATGTCTTCTCTGGTGTTCCACAGTTTGAGATAAGTCGTTCTCTGTTGGAAGGCGAAGGCGTAAAGGCTATTGATCTCTTGGCAGAGCACACAGCTTGCTTTGCTTCAAAAGGCGAAATGCGCAAACTTACTCAGGGTGGCGGCGTTTCTATAAACAAAGAAAAACTGGATGATCCTAACAAGGCTATCACCACCGCAGACCTCCTTGATAACAAATACATTTTGGCTCAGCAAGGCAAGAAAAAGTACTTTTTGCTGATTGCAAAATAAAAAAGTGAGAAGAAAGGAATAATTTTTCATTTTTCACTTTTTACTTTTCACTTTTTGTTGTACATTTGCACCCGCAATCTGAAAAAGATTGGGATAGGATTGGGCTATGGTGTAATGGTAGCACAAGACATTTT
>JAIKYE010000047.1 GCA_024683455.1 Bacteroidaceae bacterium
GGCACGTGCTCCTGAAGCCCCCTCCCCGCTCAGGCCCCCTCCGGCTCCCCCTTTGGGGGAGTGAGAACCTTGGGGGAGTGCTGTAACTGCCTTGTTCCACTTGCCTTTTGGGTTGTTGCGCTTGGCGAGTACGATGTCAAAGGTTTTCTTGGCTATGTCAGCATACTCCTCGTTGCCCGTTGCCTTGTACAATTGCCCGAAGGCGATGACGGCAAAGGTGTAGGAGAAGATGTTATAAGGTTCTACTAAGGGGCGTCCCTGTCGGTCCAGCGAGAAGTACCAGTTCAACTGACCGTCATGCCCGTACTTCTTCAGGAACTCGGCACCTTGAATAGCTGCATCCAGCCATTCCTGCTTTTTCTCTACCTTATTATATAGGGTAGCCAGCATCCACACCTCACGGCCTTGCAGCCAGATGAACTTGTCGGTGTCGTACACCTCTCCATCACGTTCTATGCAGGTGAAGTAACCACCATACTCCTTATCTATACTGTTCTGCATCCAGAAGGGCATCACCCTGTCCAGCAGTTCGCTCTTGTACTGAGCGGCCAAGGCTTTAAGGCCCCCTCCCTGCTTTTGCCCACCGTCGCGAAGCTCCCCAATCGTTTGAACGCATAACGCACGATTGCCCTTTGGGGGAGTGCTGTAACTGGTTTGTTTCATTGTTTTCATGTTATTTTGTTTTTGATCATATCTATAACTTCGTCTAATCTTGTGAATATATCTTCGTTCGTAAATCTTATGACGTTAAACCCTAACTTTTCTATTTCATTGGTCCTTGCTTGATCATGATATTGTTGTCGAATATCATCGTGGTAGCCACCATATATCTCAATCACTAAACGGGCAGGGAGACAAACAAAATCAGCAATATTGTCAACGATTATATATTGTCTTCTGAAAGGTAACCCTAGTTTGCTTTTTTGAAGGTGTAACCACAACAGACGTTCTGCATCTGTAGGATATTCTTTCATCCTTTTGGCATGTTCCTTTAGTATAGGATACAAGACTGGATCAGAATAACAGTAATTAGCTTTGTTTCTATTGAATATCATTGTTTTTTATGGAGTTTGCGACTCTCCCCCAAAGGGGGAGCGGGGAGGGGGCTTACTGCTAATGCGACGATGACACTTACCACTATTCCAATGGCACCAAAGAGGAAGAAGTTGACATCCGTGTATAGGAACATCAGGAAGACAACCAGTTCTCCTATGATGAAGCCTGTGAGGGCAGCACCACCCTTGATGCGCGGGAAGAAGACGGCCATTACGAACAGGCCTCCCAATCCACTGGTCAGCAAGCCAAGGATGGTATTGAAATAATCCAGCAGCGAGGCTATGTTCCACGTTGCCATCAGCAGTGCGATGCCTAAGCCCATCAGACCACTTGCAATGCAGGTCCATCGGGCTACACGTAGCAGGGCTGAATCCTTGATACTAGGACGGAAACGCTGTATGAAGTCCACGCTGAAGGCTGTGCTCAGGCTATTGATATTGCTGGAGATGGTGCTCATGGTGGCTGCAAAGATAGCAGCGATGAGCAGTCCCGCTATACCGGCCGGCATCTGACTCATCATAAAGAAGGGGAAGATGGCGTCGCCCTGCTGCATGGTGATGTCCAGACTCTGGGGGTGGGTTTTATAGAAAGTGTAGAGGCCTGTTCCTATGAAATAGAAGGCTACCGAGATAAAGACACTCATGAAGCCATTCGTCAGGATGCTACGTCCGGCACTCTTCTCGTCCTTGGTGGTCATATATCGCTGAATGACGGTCTGGTCGCTGGTGTACGAAATCAGATTGTTGGCAATGCCTCCGCCTATGATAGCTACCCAGAAGGTAACGTACCGGTAGTCCCAACTCCAGACAAACAGTCGTAATTTATCGTTGTCAACAGCCAGTTGCCAAGCTCCCGAGAAACTACCCTCGGTGCCAGTCCACAGATAAATGGCAGCAAAGATGGCACCGCCCACCAGGATGCACCCTTGAATGACGTCGCCCCAGATAACAGCTTCTACGCCTCCCATGGTGCAGTAGATGATGGTCACCAAACCCATAAGGATGATGCACAGATAGATGTCGATACCCGTCACAGCGGTCAGCGCCAACGAGGGCAGATACATCACCAACGCCATTCGTGCTACCATAAAGATGCAGAACAGCGTGGATGCCATCAAGCGGGTGGCCAGATTGAACCGTTCCTCCAGTATGGCGTAGGCAGATGCAGCCTTAAGCCGACGGAAATAGGGCAGGTAATACCAGATGACGGGGAAACTGACTATCGGAATCATCCAAAGCATGGGGTAGTATGTCCAGTCGGTGGCGTATGCTTTGGCTGGGATAGCCATATAGGTAATGGCGCTGAGCATGGTGGCATAGATACTGATACCTGCAGCCCACCATGGGATGCGTCCGCCTCCCTTGAAGAAATCGTCGGCTCCTTTTTCCCTGCGCATGAAGTATATGCCCATTCCCAACATGCCCAGCAGGTATAGTGCTAATACCGTCCAGTTGGCAAGGCCGAAATGTGTCTCATGTTTTATCTCGATGCGGGAAATCTGTGCCGACCTTATTCCCGGCATTGTCTCACCTCCGCTGTAGAACCAGCCATCTTGAAAGGGCGTGAGAGCTGCTCCAGCACGTGCCAGAGCACTGTCTCCTGGGAGAATTGCCCACGAATCGGTAATGGTATGATACACCAGTACATCGCTACGGAACTTGTACCAAGCGGGCTCGTGCCGCAAATACATACTGTCCTGTTTCCCCTGAATGGCTGAGAGAAAGATATCATAATCCACACCGCCAAAGAACAGAATGTGGCTGTAACCCGATGTAGCGCAGCAGGAGCCAACAATAGCGGCCCCCTCCCCCTGCCCCTCCCCCGAGGAGGAGGGGAGGACAATGGCTGGTGCCGTTTCTTGCCATTCCAATGTCTTCAAGTTAAGTTTCAGCCCTTTCAGGAAAACTCTTCCCTCCTCCTCGGGGGAGGGATCGAGGGAGGGGGCTGAGGGTCTATACCCTCCAAATATAAACAACGCTTTTCCCTCCGGCGCATTCTGCACCGCCATGCAAGGTTGCAGTCTGCCATTAAAGTTCCCCTCGCCCACGGGAGAGGGGATAGGGGTGAGGCTATACCACTCTTTTCCATCTGGCCAGTCGAGGGCATAGACATCAAGGTTAGGCACGCCATTGCTTTGACCTCCCGCTACAAATATCCTGTCTGCTCCGTAGCAAGCCGCAAAGTTGTCAAGGGGCTTGGGAAGTTTGGGGAGAGGGGAGAACCCAGCCCTCTTCCCCAGCCCCTCCCCCGGGGAGGAGGGGAGAAAAGATACCTCGGAAGTGCTGATAATGGTTTGCACCCCTCTTTCCCCCTCTCCTCGGAGAGGGGTTAGGGGTGAGGCCCCCCCCACAAACACTGTTCCCTCCGGTACTGTTACGCTGGCACCGTAGGCCTTGGGGTAGAAAACTTTCTTTCCGCCGTCGGCACATGGAACGTCAGGGAAGTTACAGCCTCCCCAAGTGACAAGTGTATCATTTTGTATCCCCGCGAAGTGACCTGAGACAGCGCGTGGCATGTCTCCTTCCTTTGTCACGACAATACGGTTCTGTCCCCAACATATTCCGATGCATAGGGAGAATAGAATGCAGATTATTGTGATTTTCTTTTTCATGGTTAAGTATTCATGTCTTATCTGTTGGAAATTCCGTTACTTTGTTGGAAACTAACTGGCGTCATGCCCATGTTGCTACGGAAGATACGATGAAAGTACTCTCGGCTATTGAATCCGCAATGGTCAGCAACGGCCTCAGATGTCCAGTCGGGGTGTTCCAACAAGACTCTTTTTGCTTCTTCTATGCGCAGGGCGGTTATCCATTCACTGTATTTAAGGTTCTTGTTTCTCAACCAAGTAGAGAACAGATATTGCGGAATTCCAAGACCTGCTGCAGCGACAGGCAGTTTCAGGTCACGCTTCAGGTAGCATTTATCTTTCAGCCATTGCTCGACGATACGGTCTATGCGTTTCATCTGATCTTCAGAGACTTCCGTTGTTGTCTCTGTGACGATAGCTTTTTCATTATTCTCCTCTTCGTTATCTTCGGCTTCCTCCAGCCTACGTGGGGCAGAACTAACCACATAGCTGCAGAAGCTATCTATCATATAGAAGATGCTGGCAAAGAAGAAAATGCCATATATCGCCAGCCATGGACCTGTTCCGAAGATGAGAACCGGTACCATCAATGCCAGCACCACCAGGATGATAACGCTCAACTGCATCCATACAAGCATGCCCTCCATGTCGCGGTCGTAATAGTTCTGAAGGGCGTTACGCATAGCGCGTAGGTTTATGGTATGACGCCAGGCATAATGGCCTTGCATGGTAGCGTATAGTATAGAGCAGATGATTTCTGCTATCTGGATTTCATGCGTTTCTGATAGCAGCGGTTCTCCGTCTATGGCCGCTGCAATACCCAGCAGTAATGTACACAGGAACCAAGTGATTCCCCCCATCCATCGGTCTAACGGTTTCAGTCGGCCCTTACCTTGCAGGTTCAGTACAGCCATAGAGAACATCCATGAAACGGGGATAAACATAAACAGATTCAGCATCACAGCCTGGCTAACTCCCATGTCGCGCAGATGACAGATGTACTGCAACAGGAACTGCACACCCAGCAATGTGGTACTACCCGCCATAAGTAGGCGGGCTTTGTTAGCCATAGGGTTTAATGTTACCTTGCTGGGTAGCATCAGAAGCTTGAATGTAAGTAATGCCATCAGAATGATGGCTGTGAATTGCATATTCTCCATCTAATCTGCCAATGTATTGCAAAGATAGTGTTTTTTTTGCTGAAAATGGGCAAAAGGTGTATAAATTCCATCAATTTTCACACCCTATTCTTGAAAAATACACACCAATGTAAAATTTTTCACACTTTATATAGGTATGTAGGTGTAATTTTGGGGTGAAAATCATACAAACAACAAAGAAGAAATGGATATTGTCTCCTTTATAAAAGAAACGCCCCTGTGGCTCACTATCCCCCTTGGTGTTATCTATATTGTCATCTGGGTCGTTGTCATCTGGTCCATTTTCCGAATGTTTCGCAAGAATTAAATCAACAAATATAACTATTATGAGAAAAAACTTTTTTATTGCATTTTGCGCAATGGCATGCATTTCACTTGCAGCATGCTCTGATGACGAGAACAATGAGCCGAACATCCAGAATCCTTCTCCCAGGGAGCAGTGGGGACCAACAGCCAAGGGTGCCGACTTTACCGTCCCACAGTTGCCCGACCTCTATGTGAACTACTGGGAGTATAGCTACAGTGTAGAGGATAATGCTAACCTGGCCCTGAAAATATCGGGTGAGTTTCCTAACTGCCGTTATTTCAGTTTCAGTACCTACAACGACGAGAACGGTGAGGTGATCAGCGGAATGTCTGACTATGAGATAACACCCGATGCCGGTTGTGTGAATCCCTTCGTGCAGACTTCAACGGCAAGGAATACCTTTACCGTCTATATTGTGCCCGCCACCACCACAGATGCACAGATTGCCAAGTTGCCCAGTAAGAATATCATTAAGTTGGGTGCCGGCATCAAAAAAGCTTGTCTTATCATACGTGAGTACCTGGGCGTTGACGAGTTCGGAGGCGTAGAGTTGCCTGCCATTCAGGCCTATGATATGAATACTATGAAGGAGGTATTGGCTCCTAAACGTGGTACCAGTAACATGTGGCGTGATCCTGCTCGTTTCGAGCCCCAGTGGTTCGATAGTGAAACTGATGTTCCCTTCATGCTGGCTCCCCGTGGCAGCTTCTATCCCAACAATGCCACCGATTACCTGTATTGCCGTACTGCTATCGAAGATAATCAGGTAATGACCTGGAGTTTCATCCCCGCTCCCTATCCTAAGAGTGTTGAGCAGTATGAAGGTGCTCCCTGTCGTTACTGGTCGATGTGCTTCGGTACTCAGCTGGATACCCGTTCTTACTATTCAGTCTATGATGCACAGGCCAATGTGCCCGACGGTCAGAAGGTAACCTTTGTACTTTGCGTAAAACAAAATCCCAAGTTGGCTGAAATCGAACAGGCGGTTGCTGATGCAAAAGCTGCCGGACAATATATCCACTTGATTGCCTGGGATCGTGAGCGTCCCTCTTACTTCGGTCCTAAGACTCCCATTGGCAACTGCATTACTGTTATGTACCGCAACATCCTGCCCAATAAGGAATGGGAGCACTCTATGTCTAACATGAAGCCCACACCTTATGGTGATCCCGTCACTTCAGCTCGTGAGGATCCCGAGCGCATGCAAGCTCATTTGGCATTGGGCGAATATGGACCTCGCGGAACGAAGGTTTCTACCGAGGAGTTCCTGCAGAGTATGAACAATTAAAGAAAGAAGGTATAACTCAATGAGCGCAAAATCATTCATTTCTAACACTGTAAGGGCAGTTCTGTTGCTTGTGTTAATGCTCACGACAGTTACGACGCGGGCAGAAGAGAAGGCTATGTGTGTGGTTGTGTACGAGAACAAAGGCACTACATCGTTCAACCTGACAGAGAAGCCCATTGTAACGTTTGTCGGTGAGGAAGTCCAGTTGGTATCCGGCAAGGTTACTGTTCGCTATGCACTGGACGGCTACCTGAAGATGACCATCGAGGAAAAGGCAACGGATATTCGTCCCATTCCTGACAATACCTTCCGTATAACCGATAATGAGGTGACTGCTTATGGATGTCGGCAGTTGTCTCTCTATACTGTTGATGGTAAGTGTCTGGAAACAACCACTCCAAGCAAGAGCGGTACGTCAACCTTATCTATCGCATCCTTGAAAAAGGGCGTTTACCTTGTAGTAACAGAAAGTAAGTCATTCAAAATATCAAAGAAATAATGAAAAAGCAACTTATCATAGCTTTGCTCTGCCTATGCGGCATGGCTCAACAGGCTTCGGCCCAAGGATATTATCTCTACAAGAATGGGCAGCGACAGTCTTATCGTGCCAATGAGATGGACAGCTTGGTTTTCTATAAGACTGAGGAGAATACTGTACAGAACCCCGAGGAGATAGATCCAGAACAAGATCCGATGGCCTCTAAAAAGGCAACTCAGGCTACAGCCGATAAGAACAAACAGTGGTATGCGCGCCTGGACTTTGAGGACCAAGCTGAGTTGGAAAACGCAAAGCGCGGACTTATTGAGGCTACTCCGGACTTGGTTATCAAGAATTCTAATGGCGAGGTCTGGAATATGTCTGAGTTCAAGTTTGTGCAGGAAGGTGGTGAGGCTCCCTCAACAGTCAACCCCAGCCTTTGGCGCAACACCCTCTGCAACGTGCAGTGCGGACTCTTCAAGGTTTGCGAGGGTATCTATCAGGTGCGTGGCTACGATATGGCCAACATGACCTTCATCAAAACGAAGAGTGGTGGCTGGCTGATTTTCGATGTGCTGATGTGTAAGGAGGTTGCTGATGCTGCTTTGGAAATCTTCAAGCGCAATGTGGATGCCAATCCCCGCATTGTGGCAGTGCTTATCAGTCACAGTCATGCCGACCACTATGGCGGTGTAGGAGCTATCGTTAACAGCCAGAATATTGCAGATGCCTCTCTGCCTCTGGATCAGCAGTTGCAATCCGGCAAAATTGCTGTTATCACATCAGAGCATTTTATGAAGCATGTTATTGCAGAGAATGCCTATTGTAACGCTGCCATGTCGCGTCGTGCCGGCTATCAGTACGGAGCCAACCTAGCTAAGGGTGCCACTGGCCGCATGGCTATGGGTATCGGTATGGGACAGAGCACCAACTCGCCCCTGACCCTCATGCCTCCTACTTTCGAGGTTGTAAAGGATACCACGCTTGTCATTGACGGACTCACCGTTACCTTCCAGGTTACCCCGGGAACAGAGGCTCCCACAGAGATGAATGCCTACTTCGCAGACTATCGTGCTCTCTGGATGGCAGAGAACTGTACCGGTACCCTGCACAACCTCTACACCCTGCGTGGTGCTCAGGTTCGTGATGCTGAGGCATGGTGCAACTATATCCTGGAGGCAGAGCAGAAGTTTGCTGACAAGACTGACGTGGTCTTCCAGAGCCACAACTGGCCACACTGGGGTACAGAGACCATTCGCGAATATATGCTGAATACCGCTTCGGTATATAAGTTCATCCACGACCAGACGCTGCACTACGTGAATCTGGGTCTTACTCCTACCGAAATATCCGACACCCTGCAGTTGCCCGAGCGTTTGGATCGCGTTTGGTACACTCGCCAATATTATGGTACTCTCTCGCACAATATAAAGGCTGTCTATCAGCGTTACATGGGCTGGTATGATGCCAACCCTGTAAATCTGAACCTGTTGACTCCCGAGCGTACGGCCAAGAAGATTGTAGAGTATATGGGATCTCCCGAGCGCATCCTGCGTATGGCTCGTGAGGACTATGCCCGAGGTGAATATCAGTGGGTAGCTCAGATAACAAAGGAACTTGTCTATGCTGATCCCACTAATACAGAGGCTCGCTGCCTTTGTGCCGATGCTCTGGAGCAGTTGGGTTATCAGTGCGAGAGCGGTACCTGGCGTAACTGCTATCTGACGGGTGCCATGGAGTTGCGTGCTGCTACTCCTGCTGCTCCCATCTATGGTACGGGCGAAGGTCTTGCCAATATGCTGGGAGCTGGAAGCATCAGCATGATATTCGAGTATGCTGCCATTGCTACAGACAGTCGTGATGTAGCTGATTACGATGTAACGGTCAACTTCATCATCGGCAACGAAAAGTGCTGCGTGGTGCGTCGTGCAGGCGTTGTCCTAACCTATATGGGAGAGATACGTTCTGGTGCCGATGCAACGGCCACAGGTTCCAAGGCTGCTTTGGTGGCTTGTCTCAACGGAAACTGCGGCGGCCTTTCTGTCCTCGGTAGTTCTGATGCCGTCAACTCACTCTTCAGCGGGATAAAGAAGCCTGTACTCAACTTCAATATCATAGAACCATAGTTTTTCTTATATCAAGGTAAAAGATTTGTTTAGGATGATATTCCCCATCGTGGAACAGCCACAATGGGGAGTTATTTTATCTAAAAAATAGTCCCCGTCTTAACTTGGAATGTAGAGGCGGGCAGGCCTTGCGCATTGTGGAGGTCGGCATCGGTGAAGCCGCTCCAGCCGTAGCGGACAAGGAACGGATTCTTAACCTCGGGCGATGAGAGGAGAATCTTCTCGCCCTCTATCTTGATGTCGGCAGGATGGAACATGCCGTCGGAGGCGGCAATCTCGAAGCCTCGCGTGCAACTGAGGCCGTCAGCATTGTCGAAGCGCAGGCAGACGGTATTATCATGTCCCAAGACGGCAGAGCACAAGGTGGGACCTTCGCAAACCAATTCATGGCCGTAGGTGTGCTTTAACGCTTGCAGGGCAAGGCGCTCGCCTACAGGACGCTTCGTCCGGTAGTGAACATCATTGGGGTCGCCAAGGTCGCTTGTAACCGCCATCCACGTATTAGGCAGCTCGGAAGCCAGGCGTCGCTGGCTGTCGCGGAACGCAGGCCACGAAGGGCGGGGCAGACTGCTGAGCTGAACGGTATAGAAGGGCAGAAGCCCTCCTCCAGCTCCCCCCGAGGAGGGAGTGTTTTCAAGGCGGTTCCCCCCTCTCCTCGGAGCGAATGGGGTCTTTAGAGTAGCCACTAAATGTGGCTGCGGCCCCACAGAGGGGAGAGAGTACCCACTCTCGACGGTGTTCGGGCTGGGGGTGAGGCTTTTGCGCCACGATTGCTCAAGGAGCGTGAAGAGCCGCTCGTGTGCCTCGATGTTGTGGGCATTACTCTCTCCCTGGTACCAGATGACGCCACGGATGGGCAGATGTCCGAGGGGCGCGATGGCTGCCTCAAAGAGGTAAGCAGGCTCGTATGGATGGCGCTGGAGGGGATTGTATGCAGCCGACTCCTTATTGAGGGCGTGGGCGATGTTCTGCGTCATGCGGCCTCGTGCCCAAGCCTGTCCGAAGTCGCCGTTCCGCCAGTCGCGCAGGATGTTGGGGAACTCCCATTCGAGTGTCGAGCGGTCTATCCAAGACTCCGTAGTTGAGCCTCCCACGGCGTTACAGATGATGCCGATGGGCACGTCGGGCAGGCTGTCGCAAAGCACACGCCCGAAGTTGAAGGCGACGGCCGAGAAGCTCCGAACCGATTCGGGCGAAGCCGTCTTCCATCCCTGGAACTCCATGTGGCGCAGCTCATTCGTGTAGCGTAGCACGCTGTCGTCCCACTCCACGGCATCCGTCCTTGCACGCGCGGGCATATTATATATATGTAGGTTGGTGAGGCGCTTGGCGTCGGCAAGGTCCTGCTCGAGCGTGTTGCATTGGTCCACACGCAGCTCCATGTTCGACTGTCCGCTGGCCAGCCAGATGTCGCCAAAGTAGAGGCTGTCTATTGTGAGCGTCTGCGGCTCGGCTTTCGTCAGGTTATCGAGCAGATAGGGATACTTTTCGGGATAGTAGAAGTGGTAGTGGTCGGGGGGCAGCGGTGTGGCAGTGAATGTCAGCTTATAGGGACCGCCAGCCTTCATGTCGGGCATCTCCATCCACCACGAGCCATCGGCATGCGAGAAGGTTTCGCCTTCATCCACCACCTTCCCGTCCTTGCTTAGCACGCGTCTTATTTTGTTTCGCGCATTGGCACGACCTTCCAACAGGAGGGGTTCTTCGCGCGGAAGAACCATTCCGCTGGAATAGACCGACGGCAGTTGCAGACCGCCGTAGTCGCCCGTGAGAGCCGAATAGACGGTCTTCGCGAGAATCTTCGCGCCTTCGGGATTGGGATGGAGGGCGTCGGGGAAGAGGTCGGGACGCGAGTGCAGGGGCGTGAAGAGGTCGATGAGCTGTGCTCCGGCTCCTTGTGCAACCTGCTCGATGGCCTTCTGAACCTGTGCGTGCCAGTCGCGCGTGCCGCTCTGGAAGCGTGGGTGACGGTCGAAGATGGGCGTCATCTTGCAGACGAGGATGCGTGCCTCGGGGTTCACCGTGCGGAAGGAATCAATCAGGGCGCGGTAGTTGGGGATGAACTCCTCCTTCCAGTCGGGCCAGTTGCGAGGGTCTGTGTCGTTCAGGCCAAGATGGATGACCACCCAGTCGGGCTTGAAGGCCAGCGCCTGATGGAACTCAGGCAGACCGATATACGGCCGATGCCCCTTATATAATAAGGTGGCACCGGAATGCCCGAAGTTCTGTACTTCGTAGCCTTCGCCCAGCATCTGCTGCAGGCGAACCGGGTAGGAATCGTGCTCGCGGTCCTGGAGGCCATAGCCGTAGGTCACGCTATTGCCTACGCAAGCCACCTTGATCTTCTCTGCTGCTTGTGAACTGCAAACGCATAGGCACAAGGCTATAATAAGGAGGCTTTTATTCTTCATTCTTTATTCTTCATTGAGGCTGCGCCTCGAGCCTGCTCACGCTCGTAAGAGTTGAAGCAAGCTCCACTCTCCACTCGCTTACTCGCAGCCTTCTTCATTTAAAGGATGTTGCAATGCTGGAAGAAGCCAATCTCGTCGAGTTCCTTCTTCAGCTGAACTTCTTCCTCGGGCGTGATGTTCTGGAAGGGTGTGCGGTTTGGACCGAGGTCGAGACCAATAAGCTTCATGATGCGCTTTCCACCCACAATATTGCCTCGGAAGTGACAGATGACGTTGATGACTTTCTGCGAATAATCCTG
>JAIKYE010000080.1 GCA_024683455.1 Bacteroidaceae bacterium
ATCCCAAGATATAATAAAAAGAGCGATAAAGCCCTTTTTCCTTACGGAAAGGTAACTTTATCGCATCTATAAGGTTTGCAGTATACACTGTTTATTCAGCGTATTTCTTAAAGATGGCACAAGCGTTGTGGCCGCCGAAACCGAATGTGTTGCTCAGGGCAGCACGTACAGTACGTTTTTCGGCTTTGTTGAACGTGAAGTTCAGCTTGTAATCGATTTCGGGATCCTCGTCGCCTTCTTCGTGATTGATGGTGGGAGGTACGATATCGTTCTTGACTGCTAAAACACTGGCCATTGCTTCTATGGCACCTGCTGCACCCAACAGGTGACCTGTCATAGACTTGGTGCTGCTGATGTTCAACTTGTAAGCATAGTCTCCAAAGACATCCTTAATAGCTTTGGCTTCGGAAATGTCACCTACATGAGTTGATGTACCGTGAACGTTGATGTAGTCAATGTCCTCTGGTTTCATCTCAGCATCCTCCAATGCATTCTCCATTACGAGTTTTGCACCCAGGCCCTCGGGGTGAGATGCTGTAATATGGTGTGCATCGGCACTCATGCCGGCACCTGCCATCTCAGCATAAATCTTAGCTCCACGAGCCTTTGCATGCTCCAACTCTTCAAGAATCAGACAAGCTGCACCTTCACCCATAATGAAACCGTCACGGCTAGCGCTAAATGGGCGGCTTGCGTGCTCGGGGTCATCGTTACGAGTACTCAGTGCGTGCATAGCGTTGAAACCACCTACACCGCTAGGGATGATGGCAGCCTCGGCACCACCACTAACCATTACGTCAGCCTTGCCTAAACGAATCAGGTTGAAGGCATCTGCAATAGCATTGGTAGATGATGCACATGCGCTGGAAGTGATGTAGTTGGGACCGTGCAACCCATATTTTATACTAATGTAACCGGCGCAAATGTCGGAAATCATCTTCGGTACAAAGAACGGGTTGAACTTGGGACCCAGCGTGTCACCGGTCTTGGCATAGTTTCCTGCTTCCTCTTCAAAGGTCTTCATTCCTCCGATTCCTACGCCTAAAACAACGCCCACACGGTTCTTGTTGACGTTTTCCATGTCAAGTCCGCTGTCCTCTACAGCCATGGTGGCGGCAGACAGACCGAACAAACAATATGGATCCATCTTACGAGCCTCTTTGCGGTCGATGAATAGAGAAGGATCAAAGCTCTTTACCTCGCAGGCAAACTGTGTCTTAAATTTTGAGGTATCGAAATGTGTGATAGGAGCAGCGCCGCTTACGCCAGCCACCATGTTCTGCCAAGTCTCCTCAGCTGTGTTGCCAAGGGGGCTGACAGCGCCTATTCCTGTCACTACAACTCTTTTTAATTCCATGTAATACTATGTAAGAATTACTTGTTAGCCTCAATGAATGCAATAGCATCAGCTACAGTGGCAATCTTTTCAGCCTTATCATCGGGAATGGTGATTTCGAAAGCCTTCTCGAACTCCATAATCAGTTCTACGGTGTCCAGAGAATCTGCACCCAGGTCATTGGTGAAAGATGCTTCGGGAGTTACATCTGCCTCGTCAACACCCAACTTGTCTACAATAATCTCTTTTACTTTAGCTTCAATTTCAGACATAATTTTTGAATTTTAATATAATTAAATAATGTTCTTTGTCTCTCTTTTCGGGGTGCAAAGTAAATACATTTTACTCATATGTGCAACAAAAACGGATGAAAACTTACCCATTATTGCACATTTTCTTATATTTTGTGCAGTATTTTTTCTCTTTTATTTGTGCTTTTCTGACTCCTTCTATCTGTTCCTTGTGAACCTTTTTTAAAGGATAATACCATATATATTATAAAATGTATTAAAAACGATGGTTTGTCACTCTCAGTTCAAAAAAATAATTATACCTTTGCAGGCAAATTTTTTAAGCATATGAAAAAGCACATAGTATTTTTTATGTTTTTTGTCTGCTACACTATCTCATGTGTAGCCCAGTTGCAATCACCCGTAAAGTTTACTGTTCAGCAGAAGAAAATATCCGATAATACATTGGAAGTTGAGTTTGTTGGAAAGGTAGATGCTGGATGGCATGTTTATGGTACGGATATTGCTGATGGGGGGCCTACCCGCACCGAGTTGACGCTTGAGAAGACGGTTGGGTTGAAACCCGAGGGAAAACTTCGTGCCACAGGTTCGCTTCATCGTGCAATGGATGAATTGTTCGATATGGAGGTGAGCTATATGGAGGGAACAGCAAAGTTCGCCCAGAAGTTTACTATAACAGAGCCCAAATATGAGGTAGAAGGATACCTGACATACGGAGCTTGCAATGACCAGAATTGTATGCCTCCAACCAATGTGGAGTTTAAATTCGAGGGGACTGGTGTACCTGAAAAAGAAAAAGCATCGGCAGATAAGGATAAAACGGAGGAGAAGGTGGAGGAATCTGATGTAGTACCCGATACCTTGGCGTCTGATGTTCAGGAAACGGATACTGCTGTTGCTGCCGCAGACTTTTCTGGCGACTTGTGGGCTCCAGTAATTGATGAACTAAAAGCGTTGGAGGATGGTGCCGAAGCTAAGGATAATAGCCTTTTGGGTATTTTCCTTTTGGGTATGTTAGGCGGCTTAGTGGCCTTGCTGACTCCCTGTGTCTGGCCTATCATTCCTATGACTGTAAGTTTCTTCCTGAAACGTAACAAGGATCGTAGCAAAGGTATCCGTGAGGCTATTACTTATGGTATCTGTATTGTTGTAATATATGTTGCGTTAGGCTTGTTGGTAACCTTGTGTTTTGGCGCCAGTGCTCTGAATGCACTTAGTACCAATGCTATCTTTAACATCTTTTTCTTCTTGATGTTGCTGGTATTTGGCGCCAGTTTCCTGGGCGGATTTGAAATAACTCTTCCCAGTAGGTTTACAAACGCAGTTGATAAAAAGTCGGAGACGACGACAGGTCTCTTGAGCATTTTCTTGATGGCCTTTACATTGAGTTTGGTTAGTTTCTCTTGTACAGGTCCTATTATAGGCTTCCTTTTGGTCGAGTTGGGTACAACAGGTAACTTGTTGGCTCCCAGTATCGGTATGTTGGGATTTGCCATTGCTCTTGCACTTCCATTTACGCTTTTCGCGATGTTCCCTGCTTGGTTGAAGAGTGCTCCCAAGAGTGGAAACTGGATGAACTGTGTGAAGGTTTGTTTGGGTTTCCTGGAATTGGCTTTTGCCTTGAAGTTCCTTAGCGTGGCCGATTTGGCTTATGGCTGGCATCTGCTTGATCGTGAGGCATTCCTTTGTCTGTGGATTATGCTGTTCGCTCTGTTGGGCGCTTATCTAATTGGTTGGATTCGCTTCCCTCATGATGAGGATGAGTATGATGAGATGGGTGAGATTGTTGTCAATCACCGGACCAGTATCCCTCGTTTCTTTGGTGGGCTAATCTCCTTTGCTTTTGCCCTTTATATGGTGCCGGGATTGTGGGGCGCTCCCTGTAAGGCTGTTAGTGCATTTGCTCCCCCCATGCAGACACAGGATTTTAATCTGTATGACAATGAGGTAAAAGCCCGTTTTACCAACTATGATGAGGGTATGGCATATGCCAAGGCCCATAATATGCCTGTAATGGTTGACTTTACCGGTTACGGTTGTGTAAACTGTCGCAAGATGGAAGCTGCTGTGTGGACTGATCCTCGTGTGGCAGAGATTATGAATGATAAATATGTGCTTATTACATTATATGTGGACGAGAAGACGCCGCTCTCGGAAACTGTTATTGTCAATGAGAATGGTACGGAAAATAAACTTCGTACTGTAGGAGACCGTTGGAGTTTTCTCCAGCGCAGTAAGTTTGGTGCCAATGCGCAGCCTTTCTACGTGTTGCTCGATAACGAAGGTCAGCCTCTGAATAAATCCTATTCTTACAATGAGGATATAAGTGCATATCTTGACTTTTTGCAGAAGGGTCTAAACAATTACAACGGAAAATAAAAAATCCGTTGTTCATAAGTACACGAGAGTGTGCCTCTATACAAGATAAGCAAAAAACTGAGTTCTTTTTTGCTTATCTTTTGTATTTTTTTTATATCTTCGCGGCGGAATAAGTGCCTTTATATAAATGTAGGTGCTTATTTGCCTGTTGAAAAAAAGAAAACAACATATACAAAAGAATGGAAAAAATACAAGAACTCACTGAGAAGATCTATCGCGAAGGCGTAGAAAAAGGTCAGGCCGAGGCCGATCGTATCGTAGAGGAAGCAAAGCAAACGGCTGAGCAGATTATAGTTGAAGCCAGAGAGCAGGCTAAGGCTATTGAGGTTCAAGCTCAGAAGAAGGCGTCGGAGTTGGATGCTAATACCAAGAGCGAACTGAAGCTTTATACCAGTCAGGCCTTGAATGCGCTGAAAAGCGAAATTGCCAATGTACTTACCGATAAGGTGGCCAAGGATTCTGCAGCAGGTTTGGCTGCAGATAAGAATTTCTTGGGGCAGTTTGCTGTAACGTTGGCAAGCAAGTGGGCTGACAATGAAGCTGTGGTATTGTCTTCAAGTGAGGCAGATAGTCTGAAGGAGTATTTTTCTCAACAGGCAAAAGAACTGTTAGATAAAGGTGTTACCATCAATAAGGTTAACGGTAAGGATACGATGCTTACTATTTCTCCTGCTGATGGTAGCTATAAGGTGAATTTTGGCAAAGAGGAGTTTGAAGCATATTTCAAGAACTTCCTGCGCCCTCAACTCGTTGAAATGCTTTTTTAAGTAAACAAGTAAATCGGTTGACGAGTAAACAATTTGTTCCTGATAGGAAATGATAATCTTTCGTAAGGGATAAAACAAACAGCTTGTCAACTTGTTAACTCGTTAACTAAAAGAATATGGCAAATTACTATTGCATGATGGCAGGCCTGCCAGATATTGAGTTGGCAGATACACAGCCGGGCATTACCTTTGAGGAACTGCGGGAGCAGTGCGAGGAGCAACTCTCTGCTGGTGATGCTAAGTTGGTGGGTAACTACCTGTATCTTCGGCTGGATTGTACGAATCTGGTTCGCTTGCTTAAGAATCCCGATGCTCAGATAGATATTTTGGGTAATTACTCACTGGAGCAGTTGCGCGACCTTATCACAAGTGCAACGGAGTTGAACTTCAATGTGCATCGTTATCCTGCGTTCATGAGTATCTTTGCTCGTGAGTACAATTATAACAAAGATATCAAGGGTTATTTCCCTGAGGATGAAATTCTATACCAGTTCTATAATTATGCGATTAAGACTTGTCCCAACAAGTTTATTCGTGAATGGATTAAGTTAAACCTGAATATTACTAACATCCTGACGGCTATGCTGGCTCGCAAGCAAGGATGGAATGTGGCCGATTTTATTAAAGGCGAAGGTGAGGTACAGGAGATGATTCGTGAGAATAAGACCAAGGATTTTGATCTTACCCATGAGTTTGACTATGTGAGGAATCTGGTAAAGATCGTAGATGAAGAGGACCCCGTTAAGAAGGAAAAAATGATAGATGCCTTTAAGTGGCTATGGCTAGATGAGAAGACGTTCTTTAATCCCTTTAGCATAGAGGCCGTATATGCATACATCTGTAAGTTGGAGATGCAGTATCGTTGGGCGAAGCTCGACCCAGAAAAGGGCAAGGAAGCTTTCACGCAGATTATTGAAAACCTACGTGGTGAGGCTAAGGTGCCAGAGGAATTCATTCAGAAATAATAATAAAACAAATATAACATGACAAAAGGAACTGTTAGTGGCGTTGTTGCCAATATGGTCACACTCCGTGTTGACGGGCCTGTGCTCCAAGGTGAGATTTGCTACATCACAACTGGAGGCGACCGTCTGATGGCCGAGGTCATTAAGGTGATTGGTCAGGACGTGTATGTTCAGGTGTTCGAAAGCACCCGTGGCCTGAGGGTAGGAGCCGAGGCTGAGTTCACCGGTCACATGCTGGAGATTCAACTGGGCCCAGGTATGCTAAGTAAGAACTTTGATGGTTTGCAGAACGACCTCGATAAGATGGAAGGTGTATTCCTGAAGCGCGGTCAATATACCGACCCTTTGGATGCTGATCGTGAGTGGAACTTTGAACCTATCGTAAAAGTAGGCGATAAAGTTCAGGAGAGCGATTGGTTAGGTGGTGTAGAGGAGAATCATCAGCCCCTAAAAATTATGGCTCCCTTCCAGATGAAAGGTGTTGCTACCGTTAAGTACATTGCTCCAGCAGGCAAGTATAAGATTCATGATACCATTGCTACTCTGACCGATGAGCAGGGAAATGATATTAATGTGGATATGGTGCAGCATTGGCCTGTGAAGTTTGCCATGACAAACTATAAGGAGAAACCCCGTCCATTCAAGCTGTTGGAGACTGGTGTTCGTACTATAGATACTTTCAATCCTATTGTTGAGGGTGGTACTGGTTTTATTCCTGGCCCCTTCGGTACGGGTAAGACAGTGTTGCAGCATGCTATCTCTAAGCAGGCTGAGGCTGACATCGTTATCATCGCGGCCTGTGGTGAGCGTGCCAATGAGGTTGTGGAAATCTTTACGGAGTTCCCAGAACTGGTTGACCCCCATACTGGACGTAAGTTGATGGAACGTACCATCATCATTGCCAATACTTCTAACATGCCCGTAGCAGCCCGTGAGGCTTCCGTATATACTGCCATGACAATGGCTGAGTATTATCGTTCTATGGGTTTACGCGTATTGTTGATGGCCGACTCAACATCTCGTTGGGCACAAGCATTGCGTGAGATGTCTAATCGAATGGAGGAATTGCCTGGTCCTGATGCATTCCCCATGGACTTAGGTGCTCTTATCAGTAACTTCTACGGTCGTGCTGGATATGTTTATCTAAAGAATGGTGAGGTAGGTTCTGTTACTTTCCTTGGAACCGTATCACCTGCGGGTGGTAACCTTAAGGAGCCTGTAACTGAAAACACGAAGAAGGTGGCTCGTTGCTTCTATGCCTTGGAGCAGGATCGCGCCGATAAGAAGCGTTACCCCGCGGTAAATCCTATTGATTCATATTCTAAGTATCTGGAATATCCGGAATTTGCCGAGTATATTAAGGAGCATATCAATGATGAGTGGATTCCCAAGATATTGAATCTGAAGACGCGTATGCAGCGTGGTAAGGAAATTGCAGAGCAGATCAATATCCTTGGTGACGATGGCGTACCAGTGGAGTATCATATTACATTCTGGAAATCTGAGGTTATCGACTATGTCATTTTGCAGCAAGATGCATTCGATGAGGTAGATGCTGTAACACCTCTGGCACGTCAAGAGGAGATTCTGAATCTTGTGACCAGAATATGTGAGAAGGATGACTTTAAGTTCGATACATTCCTGGAGGTTACAGACTTCTTCAAGAAATTGATCAACCTCTGCAAGCAGATGAACTACTCACAGTATAAGAGTGAACAATACTACGACTACATCAAGCAAATAGAAGCAATGTTATAAGACTATGGCACAAGCATTTCAAAAAGTATATACACAGATTAGTCAGATTACCAAGGCTACTTGCTCGTTGAAGGCAAAGGGTGTTGGTTATGACGAACTGGCTACCATCAACGGCAAACTAGCTCAGGTGGTAAAGATTATGGGTGACAACGTTACCCTGCAGGTGTTTGAGGGAACGGGTGGTATTCCCACCAATGCCGAGGTAACATTCTTGGGCAAGTCTCCTTCTCTGAAGGTTAGCGAGCAGTTGGCTGGTCGTTTCTTTAATGCATACGGTCAGCCTATTGATGGTGGCCCAGAGATTGAAGGCAAGGAGGTACCCATCGGTGGCCCCAGTGTAAACCCCGTTCGTCGTAAGCAACCCAGTGAATTGATTGCAACGGGTATTGCCGGTATCGATATGAACAATACGTTGGTGTCAGGTCAGAAGATTCCTTTCTTTGCAGACCCCGACCAACCTTTCAATGAGGTAATGGCGATGGTGGCCATGCGTGCCAAGGCTGATAAGATTATTTTGGGTGGTATGGGTATGACCAATGATGACTATTACTTCTTCCGCAACACTTTCTCTAATGCAGGTGCGCTGGATCGTATTATTTCATTCATCAATACCACAGAGGATCCTGCCGTAGAGCGTCTTTTGATTCCTGATATGGCATTGGCAGCTGCAGAGTACTTTGCTGTAGAGAAGCATGAGACCGTATTGGTTCTGTTGACCGATATGACTTCTTATGCTGACTCTTTAAGTATTGTAAGTAACCGTATGGACCAGATTCCTTCTAAGGACTCTATGCCAGGTTCTCTTTACTCTGATTTAGCTAAGATTTATGAGAAGGCCGTTCAATTCCCCGAGAGCGTAGGTGGTGGTTCTATCACAATTATTGCGGTAACAACCTTGAGCGGCGGCGATATTACACACGCCGTTCCTGATAATACAGGTTATATCACAGAGGGACAGCTTTATCTGCGTCGTGATAGTGATGTAGGTAAGGTCGTCATAGATCCATTCCGTTCACTGTCTCGTCTAAAGCAGCTGGTTGCTGGCAAAAAGACGCGTAAGGATCATTCACAGGTAATGAATGCTGCTATCCGCCTATATGCCGATGCTGCAAACGCAAAGACCAAGCTGGAGAATGGTTTCGATCTTACTGATTATGATAATCGTTGTCTGTCCTTTGCTAAGGATTATTCCAGCAAGTTGTTGGCTATCGATGTAAACTTGAATACCGAGGAGATGTTGGATGTTACATGGCAACTCTTCCGCAAATACTTCAAGCTTGAAGAGGTGAACATCAAAAAGGAATTCACCGATATTTACTGGAAATAAGAAGAAGCCTCTGAGCAAACGCTCAGGGGCTTTTTTAGTTTAGAGCTAAGTGCTTAGAGTTGTGAGATAGTTTTTCACTTTCCAAAAAGGATTTTGCCTAATGGCTTGCTAGTATGCGCAATCTGGCTGATGAGCAAGCATAGAGCAACGATAGGAATCGCTACGCCAATGGAGCAGAGAATGTCCAACAGAAAGTTGGGATGGTGAGCATTCAACCACGTGCCGATAAAGGGTAGGGAAGGGATGAGTAGGAAGTGCAGCAGGTAGATGTCCAAGGTGTGGGCTCCTGCGTACTGCAATGCTTTTCCCAAGGGACGCTCCTTGCGGAACCATTCCAGGTTATGACGGAAGAACATCACAACAATCAGCAGCAGTGTGTACATGGCTGTTGTACGAGGTAGATTGGTCCACGCAAATTTAAGGGTGTGCAACCTGAAGATGTCTGCGCAGCATACCACTGCCAGGGTAGCTATCAGAGGGAAGAACCATACACTGTCAAAGAGTCGTTGTATCTCCTTCCAATACCTATGAACGATATTGCCTAACAGGAAGAACTGCATAAAACGTATGGTCTGTATAAAACTGGTATATGCATAGAACGGTGCCTGATGGTATTTGAAACTCTTCGGAAGGTAGAGTGTTTCATAAGCGACTATCGAAAGTATCCATACAGCGAGCCAGAAAAACAAAGAACAACCATTTTTCACTTTTAACTTTTCGCTTTTAATTCCCACGTAGTGCACTGCAATGCTAATAGCATAGTAAATCAGGAACATCTGCAGCAATACCCAGGTAAACCAATATCCGTTCTTGGTAGGACTCTTTAGGGCTGTCATTATGCCATCCCAGAACGGTAGTTTGGATTTAAAGATGATAAAGATGCATAGAAAGATAACAGCGGGGATTATCTGTACGTGTAATTTTTTACCCACCAGTGGTAGCGTGTTTTTAATGTTCCAAACGAAGTTTGCTTTATAGGCCAGGAAACCACTGACAAAGAAGAACAGAGGCATGCGAAAGAGGACTAAAAAGGGCAGGGCGGCACTGGTCTTCTCGTCTTCTGCGAATCCAAACTGTGCCACATGGTATGCCACTACCAGCAGCATGGTAAAACCTCGCATGGCGTCAAGCCACTCTATCCTATGGCCCCTTCCTGTCCTCCCCTCTTGGGTGAGGAACTCTTTATTATTGTCTGTTGTCATTGTCATCTTAACTAAGGTCTAATGCCTAAAGTCTAATAATCTCTGCAACCTCCTTTGCACACTGTTCTACATTATAATATTTCTCGGCTAAGAGGCGCCCCCTACGTCCCATTTCTTTGGCTTCCTCTGGATGTCCTACAATGTAACGGATGGCTCGTTCCCAACCTTCTGTGTCGTAAGGCTCTAAGTAGATGCCGCATCCCTCAGCGTCCAAGTCCATAGGCATCTGTGGGTTGCGGGTACAGAGAATGGGTATCCCTAATGCCATAGCCTCTACAACGGTGGTCAGTCCAACAGTATAGTTGCTTGGCTTGCAGCAGATACATACGCATTGGCTTTGTTCTACCAGAAGAGACAATTCGTAGGGCATCAGACGCTCTCCAAAGTTCAAGTCTATATTGTCTTTTATCTCCAGATTAGTAAATGTATCCTTTTGTTCTTTCTGGGTATAAAGGGTGAGGTAGTCTCCTGTATGGTTGAAGGCCTCTGTCAATGTCTTATAGTCCCTCAGTTCTTTTCCCGTGGATATGAAACCTTTCCTTTGAAGGGAATGGGGTAGGCTATCATAGAATGCTAAATCAGCTCCCCAATGCACCATGCTCATCCGGACCGGATCGGACTTTTGTGATTGCAGGCTGTCCTGCATCAGTTTTTCTGAGAAGAAAATCATATGGTCCATCCCTTTATAGAAGAGGCGAGCCAAAGTCTCGCGCAACCAGTTCTTGGCTTTTACAATAGGCTGGTGATGCCATACCACAATCCTTTTTCTATAAAGCCCTATGGCATGTAATAGGATAATGGCCTCAATGCCGCGGGTGTGAGTGGCATATAGGACGTCATAATGTTGGCGGCAGGTTAGAATCTTCCATGTAGCCTTCAGTGTATCCTGTACACGTTTGTACACGTGAATCTGGTCGTGCCAAATGACTTCAAAGCCGTACTTCTCCAGTTGTAATGCTCCATACAGGAAGTGAGCAGGGAATTTCCCTTCCTTCCATTCCCGTACAATTCGCATCGTATCTTGGGTGTGATAGAAATAAATGGACTCTCTCCTCTTAGAAGAGGAAGGGGTGGGGGTGAGGGTTTTCCCGCTCAGCCAGAATACCCTTTCTATGAAAGGTACTAATAGTGTGCAAATGGCAATAACCAAAATGGTCATGATAAACATATCAGGTACACTCTTCTTGATCTGGTGTCCCAAAAGCAGGGAGATGTATACATAGAACATAATCAATGGGTAGTGCCCTATATAGTAAACCATACTATGCTCGCCAATGTAGCATATGCCTGGAATACGTCTGATATTTATAGTCAAGAGGATTCCGGACAGTCCTGTCAGTGCCAGCATTGTGTTGAGCATCACTCGCCAGAATGGTCCGATGAAGGTGTTAGTCTTCATCTCATACTCGCCATGCAGGTAAATGTTCATACAAACAAATGCTATCACCAGTATGATGCTGAGAATGAGCCCCTTCTTGTTGCCTGTTTTGTCTAGTGCCTTGTGCCATAGCTTTCCTAGGTAGAAGAAGAAAGCCCCACAGAATACGTTATCCATCATAAAGTACAGCGGATTCCCCTGCTTATAGAGCCAGTAGCTGAGCAGTGGGAAAAAGATGATGATAAAATGCAGGTGACGTACCTTTTCTATGAAATGGACTATGATATAGGAAGCAAAGAAACATGGCAGAAACCATAGTGGACTGTTACCCCACGTGAATCCGCCAACCAGTATCCTGAAACTATGGAAAGACTGTTCTGTGCCGGGGAACCGACCAGGGAATGCCAGCATAAAGAACAGACAAATACATGCACTGATAGCAGCCCAAGAAAAGTAGGGAATCATCAGACGACGGAATTTGTCCCAGCAGTATGTACGTGAATCGCCTTGTACGCCCTTGTTGAAATAACCTGCCTTAAAGAAGAAGAAACTCATCAGGTAGAAGCTCCATTCCATTATCAGCTTCCACCAGTCCATCTGGCGCAACGAAGTCTGGCAAACAATATGCAGTGTCACCATTCTCAGGATGCAGAGTCCGCATAGTAGGTCGAAAGCGTGGTTGCGTTTTTTCATTCTTCACTCGTCATTTATTACGGTGGGCTATATATTCTATCGTTTCTCTCATAATCTTGGCACCGCTTAACCACATGATTCCTGCGTATAGGGTTGCAGCCAAAATAATTCTGCACATCATTCTTAGCCACATGACTGTTATTCCACTTGTTGCCCACCAAGCGAATGAATGTACAATTAGTGTAAAGGCAAGGAAGGGAAGGATATCTTTTAGTGCTTCTCTCCAGCGTAGGCCTACAAGTCGTTTTGCCCACCACTGCCAAATGCCTAACCAAGCAATGTTCAGCCCAATGAAGTAGATTACCATAGGCATCATGCCCTTGGGATATAGCAGCAACAGTCCTGTCCAAACTGCCAGACATTGAGCAATGGTACAAATCATGTTGATGTTGCTTTTACCCTGACTAATGGTCAGGTTGCTATATAGTGTCGTAATAGGTACAATGGCACCATGTATGCAGAGTATCGACAGCATGATTCCGGATTCTGCCCATTTCTCCTTACCCACCAGTAAAATGAAATCCTGTGCTATAATAGCTAATCCGAACATGGCTGGAAAAGTTATAAAACAGACAAAACGCATCATCTTACGAAATACCTGACGATATCGGTTGATATCCTCTTTCACTTGTGACAAAGTTGGCTGGGCTACGCTCGTCACCATCCCATTGATAGTGTTCGAGGCCTTGTCATCCCAATCTCTGGCTGTGGAATAGACGCCAGCGGTATGCACGCCAAAGAACTTGCCAAGCAGGACAGAAAAGGCATGCAGATTACAGATGTTCACTATATTTGTTAGCATCAGTTTGCTACTGAAGCCAAACATCTTCCAAGCGGGAGTTAAAGTAGTGAAGATTGAAGATTGAAGATTGAAGAAAAATCCATCGCCTTCATTGTGAATTCTCGGAAGTGTCGGTCGCCAGGGCGAGAAGAACCACGCCATGATTTGGGTGATGAGAACAAAGCAGACGGCCTGTGATACAATGGCCCAATAGGCAAAACGATTTGCTGCCATAATAACACCCACTATGCCCGAGATTAGCATCGCAGTAAGAGAGCAAATACTTGTTTGCTTCACCATAAGATGTCCGAAAAGATAGGCCCTCTGCACGGTACCAATACCAGAAATCAGAAAACCGAGGAAGAGTACCCGAGAAAGATAGATTAGATCTTTGTCACCATAAAAGTTGGCGATGAGTGGGGCGCAGAACCATAATACAATATAGAGAGTGATGCTGACCAATATGTTGAACCAAAAGACTGCATTGTATTCTTCGTGAGTTGGTTCTTTACGGTTGCAGAGGGCCGCAATGAAGCCACTTTCTTGCAGTGCATTGGCAATGGCAGAGAAAATGTACAATACCGCCACCTTTCCTTTGTCTGCAGGTGTGAGGTATAAAAGCAGAACCATCCCAAAGACAGCAGCAATCACTTGCATCAGTCCATTGGAAAAGCCTCCCCAAATCAGTCCTTTTGCGGTGCGCTCTTTTAGAGATTTTTCATCATTCATGTCGCAAAAGTACTGACTTTTTACATAAAACCACGTATCTGCTTTCCTGAAATCTCCTTTTTGTGGTATGATTAGTCCATTTTTTTGGAAATTAGGCGAAGATTTTCTATTTTTGTGCCCATATTTGATTAAATAGAGTGTAACTCAACATAATAAATGGCAATAAAGTTTCAGTATAACAAGACCTCTCTTCAGCAGATTGAGAAGAACCTGAAGATGCGCCAGCGCACTTTGCCCATTATCAAGAGCAAGGAGACAGCATTGCGTCTTGAGGTAAAAAGATGCAAGGATGAGGCAGACGAACTTGAGCGCAAGCTGCAAAGCCAGATAGCTGGTTATGAGCGTATGTATGCTTTGTGGGGCGAGTTTGATACGTCGTTGGTAAGTCTGAAGGATGTGCAGCTGAGCGTGAAGAAAATTGCGGGTGTACGTGTTCCTGTTCTTGACAACATAGAATTGGAGGTTCGTCCTTTTGGCCTGTTCAGTGCCCCTAAGTGGTATTTCGATGGCATCAACCTCTTGCAGGGACTGGCGAAGACCGCCGTTGAGCGTGAGTTCGTTTTTGCAAAACTTCATTTGTTGGAGCATGCCCGCAAGAAGACAACCCAGAAGGTGAACCTTTTCGAGAAGGTTCAGATTCCTGGCTTCCAAGAGGCTGTTCGCAAGATTAAGCGTTTCATGGAGGACGAGGAGAACTTGTCAAAGTCATCACAGAAGATTCTGAAGTCACTACAGGAAAAACGTCGTGCAGAAGAAGATGAAAAGGAGGTAGCCGTATGATTGAGAAAATGAAAAAGCTCACCTTCTTGGTGACAGATAAGGAATACGATTCTTTTATTGCTTCGCTGCGCGAGTTGGGCGTGGTGCATATTCAGCAGTTGCAGCAGGGTGCCACTAGCCAGGAACTACAGGACGGTTTGGCGCAGGAACAGCGTTACAAGGCAGCCCTTCAGGCTTTGGAAATATATGCCAAGACCTTCGATGGTATGGCTGTGCCAAATGCTATGGATGAAAGTGTTTCTCCTGAAGTTCTGTTGCAGCATATCGAGGATTTGCAAGCAGAGGAGTCGAAGTTGCTTCATAACATTGATGCACTGCAGAAGAATATCAATATGCTGGAGCCTTGGGGCAACTTTGACCCTGCCAGTGTCAAGAACCTCTCTGATGCCAGTGCACAGCAGATACATTTCTTCCGTTGCAGTAGCAAGTTCTTCAAGAAAGAATGGGTGGATACCTATTTTGCAACGCCCATCAACGAGATGGACAAGAGCGTCTATTTCATCACTTTCAGTGAGGAGGTACCTGATATACAAGCTGAGGAGATTTACCTTCCTGCAGGCACCCTAACCGGCTTTATTGCTGAGCGTAAGGCCGAGGAAGATAAGTTGAATGCAGTACGTGCGGAGTTGTTATATATCAATGCAAACCTGTGTTCCAAATTGGAGTCGGGACTTGTAAAGGTTCAGAATGGAATATCCCTTAGCAAAGTTCATCTGAGCGATGAGCGTGTAGCTGGTGATGTCCTTCGACTGATGATAGGATGGGTACGTGCGGACAAGACGGAAGATTTGGTAGAGTACCTTGAGAAGGACAAGATATATTACGAGATGGAGGATCCTGCATACGAGGATGATGTCCCTGTTCAGATTACCAACGATGGTTATACACGTCTCTTTGAGCCTATCCTACGTATGTATTCTCTCCCCAACTATCACGATATTGATCCCTCTGTCTTTTTTGCTCCATTCTTTATGCTGTTCTTTGGCCTATGCTTGGGTGACGGCGGGTATGGATTGTTGGTATTTTTGGGTGGTCTTTTCTTGGCATTGAAGGGCTCTGAACAAACCAAAAGTTTTGGACGATTGGGTATTTGGCTTGGTCTAATGACTATTATTTGCGGATTGCTTACAGGTACCGTTTTTGGTGTAGACCTTACAAAACAGGATTGGGCAATTCTAGCATCTGTAAAACCATATTTCTTGAATGACAACGGTGTAGGTCCTATCTTTGGCTATTCACCCATGATGGTTATCTCCGTTATTATTGGTTTAGTTCAGGTATTGCTGGGTATGGTGCTTAAGGGTGCTAAGGCTTGGAAGAACTATGGTTTTGGATATGCCATAGGTTCATTTAGCTGGGTGATTGCCTTGTTGGCTGCCATTGCCCTGTTTGGCTTGCCTGCTTGTGGTGTCGCCCTGCCACAGATTGTTCGGAATGTATTAATGGGTATTATTGCAATTAGTACCGTGGGCATATTCCTTTATAACAATCCTTCAGCTTACAAGAATCCGATTACAGGACCATTACTTAATATTGGTGGCGGTGTATGGGCAACTTATGGAATGGCTACAGGATTATTGGGTGATTTGCTTAGTTACATCCGACTTTTCGCACTTGGACTGACAGGTGGTGTGCTTGGTGGTGTGTTCAATTCGTTGGCTTATGATATGACTAGCAGTATGCCTTGGTATATTCGTTGGGCTCCTATGGTTCTCATTCTGTTGGCGGGACATGGTATCACATTTGCATTAAGTATGATTAGTGCATTTGTCCATCCCATGCGTCTTACCTTCGTGGAATTCTTTAAGAATGCTGATTTCGAGGGCGGTGGAAAGGAGTACACTCCGTTTAAGATAAAAAAATAGCCTCTCCCCAGCCCTCCCCCGAGAGGGAGCCAAGGTTTAAGGGTTTAAAATCTAACGGTAAACAATAAACGGTAAACCAATAAAAAACAAAATAAATATTAATCCTTCATAAGACATGGTTCTTATTCGTAAGAATATCTGCTTAGCCGAAATAGAAGTACTAATATTAGAATAAGGTTGCAAAGCCTGGTCCGGCAAGACTTCAATTATGAATACAGGATTGTGAATTATGATTTAAAACAAAAAAAAGTTATGGAGATTTTATTAGCTTATTTGGGTGTGGCTCTTTGTGTAGCCCTCTCTGGTATTGGTAGCGCTTATGGTGTAACTATCTGTGGTAATGCTGCTATTGGCGCTTTCAAAAAGAATCCTACTGCTAGTGGTTCTTACATGGGTCTTTCTGCACTTCCCTCTTCTCAGGGTCTGTACGGATTCGTAGGTTTCTTTATGTTGAATAGCAAGGTTACCTCTGACATTGCCATGGGTCCTGCTTGCGCTATCTTTGGCGTAGGTTTGGCACTGGGTCTTGTTGCCCTGTTTTCAGCTATCCGCCAGGCTAAGGTTTGTGCTAACGGTATTAGCGCTATCGGTGCTGGTCACAGTGCATTCGGTACCACTATGGTATTGGCTGTGTTCCCCGAGCTCTACGCTATCCTCGGTCTCTTGGTACTTATCTTGACAGCAAACGCGCTCTAATATAGTTTAGAGTTTAATGTTTAGAGTGAAGAGTCAGTAGTCTTCACTAGAAAAGGCAAGAAGCATAATGCTCCTTGCCTTTCTTGTTACCTGAAAAAATCTATTCACCCCACAAAATTATTCTTTTTATTTATTTCTTTGACATTTTGCCATTACAGTGAACGGTAAATAGAAAAATCTAAAACCTTCCACCTCTGAAGTCGCTGCCTCTGCGGTCATTACCTCTCATCGGACGGTATCCTCCTCTTCTATCGCCTCCGCGTCCTCCTCTTCCTCCAAACTTGCCGAATCTTAGGTTGGCCGAGAACATCACGTAGCTATGTACCATCTCTGTTTGTGTATCTGTTCTGCTGGTTGCCGAAACAGAGCGGTTGATATCGTCACGTTGCCCTAGGATATCCACGGCTCTAAGTGATAGGGTAAGGATTCTATGTGGGAGCATACGTTGGCTGATGCTGACATTCCATATTAGTCTGTTGGTATTCATGTTGTCGTCAGAATAGCCGCGCCGGCAGTTCTCGTTTATTTCCGATGACAGGGTCATATCCCATGGTGTCTTAATGACAAATGAACCTCCGAACGAGAAATCGTGATGGTCCAGATTCGAGGCAGTTGCATTGGTGCTACGGTTCAGGCTATAGCCGAAGTTACCGTTGATATGGGCGTTCACACTCCAGCGGTTCTCCCAGTCGCGTCGGTATGTCAGTCGTAAACGCTGTCTGAAGTTACCGCTACGGGTAGTGTTTTCCACTGTTGTGGCATCCTTGCTTCTGTATAGGAACCCCACGGCGTTAGTATAGTTGGCCGATGTTCCTGAGCTAATATGCCAATGCTTTTGAGCATCCAGTGCGGTATTGAAGTTGAAGTTGGCCGATGCATTCCAGTTGCCATTCACGTTTACGGGCATCGTGGTACGTCCGCCGGTTGTCTCGTTATATTCTGTACGGTTGGTGGTGCTGTTCTGAGTTGTTCTGAATTGCAAGTTTAGTGCCGATGTCCGTTGGTATTCTATCACACTTCTGCGGTAGTCCAGATTAAAGCTTTGTGTAAACGACGGTTTCAGTGTGGCGTTACCGATGCGGATGTTTAGGGGGTTGGCATCCGACAGGGTGTCCGGAATCATATCCGTCATATTGGGTTGTCCGGTGCTAGCATTGTATCGGGCTTCAAGTTGTTCTTGTCTGCTGAACTTGTAGCGGAAGAACAGGGTAGGGGCGATGTTGGCTACCGTTCGGGTCAGTATGGTATCTATACGCCCCTTCTGGTAATCAATCTTGCTTACTTGGGGACGTATGTTACCACCGATGGAGAACTCGTAGCGTGTTCTGTTAATACGGAGCTGTAACCTTACGTTGTGATTGTGGTAGTAGTTCTTTGTATAGTTGCACTGTTGTTTATCCCGGACAGTATAAGGCGAGTAATAGAAATCTGTGTAATTCCATTCATTCACTCCCAGTATTTCGTTATAGGGGTCGAAGATTGACCTTACCTCTCGGCTGTTGTCCCTGTAGTTATAGCTGTAGTCATAATGCAGTTGCAGATAGGTCTGAAAGGCGATAGGCTCACTATAGCTGATGCCTGCATTTACGTTGAAGTTCTTCTGTGGGTTCTCGTTGTATTGTACCTTATGGTAAATACTGTCGCTTCCGTCATGAGCCAGAATCTGGTAATAATCGGTAAGGCTGTAGTTGGTGCTCTCCCCCTTGCTGCTCCCATAGCCTCCGCTCATGTTCAGGGTAATGTTTCTTCCTGGTTTCGTCAGTCGTTTGTTTACCTGAATCGATGCCGAGGCATTGATGTTATTCGATGAACTGACGCTCGATCCCCTGCGGTGGTTCACACCAATGATGTCGCTGAGCTGCTTGTAATCTGCCAGTGGGTCTTTTGTATAATCGTAGGGATTGTCGCAGAAGGCGGCCGACTCATTGTCGTTCTCATTGTTGCTGTGGGCATAGCTGAATCCGGGGCGGAACAATATGTTCCAAGTCGAGTCTGGCCGCCATTCCACTCTGTATTGAAAGTTCAGGTTCTTGTTGTTCCCGCTGCTCCAATTATGGCTATTGGTATAGGCCGAGTTTTTGATCTCAAAATTTTGGCTATTGCTGAAACTTTCGTTGCTCTGTTCTCTAAAGTTGCCATTTATGCTACCGTTCAGTTCTATCACCTTGTTTTGCCAGTTCATGGTGGCACCCACGTTTTGGTTGTCCGTCATACCGTTGCCATTGGTATTGTTGCCGTTACCTATTAGGCCAAACTTCTGGTCTCCTATGAACCGGCTAAGGTTCAGTCTTCCGTTGTAACGATCTTTTGTTCCGTAGGCACCGTCCAAATGACCGAAGAATCCTCGTTTCCTGTTTTTTTTGATAGCAAGGTCCAGTACGGTTTTCTCCTCTCCGTCATCTATCCCAGTGATTCGGGCGCGGTCGCTTTTCTTGTCATAGGCTTTCACCTTGTCCACAATTTCCGCCGGCAGGTTTTGCAACACCATATTACGGTTATTTCCAAAAAACTCCTTCCCGTCCACCAAAATCTGGCTGATATTCTTTCCGTTGAAGGTGTAGCTCCCGTCTTCCTCCTCTACTATGCCTGGCAGTTTCTTTATCAGCTCCTCTACCATGGCGCCGTCTTCCAGCTTGAAGGCATCCGCATTATACATCACAGTGTCGTCCACCACGGTCAGTTCGGCCAGTTTCCCTTCTATCACAGCCTCTTTTAGTGTAGTGAAGGCCTCGCGCATCATAATATCGCTGACTTTGTAGTTGCCGCTTCTGTTTGGAAGGGTGACGCTGAAAGTCTGATCCTTGTATCCTATATATTGAACCTTGATAGTATATTTTCCTGCGCGGATGGAAGGAAGCAGAAATCGCCCATTCTCACCCGTCAGTGCTCCTGTTATCATCGAATCCTTGTCATTAAACAATTTTACGGCAGCACCCTCCATAGGAGTCAGTGTTTGGTTTTCAAAAACTATACCACGCACATTCAAGAGGGCTATGCCGCTATTGTTCTTTGATGGGACAATAGCCTGTTGGGCTGTTGCTCTGTAAAATGGAAAGCAGATCAACACCCCAAATGCTAAAATAAAGGATAATAACCTTTGCATACAATAATAAGATGCTATTTCATGTCAAAGGTTTAAAGGACATATATATTATTGTTTATCTCTCGCTTATTCGTGTCTTTGAAACTCTGTTTCGAAAATACTTCTGCTCGGATAAACGAAAAAAATGTATCTTTTTCTTTGTTTATCTCTCGCTTATTCGTATCTTTGCACCCGCATTTGCGAGATAGTGCCATAGAGAGGTTGCTACTCGACAAACAAGTTTAACTAAATAAAGATACAATTATGTATTTGGATTCAGCAAAAAAAGAAGAGATCTTCGGCAAGTTTGGTAAGGGTACTACCGATACAGGTAGCGCTGAGAGCCAGATTGCTTTGTTTTCATTCCGTATCAGCCATCTGACTGAGCACATGAAGCAGAACCGCAAGGACCACAGCACAGAGCGCGCTCTGACGGGTCTCGTAGGTAAGCGTCGCGCACTTCTTAACTACTTGAAGTCACGCGACATCAACCGCTACCGTGCTATCGTCAAGGCTCTGGGTCTGCGTAAGTAAATCACGCAGCTCCGCTGAAGAAAGGCTAAACAAGGCTGCAAACCCAATGGGGAATGCAGCCTTTCTTCTTTTCTAACTAAATTTGAAGTTAAATAAGAAGTAAAATCGGAAGTTAAAATGGGAGTTAAAAAGGACAATAGTCATTCGTTCATGGATCTGGAGTGCAGGAAACAGGCGCACGAATTCGTAAAAGCCGTTTATATGGTAACAAAACTTTTTCCCGAAGACGAAAGCTACGGACTTACATCGCAGTTCCGGCGAGCAGCGGTTTCAATTGCTGCTAACATCTGTGAAGGTTACCGTAAACTGAGTCGTGCCGACAAACTTCGCTTTTTTAACATTGCCCAAGGATCGTTAGAAGAATGCCGTTATTATATAATATTGTCACGTGATATTGAATATATAGACCAAATATCATACGAAAATCTTGAGTATCTTATCAATGGAACGAGTTGGAAACTCAATAGATATGCCGAGGCTATTAGCCAGAACAAAGGTGTTTCTGATGATTAAACTAACGTCCAATTTAACTTCCCAATTTAACTCCCTTTTATAACTCCCATTCTAACTCCTCTATAAAAAACATGAAATCTCTAAAATCTTTTCTCCCCGATGCTTTGGCCATCCTTTTCTTTGTGGCCATTAGTATGATTTATTTCTTGGGTCCTATTCGTGATGGTAAGGTGCTGGCTGGTCAGGACCATGATGCGGCCATTGGCAGCGGTATAGAAATGGAGCAGTATCGTGCTACCCATAATGGTGAACGTACCCGTTGGACCAATACGCTTTTTAGTGGTATGCCCACCTATCAGATGAGTCCCAGCTACTCCAGTACCGATAAGCTGAGTACCCTTGAGGGTCTCTACCGTTTAGGATTGCCCACAGAGGCTTCATATGTCTTTATGATGTTGTTGGGCTTTTATATTCTGATGCGTGCCTTTAACTTCCGTGTGTGGATGGCAGCCTTGGGTGCTATCTTGTGGGCATTCAGCAGTTATTACTTTATCATTATTCAGGCTGGTCATATCTGGAAATTGCTGACTCTCTGCTTCATCCCGCCTACCATAGCTGGTATGGTGTTGTGCTACAGAGGCAAGTATATGCTGGGCGTAGTGTTAACAGGTATCTTCACAGCTTTGCAGATTCTGAGCAACCATGTTCAGATGAGCTATTACTTCCTCATTGTGATGGGATTTATGAGTTTGGCTTACCTTATCGATGCCATCCGTCAGAAGACTCTCAAGCAGTGGTTCCGTGCAACAGCCTGCTTTGCCATTGGCGGCATTCTGGGTGTGTGCATCAACCTGAGCAACCTCTATCACACATGGGAATACAGCAAGGAGAGCATGCGTGGCAAAAGTGAACTGACGCAGAAGACTAAAGACCCCGCTGACCAGACCAGTGGTGGTTTGGAGCGCAGTTACATCACGGCTTGGAGCTATGGTATTGGAGAGACCTGGACCTTGTTGGTGCCCAACACCAAGGGTGGAGCCAGTGTTCCATTGGCAGCCAATGAAGAAGCTATGAAGCATGCTGATAATCAGTTCATGAGCGTTTACCGTCAGTTGGGCCAGTACTGGGGCGAGCAGCCCGGTACCAGCGGTCCTGTATATGTAGGTGCCTTTGTGCTTTTCCTCTTTTTACTTGGCCTGTTTATTGTTAAGGGGCCCATGAAGTGGTGTCTTTTGGCTGCTACTATTCTCAGCATACTGCTTTCATGGGGTAAGAATTTTATGCCCTTCACCGATTTCTTCCTAGATTACATACCTATGTATGATAAGTTCCGTACCGTTGCCAGCATTTTGGTTATTGCGGAATTCACCATTCCTCTTCTTGCCATGCTTGCCCTCAAGCAGATAATTGAAGATAAAGAGAACAACGTAAAAGTTTCAGTTTTCAATTTCCAATATTCAATTCCGTTCTTGTTAACGGCAGGTATGTGTTTCCTGTTCTGGCTGATGCCCAGTGCCTTCTTTGGTAACTACGTCTCTACCCAGGAGATGATGGGCTTGCAGGGTTTGACGCAAAATGGTGTTCCTCAGACCGTGGTGGCACAGTTGATAGATAACCTCACAGAGATGCGTCAGGCTATGTTTACAGCCGATGCTATGCGTAGCTTCATTGTCATTGTAGTAGGTACCTTGATTCTGCTTGTATACCGTTGGGGTAAGATAAAGACCGTTCCTATGGTAGCCTGCGTCATTGTGCTCTGCCTGGCAGATATGTGGGGCATCAACAAGCGCTACCTTAACGACAACATGTTCGTCACACCACGCAGCAAGGCTCAGGCCTTCCCGCCCAGTCAGGCAGATGAGCTCATTCTGCAGGATCCTGCCAAGTACTATCGTGTGCTGAACTTGACGGTGAGCACCTTTAATGATAATACTACCTCTTATTACCACAAAAGCATTGGCGGTTACCATGCAGCTAAGCTACGTCGTTATCAAGAACTGATTGAAGAGCACATCTCAACTGAGGCACGCGCCTTGCAGCAGGCTGCCATTCAGACCAGCGGAATGCTAGAGACTATCAATGGAGACAGCCTGTACCCGGTGCTCAATATGCTTAATATGAAATATGTCATCCTGCCTCTGAAGGATAATGGCAAACTGCCCATCATGAATCCTTGGGCCAATGGCAACGCTTGGTTTGTTAATAAGGTGCTGTATGTTGATGATGCCGATGCAGAGATTGCCGCCCTGCATGGTTTGGCTACCAAGCAGGTAGCTGTAGTAGACAAGAAATTCCAAGAGGTGCTGGGTAATGAGACACTGCAGTCTGATAGTACCGCTAAGGTAACGCTTACAGAATATGAAGCCAACCGCCTTGGTTATGAAGTGAACTCTCAGAAGGGTGGTGTAGTGGTCTTCAGTGAGATTTATTATCCTGGTTGGACTTGCACCATTGATGGTCAGGATGCACAGATTGCCCGTGCTGACTATGTTCTACGAGCCATCCGTATTCCTGCTGGCAAGCACACTGTTGTCATGACCTTTGACCCTCAAACAGTTCACCTTACAGAGGCTATTGCTTATGGTGCTTTAGCCATCTTAGCGTTGTTGCTAATAGTGTTTATTGCTTTGGAAATAAAGGAAAGGAAGTAAAGTTCTTTTCGGAAAGAACCAAAAGACATACGCTCATTTCTTTTCAAAAAGAAACTGAACCAAAAGAAAATTCTACTTTTCCCAAACCCCTTTCTACATATAAAGGGGTTTAATTGACTGCAGCAGCATACGCCGCCTACGTCAAAGTTTTGGTATGGCTCACAAGCTTTCGCCCTACGGGTATTAAAAGAAATAAAACATTCCGCACGAATGGGTCTTTAGAGGCAGACAATTTCTGGGAATCTATCAGAATAAAATGGTGTTTGAGCATAGTGAGTTCCATTTTATGATTCCCAGAAACTGTTTGCCGACCCATGAGCTCAGGACGTTTTTGGCTTCTTCTTTTGTTTCTTTTCATTCTTTCCCACGGAAGAAGAAAAGATAAATTAATTTCCGACTGTTACCTCAGTATCCTTCTTCACTACGCCAGCATCACCGCCACCGAAGACGTTGCCCATAATAACGGCATTCTTCTTAAGAAGTACCTTTGTCCAGATAACGCTTGCAAAGTCTGCAAAGTTATTGTAGAGAGTTGGGTCTAAGGTCTCGCCACGGCTGGCACCATATACCTCACCTCCATATTCTTTAACGAATATACTCTCGTCTGTTGAACCCACTGCACCGTCGATGGTAACAGAACAGAGCGACTGTTCCTTCGTTGCACACTCGGTTGTTCCGATAAGTGGAGGTCCTACGCTTGCCAGTGATCCGCCACCATAGACGTTACGGTAGATAACACCGCCAGTTTCACCGGTAATGCCGCTGTTAACGGTAACATTGGTGCTACGTGTGATAGAACCGGATGAACTGCTGAGTTTTTGAATTGGCTTGTTATTTTCGTCCTTGTTATTCGAATCATACGTTCCGATACCAGAACCGGCGCCATAGACATTACCTCGGTTCAGCCAGTGCATATCGTCGAGGTTGTCACCAATGATTGCTTTGTTGGCTGCGATGTATGGGATTCCTATCTCACCCTTGTTGATTGTCACATTGGTTTGGTAACGAACGTGTCCGTCCTGACCGCCGCCATATACAGAACCATAGATGGTGGGGCCTGTGGCTGCATCTGTACTGCCAATGTTTACCTCCGTCTGGTTTACATAACCCAGGAAGAAGTCGGGGTTTTCTTCATAGGTGGGCATGCTCTCCTCTGTTGCAGATTGTCCGCGGCAACCGCCAAAGACGTTTCCTGTTGGCAGGTCGTCCTTATCGCAGACGGAAATCTTAGCCTTATCACTTGCACTTACCATATAACCCACCTTACCACCGGTAACGTTTACGGTTGCTATACCACTGTTCAGGAAGTGCCATGCATCATCGTGGATATCTTTATTCTCAGAATCTTTCGTTATTTCCCACAGCTTACCAGTGGTCTTTTCGCCATACCCGTTCGGGTAGTAGTTATCTGATCCGCCGGCGTAGTTACCCTTACCTACAGAGCCCAGGTTACCACCGCCATAGACGTTACGGACAGAACCGCCCTTGATGTAGGCTGTTGCACTGGCTACGAATGGTGTATCGGACTTATCGTAAATGTTATAGACGTTACCTGTTGTTCCGGCAGCATAGATATCCTTGTTTACCTTACCACCCAGCAAGGCTATATAGGTGCTGCCTAAAACATCTCCTGCGTTCGGTTGGTTGATGTCACCTAATCCGCCACCGTAGGCGTAGTTTACAACATTTGCTCCTTCGTGGATAATTACGTTGGTGTTGTATTTGTTTGTCTTTGCGGTACGGTCATCCATTTCTGCGGTTCTTGCCAAAGGATTGCTGAGGTTGGTCTTGGTATTTGTTACGTATTTGTCGAAGGCTGCATCCGGAGTGTAGTAGGTGGTTGGCCCGCTGTTTGTGCTTTCAAATGTACCTAACGTCCAGGCATCCTTCCACAGTTTATTCCAGTTCTTGATATCATCTTGGGAGTATAGCCTACGAATATGCTCTGGCAGCTGGCTAATATTGTCAACGTTTATGAATCCCTTCATATATGCCTCAATACTTTCGGCATTGAGTACCTGACCTAACTGACCGCCGCCATATACCTCATATACCTTAGCACCGGGCAGTAGGTTCACTTCGGTGTATTCCGACCAAGTGTACGTTCCATAGCCGGCACCATAGACGGTACCTAAATAGCCTTTCTCTTTGTTTGACCATACTGGCGATGAGATGTTCACCTTGCTGTAGAGCGTACGACGTACGTTGTTGTTTCCGCCGTAGATACCGCCCGTTACAAGGGCATCCTCGCTGGCATAGTTGACGTTGGCATCATATACATCACAGGGGGGCAAAGCATTCGTTCCGTATGAACCGCCAAAGATCTTACCAATCTTGATGGTAGAACCGGCAGGTACATTCACCTCGGTACGACGGGTAACACCCTCGTTGTAGCTTCCACCATAGGCAGCAGCAATCTGTCCGCCCACCAAGTCTATGATGGCGGAGGCTTCTTCAAGTTCTTCGTCTGTAGCTGTTGCGGGATCTACATAATGGCTCATGCCCACACCATAGTAGTTACCGGCACCAAAGACCTCGGTGCTGGCAAAGTTCTCCATATTATCGGGTATATGTACATGCACGTAGCTATGTTCCTGCATGGCATCACCGTCACGTTGTCCAGAGGTACCTTCACCGGCACCAAACACACGGCGGACGCGGCTCTTGCTACTATACGAAGTGTTATCCTTAGGACGGAAATTAACAACAGAGTTATGGATGTAAGGCTTCTGTGTTACATGAGAATATTTGGGATCTGAGTAATCGTAAGAACCATAGCAGCCACCATAGACACCAGAAGCGATGCCCTGCAGATATTCTAGATAGGTGCTGGCTTTCAGATCAGTAAGAGGCCTGTAAGTTAGGTCATCTGGCTGGAACTTACTTCCGATGTCAAGGGAGCCCAGAATCCTTCCGCCCAAGTCACTTCCGCCATAAACATAGTCCCGGATATAGGGGAATCCGTCGTCGTAGCCTGGTGTTGCTTTATAATAATTCCAGGCTTTTCCTACGTATGTCTCGGAGTGCCCCAGTACGTCGGCATTACAGCCACCGGCAAAGGCATCGAAGATACGTCCGTTACCCAGATACAGGTGGGTGTCGCCCATAACAGGACCTTCATAACCACCAGCATAGAGGAACTCGCTCTCTGCCATGTATATGGTTTTGTCTTCGGAACGGGTGGCACCGGCATGTTCACCATACAGGTTGATGGTGGTGCTGTAGTCGGGATTGTATTCGTAAAGTTTGCCGTTGAAGGTGTATCGTTTCGTACTACTGTCGTAGGTTCCATCCGCCGCTGTAGATGTACCAATGGACTTGCCGATTACACCCTGCTCTCCACCGCCGAAGGATTGGAAGCTATAGCCTTTCTTGACGTTGATGGTGGTGCTGCCCCAAATCTCGGAGTCCTTACCATAGCCGCCGCCGAAGACGCTGAGAGATGAAGTCATCTCGTCCATTCCCTGCTCGTCCAAAAGCACACCCGAGTTGCGCTGGGTAATGTCATATTTAAACCCTTCTTCGTGATCGTAAAGCGGTCGGTCGTCATCGTTGCTGACTTTGGCAAAGATCTCGTCGCGGTCAATAATGTTATTGATTAGGTTTATGACAACGTTGCCGTTTACGTGACCACTGAGGTAGCAACCGCCATACAGGTTACCGCCCCTCAGACGGCGGGCCTCATCTTCCTTAGTTGCATCACCGGTTCCTTCGCCAGTATCGGTTTCAACAAAGCCACCGCTACTTGCCCAAACATAATAATTTGTCCCGTCAGCAACTTCATCTCCTGCAGCCGTGAATTCTCCTGCCCCAGTGCTTGAGGTATAATACGTTTCGCCAGCCGTTAGGGTTGTGCCGCTTGTTACAGCGCTGTAATTATCTTGCCATGTTACGGTGTTCCAGACAAGTTCTGTCTTCTCTGTGTTCCACCGCTTGGGCTTAATCTGAATCTTATCGCAGTCTATGATAAGGCGGTCCTTAATCTTGCCATCCTGCTTATAACCGTTTTCTGCCTGTTCAGTTGCCGACCCAAGGATACCACCTTCGTAGGCGGCATTCAACTGAATGTTATCAACTGTTTGTGCCAGCACATTGGCATTGTTACAACCACCCACGATCTTTTCATAGATATTGATGGCTTCGTTCAGCTTTAGGTTCAGCGGACCTTCGTAGGTCATACTACCTACGTTACCGCCACAGAAGAAAGATCCAATCCATGAAGTATATTCCTTGTAGTTGTCATCGTCGCCTTTCTGCTTGTCGTCCACGGAAACTTTGGGCTTTAGGTTCATAGTCACAGCTTCCATGTACTTTTTCATCTGATCAGATTGGGTCAGGTCTATAGTGCTGAAATTTTTATAACCAGTTTCATTTGTTAATGATAAATCTTTATCCTTTACATACCCTTTATAGTACTTGAGCACTTCATCGTTGACCATGTGGGCTCCGTTATTGCCCATGTATATATTCTCGGCAGTCACATAGGAACCGAGCTTCAGTTCTACACGAGCCTCTTCCGGATGTTCGTTCTTGAGGGTTGCACAGTTTCCGCCACAGAAGACATTACCACGGATAATGGTGGACTTTTCTTCTGTACCCGTTATGTGAACGTAAACCTGCTCGGCATGTGGTCGGACTGCTGTAAGGGAATCGACAGAACTTGCGCCAGGGTTATAATACAAATCGCTCCAAGTGGGATGGTTGGCCAATTCGGGATTGTCGGTGTAAGGATAGGCACCATTACCTCCGCCATAGATGCTACCGTTAATACTGGTACGTATTCCTACGGCATTACCGCCCCAGACTTTTCCCTGAATATCGTTGCCGCCATATACGTTATCTATTTTTCCGCCCTGTATCAGCAGACGGGCCGCGAATCCGGAAGGGAAGTCGTATTTACGTAGGCCAGTTGTTTCATCCTTATCGGTGATGTCGATATAAGTCGAGGCCATATCTTTTCCTGTCGCGGGATTAATGGGACGTACATTGGCTATACGGCAACCGCCATAGATGTTGTTTATCTCGAGCGGCTTACGGGGGGTAGCGACTGTTGGGTTAACGTCCAACAACAGACCCACGGGACTGGTCATATCTCCCTTGTTACCACCGCTATATACGTTACGGATGAGGCCGCTCTGCAGGTCCCAAGTGGGACGGATTGCCATCGTTGCCTTATTGTTACCGCCAAAGAGGCTACCTATCTGGTAGTCTGCACTGGTGGCAAAGGTAAATCTGGGGTTGATACCCATCATCAGAATACGTTCGTCTGTTAGTTGCTCAACTCCATCAACTAAGATGCCATTCACCACATCGCTGGGGTTATCCACATGGATTACGGTATTCTTACGGATGGTAGCGTTGTTACCACCGCCAAAGGCATAGACGATACTACCGCCATCAATTTCCAGATAAGATTTATCCAACTCAGGTTCTGAAAAGCCTATAGTGTTGGATGCAATGGGGGCTTTACTTGCGTTATAGTCGGCCTCGCTGAAATAGATTCTGTAGTCCGTATCACTAACCTTCTTGTAGAAATAGTCGCCATTACCACCGGCAAAGAGGGAGCCTATATAAAGGGAATCTGTGGTGGTTTTCTTGTTATCCGTAACAGTTTCGCCGTGGGTGTCCTCAGAGTCTATCTTCACAAAGGTGTTATAAGTGGTGAAGATGTTCTTTTCATCTTCGGGGTCTTCAGTGTTCTGGTAGTTAAGGCTATCTACCGCCATCTCAAATGGCTTTTCTGCAGACGTTCCGATGGTACCGGCAATATCGTTACCGCCATACACCTGATTAATAAGGATGTTGCCAGTGTTGGTGTTCTCGCTGGGAGCTTCGGTATTGTCTCTGTTCTTACCATTGATATGAACGTATGTGCGTCCGCCTACATTAGCCATTCGGGCACCACCAAACACGCGGTCAATATCACCACTCTTTACGGTTACCGTAGTCTTTCCGTTTACATTTCCCTTGTTACCGCCACCATAGACGTTACCGCCAATCTTTTGTCCGTAAGCGGGCAAAATGAAGAATGAAAGAGTGAAAAGTGAAAAATAAAGGCACAACCTTTCGAGGCTCATGGTTCTCATGGGCTTCATAAGTTTGCTAATTATGGTCTTTATTTTTCTCATTTTTTTTGCTAGGCTAGCTAGTTTAACTAGTCTCACTAGTTCTAACTAGGATTTTTCACTTTTCACTCTTTCACTTTTCACTCTCCAATATCCATCTTAAATTCCAAATCATCATCTGACATCATGTACAGGAAGGTGGGCGCAATGGTTATACGCAACGTGTACATGTAGCCGCGCTGTAGCTGAGGCTGGGCGAACAGCACCTTGGGGTTCAGTACATTTACTGCCGTTTGATTCTTACGTATCAGATTGCCTTTCTTGTCATAGATGTCGTAGCTTGTTGTTAACTTATAAAAGTTTTCGCCGCCGGACTTGGGTACATAGCCTAGATCGTCTTTGTATTCAGGCTTATTCTCGTTGTCCAGACTTGGCAGTTTGTCATCTGCCACTGTAGCATCCGGTTTGTCGTAAATAAGTATCTTCTCCATTTTTCCAGCCGACAGGTCTTCCTGGAATACCACATCTCTCACAATGGGCGAAGCTCCAGTGTTATTTGCCAGCAGCGTAATGGTTGTTTTCAGCTTAGGCATAAGTTGTTCGCAAGCTTCGTCTTTGTAAGACTCTAATTCCAGACGCTTGATGACGATATCGCGTAGCTGGTTGTATGTCTCGTCTATACGGAACCGCAGACGTAGGGCTGCATACAGATGGTCGAAGAGGAAGAACAGGTTGTTCTTGTTTGCATCTCCGTCCCCAGCCTTTATCCTACATTTGAAGTCCCCTGGTGGAACCCAATCCAGACCATCGCCCAGTGTGTAGGTGTATTTGCCAGGTTCCCCAGGTTTCTCGTTTCTGGTTGCATCCTTAGCTGCTGTCACGATACAGAGGTCTTTTGTCATGGCAGCATTCAGTCCGGAGAATGTCATTTTAGCGCCATCAGCGTAAGTCTTACCATCTGGTGGTGCAATGGTAACTTCACCGGCATCATAGGGCATGTATCCGTAGAGATAGTAATCGGTAGGCCTCTCTACTTCCTCAATCATACGCCATTGATTGTCGGCACCATAATGGAACTTGTTTTTCTTTACGGTACCATCACTCTTGGTAAAGAACATTCCATAAGCCAGATAGACATGTTCCTCTTTATAACCACTGGGCTGCCAGCTAACGGTAGCACGGGTCACAGCATCCACCTCTACATATTCATTCGTGTATCCCATCACCCAAAGAACCACTCCCTTCTGTTCCTTCGGACCTTCCAGCTCTGAGGAGCAGGAAGTGAGAGTGAAGAGTGAAGAGTAATAGACATATCCATCCCAGCCCCACGACGTTCATGGGCTTTATAAGCTTGCTTATTATGGTCTGTATCTTCTTCATTTCTTCAACGGGAACGTTAACCCTTTTTTATTTCAAATCGTCTTTGTTTAACAATAAACGGTAAACTAATTTTCATTTTTCACTCTTCACTTCAAAACCGCTTAACGGTTTTGACAGTTACCAATTATACAACTGAATTTCTTTATCTATTCCATCTTGCCAGTCTGTGAAGGATGTGCGGACCGTTGCCAGTTCCACGCCACCTTCGGCATTCACCTTGAATATATAGGTGTAGCGGTAACCGGGTAGCCAGTCCATGTACTGGGCGGGTACTACGCAACTCTTTTCTTCACCATTTATTGTTACTCTATAGGTATAGCTGCCTTGGTTGGTAGCGGGTATCACCGTCTCCCAGTGGTGATTCTCTGTGGTGGCGGGGTGGGCTTCGCTGTCAGTCTCTGTCCACCGCTGGTTGAATGAGCCAAGAGTTTGTGTCACCGAGTTAGGTACCACCTCAAACAGCTCTGTTGTCTCGTTACCCTTCATGGGATAGGTAACCATTACACTCGCCTTCTTGGCAATGTTTTTTTCTGGTTCAGACGGGCGGAAATCATCATCTTCCAGAACAGTATATGTCTTACTGTCAGGATCTGATAGGATTAGCATAAACCGCACTTTAGAGAAGGGTTGCATAAACTCCAGCTGAACGGGCTTGCCAAACAGACGGGTGGGGTACAGCGTCCCATTGCCTGTACTGAACCACAACTTGCTGTAGTAGGGTGTATTGCCCTCGTTGGTGGCATCGACTATGAAGGAGGCTGTGTAGCTGTCATAGGTGCCATCCCCTGCAGGATTGTTCCCTGTTACTGTTGAAGCACCTGTCACCGCGAAGAAGCGGTAAGCCGTAGCTTCCCAGTCCCAGTATTTAGGTGTCTGGTCGGGATAAGCGACAAGGATGTAGTCCCAGCTGTTAGAGTTGGTAGTTGAACTGCCGGAGCTGTTAGCTGCATACCTTACACGGTATTCTTCCATAACCCTCTGGTAGGTAGAGAATACATTGTCCATATTTTTGATGGCCCAGACACGGAACGAGTTGATACCCGTTTCCTGAAGAGGAGTGCTGCCGGCACGTGTCACCTCCTCCTCCTGCTGATTAGCAGAGAAGGCGATAGCGGTGCCCTGCTTTACTTCCGGTTCCACCTGCTCCGAGGAGCAGGAAATGAAGCATGCGACCATAAGGCTCATGGGTCCCATGGGCTTTATAAGTTTGCTTATTATGGTCTTAAACTTCTTCATCTTTTCAACGGGAACGTTAACTAATTATCATTTATCATTTTTCACTTTTCACTCTTTCACTTTTCATTTTTCTTTTCTCACGCGCGTGTACGCGCAACGTTGTTGTAGTTGTCTTTCTTTTCTTATTTCTTTTCTTTCTTTAAGGGGCGGCGGGGTGCTTTCTTTCTTTTTCTTTTTCTTTTCTGTATTTGGTATTTCTTACTACTAATTGTTTTGCGATATCAATGAGGGTTTATTTTATAGGTTGTTTTGTTTCAATAATCAACTTGTTTTTTTTATTAATCAACTTGATTATTCCTCTTAATCAACTTATTTTTTTATTCCTAATCAATATGCCTTTCCTCTCATAGCGATATGCCTTTTCTCTGTTAGAGATTTTAGCTCCCTCTCTCTTGGAGAGGGCGGGGGGTGAGGCTTTATCTCCCTTTCTTTTCCCTTCCATCTCCCTTGCTTCCCCCTTCCTATGAAGGAGGAGCAAAGGGGAAGGTTTTGGGGGTTAGTCAACTACTATAATAACCTTATACTGATATACTCCAGGAGTTGTAATCTTATAGTATGTGGTCGAACCGTCTGCTGTGTCAGCAGAATTGCATTGTGTATATACACTACTGCTTTCTGTGTAGTATCCGTGGAGTGAAGTTCCAACTGCGAGTACAGTTCCTGCATCATAGGTTGGAGCCGTCTTCATGTAACGGAATACATAGGTTCCTGCAGTGGTAGGTCCAAACTTCGCACCATTGATGGTGATGGCTGCACCTGCGGGTGAAGCATCAGCGGGAATAGACGCAATTGCTGAAAGCAGATTAGACTTAGTAACCACCATTTTCTTGGATGCGGCATCTGTAACTGTGAATGTGCCGGCTGTTGCATTCCAAGCGCCATTTGTAATAGCATTAGCTACCGTAGATTCAGTAATTCCCTGAAGAGCTCCAGTTTCAATGGTTACAGAATAGAGCTCTGCATTAGTTCCGACAGTCAGTGCAGGATTGGTAGCACCGTCCTCAACGGTTACATATATGTCGTTACCCTTCTTGTACTCGTTGTTTGTAACAACAGCAGAGGCTTTAGAATAAGTGGTAATGCTTGGATCGGTAACTGTAGTGATGGTTTCCTGAGTACCATCTGCATCTTCAGCCACAACAGCATCAAGTGTGATAGGAGTGAGCTTATCATCTGTAATCTTAAACAGATAGGTATAAGCAAAGTTAGGCTTCCATGTCATGTAAGCTGCAGGAATCTTAACAGTTTGGTTAGTCACTGCAATGGATTCTTCAGTTCCTATGTTATAGAGTGTATAATCAACCTTTAAGGTCATTTCGCCGACGTTTGTTGTATTCGGCAAAACTGTTATATAGCCCGCGTTAGCCCATGTTGGAGCGCTTGATGTCGTTCCAATGCCAGTCGTGCTTGCGAATGAACCAAAGTTAAAGAAACTTGTATTTGACGTTCCTCCACTGGTGGATAATACCGCTTTCTTGGGTGTTCCGCTATAGGTGACAGTAAATGTTGCACTACTGGTTGATGAACCAATAAAGCTTCCATCTAAATAAGCTTCGTCATTGTCAGTTTTTTCTGTTCCATCTGTATAATGGAAAATGACGTTTCTAACCTCGTAGCCAGGTACAGTCTCGTAGATACCCAAGCGAACCTTTGTGGCAGCCTTGCGGAATGTGAACTGCACAACGTGGTTAGTAAATGAAGCCGGGGTGCCCGTTTGAAGGTCTGAAATCCAGAAGTTAGCTAACTGTGTGGGAGTACCAGCAATGGTCATAGTGTTCTTGTCAATGGCAGAAACGGTAACCTTGCCAGACGGGTTAATGTCTGACCATGCCTGGAAGTTATATTCACTAGCAGAATTGTCCCAATACTTTGGAGTTTGCTCAACTGATGTAGTAACTTGATAGGAACTGGTTCCATAGGTTCCTGCAACACCCACATATTCCCAATTGTTAGAATTCGATACTGTGCTATTCCCTGAGCCATTTACAAACCATACATCGTATGGTGTAACACCGGAGGTTGCTGTGGCAAACACACGTTGGTCAACAGAAGAAACTGTTTTAACACCGAAGACTTTGAATTGGTAATGCAGTTTCTCCGCATCTGTGGATGATGTTCTCGTCACTTGTGGTGTATTGGAACTGAACAGAATTTTTCCACCGCCAGATTCCATTCCACCATCGGGTCCCAAATAATTGTTGTCAGCGCAGCTGGCGAGAGCCAGAATGGCTGTTGCTAGGAATAATTTGTTTTTAATGGTCTTCATAATGCTATAGTTTTTGTTTTTATTCTTAGTTTAGTATTCTCTCGTTGTTATTTAGTCGTTTTGTTGCTTAGTTTATTTCTGGTCGTTTTGTTGTTTAGTTTAATACTTTTTACGTCTACGTGTAGAAAAACTTTTTTCTACGTGAGGAAAATATTTTTTCTACGTGTAGTAGTAAATATGGGTTGGTTTAGTTTGTTTATATTATTCTACGTGGATAACCTTGTAAGCGTAAGCCGCGGGAGATGTTGCAGTCTGATACTGGATGGCATAATAGCCAGCAGCATCAGGAGTAAAGGATGCGCTTCCTGCGGGAATTGTCCATGAACCTATTGTAGTAGCGGCACTTACGATTGTGGTTGTAACTGTGGTGGTCGGAGCTGCTACAATAAGGTCGGCCTCGGTTTGCTCTGCGCTAAGCTTATATACCTGAACGTTGCTTACAGCGCTACCACCGGTGGTTAGCGTGTAAAGTGCACCTGTCTCGTCGTTCTGGGCGGTAAAGTAAATAGGCTTAGGATCAGAAGAATTATACTTATATGTTATGCCCTCATCGGTAACACTGCCATCCTGATAAGTGGTGATGCTGGGTGTGGCAACAGTTGTTGTGATACCTTCTATCATGCCATCAGCAGATGCTGTTACAACAGCGTTGAAGGTGATGGGGAACAGACCCTCGGGATCTGTGGTACCAGGTGTACCTGTAGTACAATTGGTGTTTGGGCTTATCTTAAACAGATAGGTGTAAGTGGCGTTTGCTTTCCAGAATGTGAATGCAGATGGGATAGCTGCAGTAGCACCCTTAACCTTAATAACCTCCTCGTTGTCTTCAGAGGTTAACTCATAGTCACACTTAATAAGAATAGGCTGTGCTGTGGTGCCTTCTGTAGGCATAACGGTGAAGTAGCCTGTTGCACTTGCCATATCCTGATCTGAACCATATAGTTTAGCAACAGTAGTCTCTGTAGATGTCGTAGCCATTTCCCATCCTGTCTCATTTAGTTTACCACCATACCAGTTCTTGGATTTGCTTAGGCCTGTAGCGTTGTATGCATAAGTGTATGTTGGGGTCACACCGGTCCAGTCGTATGTTATTGTTGCTGATGCACCGCTTGCTCCTTGGAAGTATGTACCATCTGCGTCAGATGTATTTACGGCAAGCACAATGTTGTCGCTTGGGGTGGTATCCCATGCCTTCTCATCAGCCTTGTAGGGATAGAACTGGATTTTGGTTATCTTATAACCGGGGATAGTCTCATAGACACCTACGCGAACAAAAGTTTGCTGACGCTTGAAACTGAAGGTTATTTCATTCTTATAGTCTGCCTTGGGGACTCTTACGGGGTCTGCAATATAAACAGGGTTGAATGTGGTAGTTCCACTTGTTCCTGGGTTGGCTGTCATGTGACCTTTCAAACCATTGACTGATGCAGACGCAATATCACCATTTGCATCGAGTGTGTATGTAAAACAGTTTACAGGTGAACCTGCCACAAAGTGATAGTTATCTGAGCTATAGTCCCAATATTTCGCATACTGGCGGGTAATCTGATCCAAGATACCTGAGGGAACTGTACCTGCATATTCCCATCCGTTTGCTCCTTGAGGATTGGTTGGACTTTGCGTATTGGAACTCCATACTATGTAGTTCTTGAATACGTTAGAGTAATTGCTTCCGTCTCCTTTTTTAACACCATAAACCTTGAATTTATTATCAAGCATCTCTGCTACGGTTCCTGTATTGCTAGTGGCGCGGGTAAGCTTTCCTGCATTGCCACCAATAGATATGGCGTCAGTAATAGATTGCTGTGTTCCATGGTCCTCTCCGCCTACGATTTCGTCGTTAGTGCAGTTTGTGAGCGCTACGCTGATTACTGCTGCATAGATAAAATAGATTTTTTTCATAATGATATTAATTTTGTTAGTTATTATTCTTTGTTTTGTTTTACTTTCTGTTTTTTCAGGTTTTATTTCTTTCCCAGCGGAGAACCGCCGAGTTCAATGTTTTACATTTCAAACACAAAGGTTCCTCCGTCTTCTGTATCTTTGACTACAGCATTGAAGCCGCTACCTCCTGTTCGCTTGGGTATAGGCACAGTGTCAACATCCAGTTCTACAGTGATGACGCCTCCTTTGTAGCGCTCACGTACTTGCTTGGTAACGTTGAACACAAGGGTAGAGTCCATTCCGTTGTTGAACTGCATAGTTACATCCAGATAATGACTGTATTTGTCCGTAAGCTCCTCGGCACGGGATACTCTGTTTACAGCCTGGTTGCAGAGACCAAAGGAGAGGAGGCGTCCGCCTACAATATCAACTCGTTCTGCTGATGCAGGGGCTGAAGCGCCTGGGTCATCTGCAGTTCTGGAGTCGTAGGGTATCAGAGGCATATCCTTCTTCATACGAGTGTTGAAATAGATGGTAATGGCTTCTTCGCCAGCCACACCTGTGTTCAGAGTAGTGGAACGTGCCATGCCTGAGAGGTTGGCGTTGCCATCTACTGAGGTAATCCTGCCCTTGTTGTTGTGCAGAATGACTTGTATGAGGTAAATGTATGTGATGGGCTGCATCGTCATGTTCAGTTTCTTGATATATATGTCACGCTCTTTGTCGTAAACAAAGCCCTCGAGGTTCTGGTTAATTTCTATGGCTCTTTCGTAAGCCGTAAACAATGCTTCTGGCGCATAGAATGAGTTCGTGTAGCGTGGTGCCTGATAGCGTGAAAGGTGCATGGAAGAGTTGGTATAGGCTATGACGGAATCAAGGGATGAGGCTTCGTCAAAGTGAATACTCTGAACACCGTCTGGAGTATGTATCTCGTTCCAGATGAGGATGTCCCAGAAGCCCCAGTCGAATTTGCCTTGGAAATGAGGCTCGTAAAGTGTGTGGCTCAGTACCTGAGTGTGTGAACCATAAGGCTCGTCCTTGGTGAAGTAGCGGCGCAGATTGTAAACGCTGGGTTCTGTGTAGCCTATCTCGCCAAAGATTTCCTTGTCCTCCTCGTCCCAACCGTAGTTCCATTCGGCTTTCCAGTCGTAGGTAATGTTGTAGCCTATCTCATAGTCCCAGAGTACCTCCAAGTCGAGATCTACAACAGGAATGTCAAAATCCGTTTCAGCTGAATCATACAGATGCAGATAGGGTTCGCGGATGCAGGCGGTGAGAATTACGAGTGAAGAGTGGAGAGTGAAGAATAATAGACACAACCTGCCGATGCTCATGAGTCTCATGGGCTTTATAAACTTGCTAATTATGGTCTTTATTCTTCTCATTTTCTTAACTCTTTTTTCTCAGGTTTCCCTGTTCTCTTGACGTTTAGTTCTGTTGTCTCTTTTGTGTCGATTGTTGCTTAGTTTAGCTCAAAATGTTTTTTTTTCTAAGGTCTAGCGTTCTTGTTTAGTTTCACTTTTATTTTTATTCTTCGCATTGGAACTCGTAGTTCCTAAAGCTGACTCCTTTCTTTTTCCACTTCAGATAGAGGAGGTCGTATGATAAGGTTATTCCCACTCGGGTGGGGCCTATCCAACTGAAGCGGTACTGGCGAAGCTTAAAGTCAGACGCCTTGCCCGACCAGCGGTAGTAATAAAGCTTGTCATGGTAATCGAGATTTACCAGATTCTCAAACTGGTAAGGGTCGTGCTTGCCATATACAAAGCCTGCCTGAAGGCTGAACTCCAGTCTCCAGTGACCCTTTCGGGTTATTGGCAGTACATAACCTGCACCAACACCTGCTCCCAAGTATTCACCTTCGTAACCAGTATCTTTATCAAAGCAGATGTTGAAAAGTCCTATGTTGGCATAACCCTGCAGGTACCATCCTCGGAATGCAGCACCCTCGCCGGGAGCACGGAGATTAACATCGCCAGAGCGGAAGTAATAACGTGCTTCCAACTGATAGTTGCGGACCTCAAAGAACTTAAACTTGTTGTAGCTCTGATACCAGGGGAAGTCCAGACTTGCACCATAGGTAAAATGTCCGTGCAGTGGATAGTATTCCACGGCTATGTTGGGAATAGGACACCAACGGTCATATCCGCCCGGCAAATAGAATCCGTACAGTAGCATATTGGTCTTTACTGATAATATCTCGCGGCGGGGAACCTTAATGGGAACGGGAACCTCAACTTCCGGAGTTTCTGGAGTTTCCTGAATTTCCGGTTGTGCCGGAACTTCAGGCTTATCAAATACCAGTACTACGCGGGCGGCACGGAGCTCGGGGAAGTAGTCCTTCAGTAGGTGTCTCCAGAGGATTCCTCCTTGTAGCTGCTGCAACTTACGTTTGAGGATAGTGTATTCGTAACGGGGTAGGTGCTGTTCGCATAGACTGCGTACAATACCTACGGAAGGATCATTGGCACGTTGCATTAAAGTCAGCAACAGGCTATAGTCCTCTGTAACAGCCTCGGTAGAGAGATTCTGCTCTTCTACGGGTACGCTTAAGTGCGCGCGTAAAAAAAAGAGACAGCGCCTCCGTACGACGGCGGCTCAATATGCGGTTGTTGGGAACGGAACCTTCTGGTGAGGATGCTCCACGTATAATTAGACGGCGCAGATGCAGTGAGTCTTTATTTATGCGAGGAATGATCTCCTTTGTCAACAGTTGCAAGAGCGAGTCGTTGGTAAAGGTATCGTATGTATTGACTTTGAAAACGACCTTTCCTGCCTTGTCGAGGAAATCCTCGTCGGACAGACGTACTAATCCGGCATCCTCCTGAGCATCAATAAAACGTATAAAGGGGTAGTGGCCGTAAAACGTACTGTCAGCAGCAAGGGCATTGTTTTGCGGGGGTGCTGACGGCGCTGTTAGCGGATGTGCACTAAGCTGAGATGCTGTATGAAGGCACAATATAAACACCAGACCCGTCAGCCAACTTCGGAGACGTGCCATAGGTTGATGCCTATATATGAAAATAGATTGCCTTAGGTAAAGCATGTTCGTTCAGTTTAGTCCAATTTAGTTTAGTTCAGCCTGTGGATTAGCCTGGTATGGTCTAGTTTTTACAGGTTTAGCTTTTTAAGTTATTGCAAAAATATCCAAAATTATATTATATACAATGTTCGTTTGTGTTAAAAAAAACTTAAACGAGTGATATTTTTCTTTTTTCATGGTTTACTCTTTCTTTCTACGAAAACAAAGCCTCCCATGTCTTGTGTGGCATGGGAGGCTAATATTTGAGGGCTAATTTTAGTCTTCAATGCTCAATTCGCCAAAGAATTGTGGACAGTGGAAATCGGGGGTTGGTGTACCTATGGGATTCCAACTGATGAAATGGGGGACGGGAAGTTTGTCTCCGCACTTGTAGAAATTGCCTTTAAGCGTCAGACCATCCAGAGTCTTGATGTTGTGGCGGAAGAATACGGAGTAGGGGATGCGTAGTGCCAACTCCCATTTTGTGGGTTGATTGCAAGTGTCAAAAGGTTGACGGCCTAAGGTGGCCCATCGGTCGATCTGTTTGGTGATTTCCGGCGCAGCCAGTTCTCTGCTGTTGCGACCTTCTCCAACACCGACCAGTAAAGTACCTGCACAGTTGCATTCCACATTGTAGTAAAGTCCGTCGGAAGCGGGGCTGATAAAGAACTCGGCACAGGAATCCTCCCATACATTGTCGTTATCCTTCTGAGCTACCGCCCTTACACTCTGTTCCTCTACACGATAATGTATTAAAAATGCGTCCTCTGTGTGAGCAACGCCAAACTCCATCTTTGGGCAATAAGGAAACTCCTTGGGCCAGTTGACGTTCTCAATCGTGTTGTATGTTATGCCTTTGTCTTTGAACAAGGTGGGGATCTCCTTTGCTGCGATCTTCGTCTCGTTGATTTTCTGAATTGTGAGTTTTTTCATCTTATTATTTTATTCTATTTTGAAGTTATGCTTTCCTTGTTGCAAAAATATGAATAAGTGGAAGAAAAATCAAACAAACTGCCTAATTATTTGCTTGGCTGATGTAAAAACTGTAAATTTGTGCGCTAAAAAACAGAAAACAATGAGAATTTTGAGTTTTATGTTGCTGCTGCTTTTAGGGCTGACTGCTCAGGCTGGCAGAATCAAAACAGACACCATCGAAAGCAAAGTGTTAGGTGAAAAGGTAGTATATAATATATATCTTCCGAGTGGGTTCGAACGCAGCACCAAGCAGTACCCTGTGGTTTATCTGCTTCATGGTTTGACCGACGATTATCGTGCATGGAGAGATAAAGGACGTATGCAGGATGTGGCAGACGAGTTGATAGAGTCTGGTGAGGCATGTGAAATGATTATCGTAATGCCTAACGCCGGCGGACCTGATACGCATAATACGTGGAACGGCTATTTTAATATGCCTGGCTGGAATTATGAGGATTTCTTCTTTCTGGAGTTTGTTCCTCAGGTAGAAAAGAAGTACCGTGGCGTGGGAGATAAGGGGCATCGTGCCGTTATGGGACTTTCCATGGGCGGTGGCGGCAGTACGGTTTACTGTCAGCGTCATCCTGATATGTTCAGCAGCTGCTATGCTATGAGTGCATGGCTTGATAACGAAGATGATAACGTGGGAGCTGGAAAGGAAAAGGATAAGCGTTATTATGTGTGCGAGGCTGTCCGAAAGCATTCTGCCTTGCGTTTTGTAGAACAGGCTGACGAAGAAACCAAGAAAAAGCTCCGCACGGTGAAGTGGTTCTTTGACTGCGGTGACGATGATTTCCTGTTTGATTTGAGTGTTCGCCTGCATCAGTTGATGCGTGATGCTTACATCAAGGATGAATTGCGTGTGCGTAACGGCGTTCATAACTGGGAATATTGGCATCAGGCTTTAAGAAAGGCATTGCCTTTTGCCTCGAGAAATTTTGAATAGACTTACCTCGTCCCTCTCTCGATGGGGAGGGAATTAATGGAAAAAGAATGATTATACAAAAGTTATTTCTTTCTACTCAACAAGGAATAGGGCGAATGGGGATATGTTTGCTGTGCCTCTCTCTTCTCTTTGTTTCCTGTGGTGGTAAGCAGTCATTGGCCAATGTCGCAGAGGAGGACTCTTTGTGTATTGATACGGTTGCTACGCTGGACGATGAAATGCAACCTGATACCATTGCTGAGTCAGACTCCCTACTCGTGGATTCGCTGTTTTAGTTTACGTTGAACTGTAATTTGCAAACCGTAAACTTTTGCACTTTATGGCTTGTTTGTGCAAAAGTAAGTGCTAAATATTGTTAAACTGTTATGTTTTATAACATTTTTCCGCCTTTTTAGGGCGGGTGACAATGTATTGTAGAAAATTCTTCATAACTTTGCACCCCGATTGGCACAAAGTGTCCGGTCTGAACAAATATTTGACTATAATACATAATATATAATAATAAAACAAAAACAAAATGCCTACAATTCAACAATTGGTAAGAAAAGGCCGCGTGGTATTGGAGGACAAGAGCAAGAGCCCCGCGCTGGACAGCTGTCCACAGCGTCGTGGTGTATGTGTTCGTGTCTATACAACTACCCCCAAGAAGCCTAATTCAGCGATGCGTAAGGTCGCTCGTGTGCGTTTGACAAACTCAAACGAAGTTAACAGTTATATCCCCGGAGAGGGTCACAACCTGCAGGAGCACAGCATTGTGCTGGTTCGTGGTGGTCGTGTTAAGGACCTTCCTGGTGTACGTTATCACATCGTTCGCGGTACATTGGATACTGCTGGTGTAGCTAACAGAACACAGCGTCGTAGTAAGTACGGTGCAAAGCGTCCTAAAGCTTCAAAGTAAAAAGTAACTAACCCGTTTTGGCTTGTACAGACTAAGGTTGAGTAAATGCCTCGGAGGAGGTGTTGAAGGACAAAGTTAAACAGCCCTAACACAAAACAAACAAAACAATGCGTAAAGCAAAACCAAAAAAGCGTATCATCCTTCCAGATCCCGTATTCGGTGACGTGAAGGTGTCAAAGTTCGTAAATCATTTGATGTACGACGGCAAGAAGACTATCTCTTATGAGATTTTCTACAATGCACTTGAGATTGTTAAGGCCAAGATGGCTAGTGAAGAGAAGGAACCTCTGACTATTTGGAAAGAGGCTTTGGACAAGATCACTCCTCAGGTAGAGGTTAAGAGCCGCCGTATCGGTGGTGCTACTTTCCAGGTTCCTACAGAAATTCGTCCCGACCGTAAGGAGAGCGTTTCTATGAAGAATATGATTGCCTTCGCTCGTAAGCGTGGTGGTAAGACCATGGCTGATAAGTTGGCAGCTGAAATCATGGATGCTTACAACGAGCAGGGTGGTGCTTTCAAGCGTAAGGAGGATATGCACCGTATGGCTGAAGCTAACCGTGCATTCGCACACTTCCGCTTCTAATCACAAAAGATTCATTTCAAGATAACGAAAAATGGCAAAACAAGATCTTTACTTGACCCGTAACTTTGGTATTATGGCTCATATTGATGCCGGTAAGACCACTACTTCAGAGCGTATATTGTTCTATACGGGTAAGACACATAAGATTGGTGAGGTGCACGAAGGTGCTGCTACCATGGACTGGATGGAGCAGGAGCAGGAGCGTGGTATTACTATTACCTCTGCTGCTACAACTGCTTACTGGAACTATAATGGTAACAAGTATAAGTTCAATCTGATTGACACTCCGGGACACGTTGACTTTACTGCTGAGGTAGAGCGTTCATTGCGTGTATTGGACGGTGCCGTTGCTGCCTACTGTGCTGTAGGTGGTGTTGAGCCTCAGTCTGAGACCGTTTGGCGTCAGGCAGACAAGTACAATGTACCCCGTATGGGTTATGTGAACAAGATGGACCGTTCTGGCGCAGACTTCTTCGAGGTCGTTCGTCAGATGAAGGAAGTTTTGGGTGCTAATCCTGCAGTTCTTGCTGTGCCCATCGGTGCAGAGGAGAACTTCAAGGGTATCGTTGACCTTATCAAGATGAAGGCTATTCTGTGGCACGATGAGACCATGGGTGCAGAGTATGATATCGAGGATATCCCTGCAGACTTGGTTGACGAGTGCAATGAGTGGCGTAATAAGCTGGTTGAGCAGGCTGCTGAGCAGGATGAGGCCTTGATGGAGAAGTTCTTCGAGGATCCCGATAGCATCACAGAGGAGGAGCTGATCGCAGCTATCCGTAAGGGTACTCTGGATCTGACTCTGACTCCTATGACCTGTGGTTCTTCATTTAAGAACAAGGGTGTACAGACATTGCTTGACTATGTATGTATGTTCCTTCCCTCTCCTCTGGATACTCCTGTTATCAAGGGTACCAATCCTGAGACTGGTGAGGAAGAGGATCGTACTCCCAGCGAGGATGATCATACTGCAGCTCTTGCATTTAAGATTGCTACCGACCCATATGTTGGTCGTTTGACTTTCTTCCGTGTATATTCTGGTAAGATTGAAGCTGGTTCTTACGTTTACAATGTTCGTTCTGGTAAGAAGGAGCGTGTAAGCCGTATTTTCCAGATGCACTCTAACCACCAGAACCCCGTAGAGGTAATTAGCGCTGGTGATATCGGTGCCGGTGTAGGTTTCAAGGATATCCGTACTGGTGATACCTTGGTTGACGATGATGCACATCCTTTGCAGCTGGAGTCTATGGACTTCCCCGATCCCGTTATCGGTATCGCTGTAGAACCCAAGACTCAGAAAGACCTCGACAAGTTGTCTAACGGTTTGGCTAAGTTGGCCGAGGAGGATCCTACCTTCACCGTTAAGACTGACGAGCAGACTGGTCAGACCGTTATCAGCGGTATGGGTGAGCTTCACTTGGATATTATTATCGACCGTCTGAAGCGTGAGTTCAAGGTTGAGTGTAACCAGGGTAAGCCTCAGGTTAACTACAAGGAGGCTATTACCACTACAGTTAATCACCGTGAGGTTTATAAGAAGCAGTCTGGTGGTCGTGGTAAGTTCGCAGACATCATTGTTAATGTTGGTCCCGTTGATGAGGATTACAAGGAAGGTGGTCTGCAGTTTATCAACAGCGTAACTGGTGGTAACATTCCTAAGGAGTTCATCCCATCTGTACAGAAGGGCTTTGAGGCTGCTATGAAGAATGGTGTGCTGGGTGGCTTCCCTATGGATAGCCTGAAGGTTGAGTTGCAGGATGGTAGCTTCCACCCCGTTGACTCTGACCAGTTGTCATTCGAATTGGCTGCTCAGATGGCTTACAAGGCTTGCTGTGCTAAGGCTAAGCCCGTATTGATGGAGCCCATCATGAAGTTGGAGGTTGTTACTCCCGAAGAGAACATGGGTGATGTAATTGGTGACTTGAACAAGCGTCGTGGTCAGGTTGAGGGTATGGATACCACTCGTTCTGGTGCCCGTCTGGTTAAGGCTATGGTTCCCCTGGCAGAGATGTTTGGTTATGTTACTGCATTGCGTACCATTACCTCTGGTCGTGCTACAAGTTCAATGACCTATGACCACCATGCTCCTGTAAGCAGCAGTATCGCTAAGGCTGTATTGGAGGAGATTAAGGGTCGCGTTGATTTGGTATAATAATGAGTTACCGCCGAGCAAATGACTCTTTGGCGGCACTCTTTTAATTAATAATGATAAAAATACTATTATGAGTCAGAAAATTAGAATTAAGCTGAAGTCTTATGATCACAACTTGGTAGATAAGTCTGCTGAGAAGATTGTTAAGACTGTGAAGGTAACTGGCGCTATTGTTAGCGGTCCTATACCCCTTCCTACCCGTAAGAGAATCTTTACTGTTAACCGCTCTACCTTCGTTAACAAGAAGAGCCGTGAGCAGTTTGAGTTGAGTTCATACAAGCGTCTGATTGACATCTATAGCTCTACAGAAAAGACTGTTGATGCATTGATGAAGTTGGAACTCCCCAGCGGTGTAGAGGTTGAGATTAAGGTGTAATCTCTCAGAACTGTTTTAATATATGTCGCGTCTTGGATGTATTTTCTAAGGCGCGACTTTTTTTTATGCAGATTGCGATATATTAAGCTTCAGATTTTACCCTTTAAAATACTTTAACTTTATTTAACAGCATAATAATGCAAAAATAGCCCATAAATATTGTGGGGAATAAATAAAATATCTAACTTTGCAACCGCAAAAGGCAATGTTGCGCTGGTTTTTACTATTCAACTTGCTGAAATGGAAGGCTTTAGCCCCTTTGAGGAGGGAGTTTAAGGGTTGCCATTATGCGCGTGTAAATAAGTAAGATAGTTATATATACATTATTAATATTATTAATTAGAAATGCCAGGATTAATTGGAAAGAAAATCGGAATGACTTCCGTGTTCAGTGCCGAGGGTAAGAATGTACCATGCACTGTTATCGAATTGGGTCCTTGTGTTGTTACTCAGATCAAGAGCGTAGAGAAGGACGGTTACAATGCCGTTCAGCTTGGCTACGAAGATGCCAAGGAGAAGAATACTACTGCTCCTATGATGGGCCACTTCAAGAAGGCTGGAGTAACTCCCAAGAGACACTTGGCCGAGTTCGCAAATTTTGATCAGGAACTGAATCTGGGTGACACTGTCACTGTAGATATGTTCGCTGACTGTAGTTTTGTTGATGTGATTGCCACAAGTAAGGGTAAAGGATTCCAGGGTGTTGTAAAGCGTCACGGTTTCGGCGGTGTAGGTCAGTCTACTCACGGCCAGGACGACCGTCTGCGTAAGCCCGGTTCTATCGGTGCCTGTTCATATCCCGCAAAGGTATTCAAGGGTATGCGTATGGGCGGCCAGATGGGTAACGAGAGAGTTACTACACACAACTTGCAAGTGTTAAAGGTGATTCCTGAGCACAACCTGCTGTTGATCAAGGGTAGTGTTCCAGGTTACAAAGGTTCAATCGTTAGTGTTATCAAGTAATGGAAATTAGTGTATTGAATATAAAGGGTCAGGAAACTGGTCGTAAGGTTTCTCTGAACGATGCGATCTACGCTATTGAACCCAACGATCACGCAATCTACCTGGACGTTAAGTTGCTGATGGCAAACCAGCGTCAGGGTACTGCAAAGTCAAAGGAGAGAAGCGAAATTAGTGGTTCAACTCGTAAACTGGGTCGCCAGAAAGGTGGTGGCGGTGCTCGCCGCGGTGACATCAACTCACCTGTATTGGTAGGTGGTGGTCGTGTATTCGGCCCCCAGCCTCGTGACTATGGCTTCAAGCTGAACAAGAAGGTTCGTCAGTTGGCTCGTAAGTCTGCTCTGGCTTACAAGGCTCAGGAGAACGCTATCGTTGTTGTTGAGGACTTCACTTTGGAAGCTCCCAAGACCAAGTCAATGATTGAGATCATTAATAATCTTAAAGTTAATGGCAAGAAGAGCCTCTTCGTTACCCCCGGTACAGATAAGACCGTTTATCTGTCTGCCCGTAACCTGGAGCGCGTGAACGTTACAGCCGCTAATGCACTGAACACCTACAATGTTCTGAATGCTGACGTTATGGTTGTAGCTGAGAGCGCACTGAATGTTATTGACGCAAACTTAACCAAATAAGGAGTCAGAACAACTATGGCATACATTATTAAACCATTGGTCACTGAGAAGATGACCGCTATCACAGAGAAGCAGAACAAGTTCGGCTTCATTGTGCGTCCTGACGCTAACAAGATTGAGATCAAGAAAGAGGTAGAGGCTCAGTACAATGTTACTGTTACCGACGTAAATACCTGTGTATATGCTGGTAAGAACAAGAGCCGTTATACCCGCTCTGGTCTGCTGAAGGGTCGTACAAACGCCTTTAAGAAGGCTATTGTAACCTTGAAGGAAGGCGATGTAATTGATTTTTATAGCAACATTTAATAGAAATGGCAGTACGTAAATTTAAGCCCACAACACCGGGCCAAAGACACAAGATTATAGGTACCTTCGAAGAGATTACTGCATCGGTACCTGAGAAGTCTCTCGTTTGTGGTAAGCGTAGCAGCGGTGGTCGCAACAATGTTGGTAAGATGACCATGCGCTACATTGGTGGCGGACATAAGCAGAAGTTCCGTTTCATCGATTTCAAGCGTGAGAAGGATGGTGTTCCAGCAATTGTAAAGACAATCGAGTATGATCCTAACCGTTCAGCTCGTATCGCGCTTCTTTACTATGCTGATGGTGAAAAACGTTATATTATTGCTCCCAACGGCTTGACAGTAGGTGCCACTGTGATGAGTGGTGCAGAGGCTGCTCCCGAGGTAGGTAATGCTCTGCCCTTGCAGAACATCCCCGTCGGTACTGTTATACACAACATCGAGCTCCGTCCCGGTCAGGGCGCTCTCCTTGTTCGTTCCGCTGGTAACTTTGCTCAGTTGACTTCTCGTGAGGGTCGTTACTGTGTTATCAAATTGCCTTCTGGCGAGACTCGTCAGATCCTCAGTGCCTGCAAGGCTACTGTAGGTAGCGTTGGTAACTCTGATCACGCTCTGGAAAGCTCTGGTAAGGCAGGTCGTTCACGTTGGATGGGCCGTCGTCCTCACAACCGTGGTGTAGTTATGAACCCCCACGATCATCCCATGGGTGGTGGTGAAGGACGTCAGTCTGGAGGTCATCCTCGTTCACGTAAGGGCTTGTACGCTAAGGGTCTCAAGACTCGTGCTCCTAAGAAGCAGTCCAACAAGTATATTATCGAGAGATGTAAT
>JAIKYE010000017.1 GCA_024683455.1 Bacteroidaceae bacterium
CAATATTAAGACCGATGTGGGAGGAACAGGACTTTTTGGATCTGTAGTTGATGCAACTATCAAGAATCTTGTACTTGATGGTAGCGTTGAATCCTCTCAGAAGTGGATTGGTGGTATTGCCGGTATTACACGTGGTAACAATACCCTTATTGAGAATGTTCTTGTAAAATCTACTGTTAAGTTCACTGGTACTGGCGATTCCACTGCTGGTGGTCTCTGCGGTGACATGGAAAACGCCTTCACCGTTAACAACTGTGGATTCGTCGGCAAATTCGACATACCCAACGGTACAAATGTGGGCGGTTTGGCAAGCTGGACAGGTGGCGGTAAGTTCAATAACTGTTATGTCGCTCCAGTAGAGGTTTCTGGTGAGTCTTACAAGGACTTTGTTCATGGTGGTGGTGCTAGTTGCGTTAATTGTTATGCTGTGGCAAATACTGACGAAAAGCTTGCCAGCGGTGAACTCTGCTTCAAGCTGGGCGGTGCATTCGGTCAAGTTCTTGGCGTAGATGAATATCCCAAATTGGCAACTATCACAGGCTACAACGAGGTTCGATATGACGATGTACTTGGCTACTACAACCCGCTGCCTGCAAAGATTAAGGATTGCAAATTCGAGAATGTTGTAAGCAACGACATTGTTAAGAGTGCCGACATCAAGAGCGAAATTACCCTCACAGCAAAAGCAGATGACATCACCGGTAATGCAGTAGCACTTATCATGGATGCCGCAGAATATGCTCAGAAGGGTATCATCGGCGGCAAGCACCTCTTTGGCGCTGTTGGCAAGAACGGTGGTATCACAGTTGATGGCGAAGGTAAGGTTAACATCAAGTTCACCAGTTTCAGCACTCACACAGATCAGCCCATCTTTGCAGATTCTCTGGGTCTGGCAAGAAAGGATGTAGGCGACGTTACTGCAGACGCCAAGTATGTTGTTGTCATCTATGGCGGCAGCTTGGTATTCGAAGGCGAAGTATGGCCTGAGAATATTGTAAAGGCATACGATGGTTCTAGTGTTATCTCTATCGCAATTGACAATGCTGTTCGCGCTCTTACTGGTGAAGATCCTACAGCTATCAACGGTATCAACGCTGATAAGAACGCTGAGGTTTACAGCATCACAGGTGTTCGCGTAAACAAGGCTCAGAAGGGCATTTACATTATTAACGGCAAAAAGACAGCTGTTAAGTAATCGCACTTACTGAAACTACTAATACAGGAATCCCCTCTTGCATTTGGCAAGGGGGGATTCCTCTTTATATATAATAAGGTATAGGGAAAATGGCTATCTCACAACAACCTTCTTCCCATTGATAAGGTAAATTCCTTTTTTCAAAGGAGAACTTAATCTGCAACCAGTAAGGTCATAAACAGCACCTTCTTTTTCCCCTCTTACCACTTCATTATTGATGTCTGCAAAACCATCCACATTGTCAGTCCCAAACTGAGAGCAAAGATTATTATAATTTCTTACATACCATTCTTTAACATAAGCCAGCTCGTCAGCAATGTCATGTTTAAGAGGTACAGGATTCCCATTCCATTTTGCATATTCCCGTTCCCAAGCACCAGAAGATGTGAACAATTTCGCATAATTATCCATACGATCGGAAATACTTTGAGGAGAAAAAAGTGTATTATGATATTTCGTCCATTTGCTTACCTCTAAATCCTTAAATCCATCCATGTTTTGTACATGTAGTCTATTGAATGGCGCTATTTTCCTGTAACGGTTGATATATGAGAGACTCCCATCATAGTCTCCATCCCATTTTCCTCCTAATGACATATCCATATCCCACGGCGAAAGCATATAGCGATGCTCTTTGGTAACATCCACTACAGAAAGAAAAGTGTTTTTGTAACCATTATCACCAACATTCATTGCCATTGTGAACACAGCATAATCAGCAAGGTTCTCTACATAAAAGTAGTTTTCGTATTCTTCTTTGAACACATCATCCGATGTTGATTCCGAACAAAAGTCTATTAAATCCATCAAAGGCCGCCAAGTATCAATAGACGGATAGTCGTCTGGATATTGAAGTTCCCAACAATTCCACGTATCGCTACTAACGTCCGCCTCCTTGTATGAAAGAAGATTGTATCCGCTTTTCCAATTGATACCCTTATACATAATACCCTTAACTGCCACGCTACCATCCTCATTTATCTTGGCTTTCTTCAATCCCAGCAGTTTGCGGTCAATCTTGTCTGTCATACAATACAGGCCGTTATAGTTTCCATTGATGAACACCTCCACAAACACGCCTTTAGTTCCGTTTCTCTTTTCAGACTTAGTCTCGTATGGCGTTTTGCTCATCTCATTCCAGATATCAAAACATATACGATTTCTCATTCTTATCCTATCAACAGCCATCGCATCCAGAATCCAACTGTTTTCCTCCCTTATACCTAATATATTGGCATCCAAATCTTCGTCGTTTTCATCATATAGTTTAACTGCAAAGGATTTTTTATCAAACCTTGATGCCGTACCACCGCGTATTCTGTATTTACATGAAAACCTCACAACATCTGTATTTGGATCCGTCCGGCGGAGATAATCTGATATTTCTATCTCTCCTGATACATATTTAGATCCGCTAAGCGAAGAAACATTAACAGTCAGATTCACAAGAGGAAGGGAGTTCTCGTTCAGCTCTCTTTTCATCAGTTCATATTGGCTCTCCTGTGCTGAGATTTCAGCACAAAAGGCAATGACCAATATTGACAATAATCCCTTCATATCTTGTTTTCCCTGATTTCTATATCGCAAATGTACAAAAAATACATTTTTCCACCACAACTATCAAAAATATTTTTCTCCGACCCTTAACATCTAATAATTGCTCTGCAATATCTAACAATAAATGTTAAATATTAAGGAAAAGATGCATTTTTCTTAATTATTTCTTGGAGTGATTTAAACATTTAAATTACATTTGCAACAGGAAATCGAAAACATTAAATAACATGGTAAAGAATAAGAAAGAAATCAGCACGCTTACCAAGGCCGAAATGGAAATCATGAACACCTTGTGGGATGCAGCAGGACCTATGAGCACGCACGCTATTATAGAAAAGTATCCAGAACCTAAGCCTGCCTACTCTACAGTTGCTACCTTTATGAAGATTCTTACCAACAAGGAATTTGTTTCCTTCCAGAAAGGCAATGAGGGTGACAAGACATTCTACTTCTACCCCCTTATCACCAGAGTGGAATATACACGCAAGTTCATGAATCAGGTTAAGAGCACCTTCTTCGGAGGCTCCGTAAAGTCGCTCATCTCCTTCTTTGCAAAAGAAGAAAAACTCTCAGATGAAGACCTAAAAGAAATTCTTTCTTTTATTAAAAGTTGAGAGTGTAGAATGTAGAGTTGAGAGACAGTTTATAAGTGAATAGTAAATAGTATGAAGTAATAAACTTGGAAACTCTAAACTTAAAAACAGACTCTAAACTCTAAACACTCAACTCTAAACTTAAAAACAGACTCTAAACTCTAAACACTCAACTCTAAACTTTCCCAAAATGGAGTACATCTTAAAATCCGCCGTCGTATTGGCATCACTATACACCCTGTTCTATTTCTTCCTGAAGAAAGAGACGTTTCATAGGTTCAACCGCGTATGTCTGATTTTTACCTTGATGGCATCCCTGGTACTACCTATGGTGCATATTACCGTCTCACAACCTACGGCTGTGAATCAGGCTGTAATGGCAAGTACCACTTACGTTACCGCGCTGCCAACCATAGTTGTGACACCAAAGACCAAGGCACCCTTGCTTACCTGGAACGATGTACTTGCCTACATCTACTGGATTGGCCTGTGCATAATGCTTCTCTATCTGGCTTTGCAGATTGTACAGACGTACCTACTGATAAAGGGCGGATTGAGGCATACTGATGAGTTTGGCAATACCGTTATCCTAAAGGATGATGTGAAGTCGCCCTTCAGTATCTTCCACTATATAGTAATGAGTGTAGAGGACTATGAGAAACACCGTCGGAATATACTTACCCACGAGCAGGAACACATTCGCATGTGTCACAGCTACGACCTGCTGCTCCTGGAGATAGTAAAAGTGCTCCAATGGTTCAACCCCTTTGTATGGTTCCTGGAGAACGATCTGAAGGCACTACATGAATATCAGGCCGACGAGGCCGTCATTAATCAAGGCATCGATGCAAAACAATATCAACAACTTCTCGTCGTGAAGGCCGTCGGCAATCGTCTGCAGCCATTTGCCAATAACCTCAGACGGGGCTCACTAAAAAAACGTATTATTATGATGTATCAGAAAAAATCAAACCGATGGATGATGCTGAAAGCCTTGTTCATCATTCCTATGACTTGTTTTGCAATCTACGCGTTTGCAAACTCCGAAGCGAACGAACAAGTTCCGAAAGTTAAAAAGACTGTTGCTGCTCAGCAGGAAAAGACAACACCCGACACTTTGCAAAACAAGACAACATCTGACGCTCAGCAGATGAAAACCGTAACAGTAGTAACAAAGTGTAACAAAGAAATACTTACGGGCACTACGTCAAAAGAGAAAGCTGAGCAAATGAAAAAAGATATTGAAGCCAAGTTTGGAGATAATGTTACGGTTTCATTAACAGACGTTGATCCTAACGACTCTATCGTCAATCGTCCATCGAAATTGGCACAATACCCTGGAGGTTATGAAGCTGCTTATCAATTCATGTCCCAGATTTTAAAATATCCTCAGATAGCCCTTGAACATGGCATACAAGGCAGAGTTTCGGTTCAATTTGTGGTAAATAAAGACGGATCAGTTTGTGATGTAACAGTAGTCAGCAACAACGCTAACTCAAACGTAGAAGTACGAGACGTGGAAGGAGAAAAAGAGGAAGGAGCTGAATACATTACACTTTCAGAGCTCAACTCTGCTCGCAAAGCTTTGGAGGAAGAAGCCATTCGCGTAGTAAAAGCGATGCCTAAATGGGAGCCTGCAGAGCAAGACGGGAAGAAAGTACGCAGTAGATTTATGCTTCCCATGAGTTTCCGTCTCAACTAAACTTCCCTCATATTATATATAATAAGGTATAGGAAAGAAAAGTCCTGCAGCTATTGCTCAGGACTTTTTCTGGTTTTATACAGAGGATTCGGACCTAAAATCTTATCCCGAAATGTTAACTACTAATAAAGGAAATGCTTAAACTAAACACAAATGTTAAATAACGGGCGATTTCACACTTTTTTCTTGCTTTTATTTGTAGGCCTTTTATAAGCCGCATATTTTTGTAGTAGGAAAACAACAGAAAATACAATATGGAGAAGACAATGAAACCGCTAACCCGAGCAGAGATGGATGTGATGAACGTCCTATGGGATTCCCCTCTGGCCCTTAGCATAAATGACATTGTGGAACGCTATGCCGATCCCAAGCCTGCCTATACCACAGTAGCCACCTTCCTGAAGATTCTGGACGCCAAGGGTTATGTGGAGCATAAACGCAAAGAGGAGACTGGCAGAACATTCTTCTTCTCACCTATGATGTCACGCGAGAAATACATCACTCATGTACTGAACGATGTAAGAGATACACTCTTTGGCAGTTCTACCAAGCGCCTCTGCTCGTTCCTCATCCAGAACGACGAACTCTCTGAGGAAGACCTGCAAGAAATACTCGCGTTAATTGAACAGCCTCACCCCTAGCCCCTCTCCCGTGAGAGAGGGGAACCTTAAAGGAGTAGAGATTATGGATTAGAGATTAGAGAATAGAGATTATGGAATTTATCATAAAATCAGCCTTATTGCTTACGCTACTGTACGGATGCTTTGCTCTGCTACTGAGCCGCGAGACATTTCACCGCTTCAACCGCATAGCGTTACTCGGCACACTTACCGTTTCTCTGGTGCTGCCTGCTGTGAAACTGACCATTCAGAAGCCTGCATACATAAATCCTATAGCACCTATAGAGTTTGTCATAAAGCCCAAAGCAGCTACCACGGTTCAGGATACAGGGATACAAGCAACCATAGCACAGCAACCAGAAACCCTTATGGAAGCAGAGGCTCCTACATACGGCTTCATCATAATGCAAGTCCTATGGATGCTCTACCTGATAGGAGTCGTGGTATCTGTAGGTATCTTCTGCATTCAGCTGTTCCGCTTCTGGCAAGACATTAAGGGTGGCGTGCGAACCAAAGACGAATGGGGCAATACCATTGTGATTCATGGCGGCAACTATTCACCCTATAGTTTCTTCCATTATATAATAATAAGCGTTACGGATTACGAGCAACTGCGCGACCCCATATTGGCACACGAGCAGGCTCACATCCGCCTGGGACACTCTTGGGACCTTATGCTGCTGCAGTTGGTAACGGCCATCCAGTGGTTCAATCCCTTTGTCTATCTCTTGGGACGCTCCCTGAAGGCTGTTCACGAATACGAGGCAGACAGCGCTGTACTTAATTTCGGCATTGATGCAAAACAATATCAACTTTTACTTGTGACAAAGGCCGTTGGCAACAGACTGCAGACCGTTGGCAACTGTCTGAATCACCATTCACTAAAAAAACGAATTAAAATGATGTATCAGAAAAAATCAAACCGATGGATGATGCTGAAAGCCTTGTTCATCATTCCAGTTGCATGTTTTGCACTCTACACGTTTGCAACTCCAAAGGCGGACTCACCAGTTCTGCAAGTGAAGAAAACCACTTCTGCGCCACAGAAGAAAGTTACTACCGTACGTGGTAGAGGAATTCCATCAGGAGAAGTAAAGAGTGATGACAAGATCTACGATATAGTAGAGGAAAATGCGAAATTCCCGGGAGGTGAAGAGGCTTGCTTCAAGTGGATAGCCGAAAACATTCAATATCCTCAGGAAGCAAAAGAGAATAAGATTCAGGGAAGAGTAACGGTCTCCTTTGTTGTAGAAAAAGACGGAACTCTCACTGATGTAAAAGTCATAGGGAATCCTTATAAATATATTAGCGAGGAAGCTGTCCGCGTAGTAAAAGCGATGCCCAAATGGAATCCTGCTAAAATTAAAGGCAAGATCGTACGAAGTAGATTCAGACTTCCTGTAAATTTCCGTCTAAATTAAAAGTCCTCTCACCATATACAAATAAAGTATAGAAAAGAAAAGTTCTGTGGCTTAAGCCCAGAACTTTTTCTTGTATATTATATCAGATGGTTACAACTACTATATCAGACCGTAATGACGTAAGGCATTCCAGATGCCGTCTTCATCAACGGACGTTGTAACATAATCAGCCTCCTTTTTCAGACATTCGAGCGCATTGCCCATAGCCACTCCGATGCCCGCTGTACGAATCATCGAAGAGTCGTTGCCTCCATCGCCAAAGGCCATTGTATGCTGTGAGTCCAGTCCCAGATACTGCGTCATAGCCAGGAGACCTTCGCCCTTGTCTGCACCTTTAGCCGTAATATCAGTAAAGGCTGGATGCCATCGCCCTGCAGTACAATCGGTAAGCAGGGACAATATTTCCTTCTCGTAATCCTCATCGAAGAAAGGCGTCAACTGGAAAATACGCTGTTGGAGCACTTCCTCGAAAGGACGAGCCTGATTCAGATTCTCTACGCATATCTCCCGACGGAAGATCTTATCCACCTCGCCTTGCGGATCCAGTACAGCCACATCCTTCTCGCCTACCATAATCAGGCCGTAGTTCTTTTCGTGAGCATCTTGCATCACAAGACGAGCCGTACGGTTGGCTATCTCCTTACTGCTTATCACCTGGTCACCCACATAGCACAAGGCTCCGTTGATGGTTACGTAGCCGTCAATCAGATGTTCGATAGCTCCCAGATTGGTAATGATAAGAGGTGGACGACCTGTGGCTATGAACACCTTGTGCCCAGCCTTCTTGGCTAAGGTTAGTGCCTGTATGGTAGAATCTGGTATCTGGTGTGTCTTGAAACTCACCAAGGTACCATCGATATCAAAAAATAATGCGTAACTTTCCATTAAGAATAAGAATGAAAAAGTCCTGGGCCACAAGCTCAGGACCTATAAGCCTCTCCTCTAGCCCCTCTCCCGTGTGAGAGGGGAACTATTATTCGGAGATAATTATTGGCATGATTTATTTACCTCATCCTTCAAAACTCCCCTCGCCCACGGGAGATGGGTTAGGGGGTGAGGCCAGGGTAAGCCTTTTTAGGCTTTTACACGACCCAGATAAGAACCGTCGCGGCTGTCAACCTCTACGATCTCGCCTTCCTCGATGAACAGAGGAACACGAATCTCAGCACCAGTCTCAACGCGAGCGGGCTTCAAGGTGTTAGTAGCAGTATCGCCCTTCAGACCAGGCTCTGTCCAAGTAATCTGCAGATGAACCTTAACAGGAACGTCAGCATACAGAACGGTCTCTGTGCTTGAGTCAACGACAACTTCTACATTCTCGCTCTCCTTCAAGAAGTTAACACCGTTAACCAAAGAGGGCTGAATGTTGATCTGTTCGAAGGTCTCGTTGTTCATGAATACCAAGTCCTCACCATCCTTGTATAGATACTGATAGGGACGGCGCTCTACGCGAACATCCTCCAACTTCTCACCAATATTGAAACGCTTCTCGATAACGCCACCGTTTAAAACATCCTTCAGGGTAACGTTCATAATGGTGTTTCCCTTACCTGGCTTACGATGCAAGAAGTCGATACAGAAGTAAAGCTTGCCATCCATGCGGATACAAACACCTTTCTTAATGTCTTGTGAATTAATCATAAAATAACCTTTATTTTGTACTGTTTTCTTTTTTGCGCTGCAAAAGTACGAAAAAAAGATAAAAGAGAAAAGAGAAAAAAGAAAATTTAGGGTCAAATCTTGCGTAATCAGAAAAAAAGTCATAATTTTGCACCCCGAATCAGTTATAGACAAACAAATAATAAGCAAAATAAGATATGAAAAGAACATTTCAGCCCCACAACCGTCGCCGTAACAACAAGCACGGTTTCCGTCAGAGAATGACCACCGCTAATGGTCGTCGCGTTTTGGCAGCTCGTCGTGCTAAAGGTCGCAAGAAGTTGACCGTTTCAGACGAGAAACACGGAAAGTAAAACAAAAATTTACTTAAAATAGGAAAGAAGTAGGGGCAACTTTACTTCTTTCTTGTTTTTATTTCGTAACTTTACCTGCAAAATATAAAAAACATGAGCGATTTCACAAAGAAGCTGACCAGCCCCATTGTTTACTGGAACCTCATTATGCTGGTGGTGGTAAGCATAGTCTTACTGATTGTACTGTGGTTTTGGATGAAAGACTACTCTCATCATGGCGAAAGCGTGGAAGTTCCCCAGGTAAAGGGTATGCTACTGGCTGATGCTGAGTACGAACTGGAAAAGCAAGGGTTGGCAGTTGTAATCTCCGACTCGTCTTACAATCGCAACTTGCCTGCAGGAACGGTATTGGAAATAGCCCCAGACGCAGGCAGCAAGGTAAAAACAGGCAGGAACATCTACCTTACTATCAATACACGTAACGTTCCTACCCTACCCATCCCAGATATTGCAGACAACTGCTCCCTACGCGAGGCTGAAGCTCGCCTGAAATCATTAGGCTTAAAATTAGGCCCCATAGAGTATGCACCAGGCGACAAAGACTGGGTTCTCTCTGTAAAATGTAAAGGCCGCACCGTCGTGGCGGGCGACCGTGTGGAGATAGACTGCCCCATTACCCTGGTGGTAGGCAACAACAACTCTGGCATAGAGGATAACCTTGATGACGAGGAGTGGGATGATGACGAATTCTCTTCACCCGAAGAAGAAGTTGAAAATTGAAAGTGTAGAGTGATATTTGAGAGTGTAGAGTCAGTTTAATAAAGTTGATTGTTGCAAGTATAAAGTGATAAACTAGTTAAACTCTGAGCTTATCACTGCCTCTAAACTCTAAACACTAAACTCTAAACTAAAAAAAGACAATGGCGGAATTTGACGAGGATATACTTAACGAGGAAGAAGACGACATTCTATCGGCAGCCCCAGAGGAACACGAACATTGGCGCATAGAGGTGGACAAAGGCCAGAATCCTGTGCGCATAGACAAGTTCCTGATGGATCACATGGGCGATACCAGCAGGAATCGTATCCAAAAAGCAGCTGAAGCAGGATGCATCCGCGTGAACGAAAAGCCCGTCAAGAGCAACTATAAGGTTAAGCCCTACGATGTTATCACACTCGTATTGGATCGCCCCAAACGCGACTGGGAGATTATTCCTGAGGACATTCCGCTGAACGTGGTATATGAAGACGACCAACTGCTGGTCATCAACAAACCTGCAGGAATGGTGGTTCACCCTGGCTGCGGCAACTATAGCGGCACGCTGGTAAATGCGTTGGCCTGGCACATGAGAGACAATCACGATTTCGACCCTAACGACCCCACCGTAGGTCTGGTTCATCGTATCGACAAAGACACTAGCGGACTGCTGGTAATAGCCAAGACAGCCGAAGCCAAGACGCACCTGTGTAAGCAGTTCTTCTATCACACCACCCGCCGACAGTACAATGCGCTGGTGTGGGGACCGTTCAAGGAGGACGACGGCACCATAGAGGGCAACATCGGCCGTCACCCGAAAGATCGCTTACAGATGGCCGTTTATCCTACGGATAGCGAGATTGGCAAGCCTGCCATCACGCACTATCACGTGCTGGAACGCTTTGGAGCCGTTACATTGGTGGAATGCAGATTAGAGACAGGCCGTACCCATCAGATCAGGGCCCACATGCGTCACCTGGGTCATCCGCTCTTTGCAGATGAGCGATACGGAGGCGACCAGATTTTACGTGGAGAGCTAACAGCCTCGTACAAGGCATTCATACATAACTGCATGACTATCTGCCCCCGTCAGGCACTTCATGCAAAGACGCTGGGATTTGTTCATCCCACCACAGGAGAAGAAATGTTTTTCGATTCGGAGCTGCCGGCAGATATGACAGCCCTGTTAGATAAATGGAGGAAAAGAATATGAAAAAGATTGTTGCAATTGTTTGCGGAGGAGATTCCTCAGAACATGATGTAAGTATGAGAAGCGCTGCCGGAATAGCATCGTTCCTGGACAAAGAGCGCTATAATATATATAAGGTAGAGGTGCATGCCGGAAAATGGGAAGCTTTGGTAGGAGAAGAAGAGAAGCGCACACCCGTGGATAAGAACGACTTCTCGTTCCTGAATGAGAAGGGCGAGCGTATCCGTCCAGACTACTGCTACATCACCATCCACGGTGCCCCAGGCGAGAATGGAATATTCCAAGGTTATCTGGATCTGATAGGTATGCCCTACAGTACATGCAACGTACTGGTAGAGGCTATGACCTACGACAAGTTCGTACTGAATAACTATATGCGTGGCATGGGCGTGTCGGTAGCCGACAGCTTGGTAGTGAAGATTGGGCACGACCACGAGGTAAGCGATCAGGAAATCATTGACCGCATAGGTCTGCCTTGTTTCGTAAAGCCCGCTCGTGGCGGCTCCTCATTCGGCACCACCAAGGTGAAGACGCCAGAGGCACTTCGTCCTGCCATAGATTTGGCACTCAAGGAAGGTGAGGACGTGATGGTTGAGGCATTCATGCAAGGAACAGAGATTACCTGCGGTTGCTACAAGACCAAGAAGAATAGCGTCGTCTTCCCTATTACTGAGGTGGTGACCACCAACGAATTCTTCGACTATGATGCCAAGTACAACGGACAGGTGGATGAGATTACGCCAGCCCGCATCAGTCAGAATCTGACGGAAAGAGTACAAAAACTTACCTCGCTCATCTACGATATCCTCGGCTGTCACGGCATCATCCGCGTGGACTACATCATCACAGCCGGCGACAAGATAAACATGTTGGAAATCAATACCACTCCTGGTATGACAGCCACCAGCTTCATCCCTCAGCAGGTTCGTGCTGCAGGCTTGAACATTAAAGATGTGCTAACAGATATAATTGAAAATTAGTTTACTGTTTACCGTTTACTGTTTACCGTTATTAGATAAAGGAAGTTATAACCGTAGACTGTAAACCGTAAACCGTAAACTGTAAACTGTAAACCAAATGGAAAGTGAATTTGACGCGATACGTCCGTATAACGACGATGAGATTCCAGGCGTTGTAGATAGTCTTTTGCATGACCGCCTGATGAACGCTCAGCTGAAGACACTGCTTCCCTGGCTCCCTCAGTGGCTCAGGAACGGCGTAATCAGGCTGGCTTTTATAGGCGTACACAGCACGTTGGACTTTCAGTTGCGCTTCATGAAACCTGTTGTCAAATACGTTCTGCGTAAATGCAGCAATGGTGCCACCTTCGAACATGCCAATATCACAGCTGGCGAGGAGCGCTACACTTTCATGAGCAATCATCGCGATATTGTGCTGGACAGCGCCATTCTGGATTACCTGCTTCACAAGCACAAGTTCCCCACAACCTGCGAGATTGCCATCGGTGACAATCTGCTTATCTATCCTTGGATAGAGAAAGTGGTAAAGCTGAACAAGGCCTTTACCGTTCGCAGGGGACTGGGTTCTAAGGACTTGCTCAAGAGCAGTATGCTGATGAGTAGGTACATCCACCATGCCGTGAACGAGAAGCACGAGAACATCTGGATAGCTCAGCGAGAAGGCAGGGCGAAGGATAGCAGCGACACCACCCAAGAGAGTGTTCTGAAAATGTTGGCTATGGGTGTAGAAAACGATAATCCTGCAGAGCAACTGCGCGACCTGAACATCGTCCCTCTCACCATCAGCTACGAATATGACCCTTGCGACTATCTGAAAGCTGCAGAGTTTCAGCTGAAGCGCGACAATCCTGCCTACAAGAAGAGTAAGGCTGATGACGAAAAGAATATGCGCGAAGGTATCTGGGGCTTTAAGGGAGGCATTCACTATGAGGCCGCTCCCTGCATTAACACTTGGCTGGATGAGCTGAAGGATCTTCCTCGTAATGAATTCTTTGCAGAACTGGCTCATCGTATAGATATGCAGATTCATGCTGGCTACAAACTATTCCCTGGCAACTACGTAGCTGCCGATATGCTGAACGGAACGACAGAGTATTCTGCTCAATATACAGAGGAGCAGAAGCAACAGTTCCTGAATTATCTGCAGCAGCGCCTTGACAAAGTAGAAATAGAGAATAAGGACGAAGCATTCCTTCGTGAGCGTTTGCTTACCATGTATGCCAACCCAGTCTTCAACAAGCAAAAAGCCCTGCAATCATGAGGCACTCATACCTGCTCATATTAGGCCTCATCTGCCTTGCATCCTGTAGCAGCAACGAGGAGCCCTATCCCAGCATCATAACTGAGATGGCGGATCTGTACACAAACAATCAGGGTGTTATGGAGAAGTTCACCACAGATGCAGGTATCACCTATCAGGTAATAAACGGCAAGGGAGACCTGAAGCCTAATGCGCTCTATCGTATCCTCTGTGGATATGTTCCCTCTGAAGGAAATGCCACCATTTATCAGGCTCAGAGCGCTTATTATCTGAAAGATAGCACGGCAATTGCCAAGACCGACCCTACAGGCGTGAAGAGTGCTTGGCGAGCAGGTAAATACATCAATATGTACCTCAGTCCTCTCACGCAGGGAGGAACGCAGTACTGGGGATTCATCACAGACAGTATAAAGGAAGGGCATGCTTGGATAAGTCTCTATCACAACCAGCATGCCGATCCACTTTCGTACACCCAGCCTACATATGCCAGTTTGCCCGTTGATAGTATCAAGGGCATTCTGGAGGGGGACGACATAACATTGCGTATTAACACCTTTAACGGCCCTCAGACATGGAACTTCAAGAAATAAAAGGCTCCGTTGCCGTACTGATCTCAGGAGGCGTGGACAGCGCCGTTGTGGTTCATCAGCTTTGCGAAGCTGGAGTGAAGCCCGACCTTCATTATATAAAGATAGGTATGGAGGGGGAAGATTCTTCGTGCTCAGCCGAAGAGGACATAGAACTCTCTCAGGCTACCGCTCAGAAGTATGGCCTGAAATTAGAGGTTACAGATTTACAGAAGGAGTACTGGGAACAAGTGGTAGGCTACGCCATAGAACGCGTAAAGAAAGGTCTGACACCTAATCCCGATGTGATGTGCAACCGACTAATCAAGTTCGGTGCCTTTGAAGAGCGTATAGGTCATCAGTACGATTACATCGCTACAGGACATTACGCCACCAACGTCGAGAAGGACGGCCTAATGTGGTTAGGAACAGCCAAAGACCCCGTAAAGGACCAGACTGATTTCTTGGCTCAGCTATCCTACGAGCAGCTACGCCACACCATCTTCCCTATAGGACACCTGATGAAGGAAGAGGTGCGTCAGATTGCCTTGGATGCTAAGTTGCCTAGCGCCAGAAGAAAGGACAGTCAGGGAATCTGCTTCTTAGGCAAGATAAACTACAACGATTTCCTCCGTAAGTTCATGGGTGAACAGGAAGGAAAGGTTATAGACATAGAGACAGGCAAGGTGATAGGTCATCATCGCGGCTTCTGGTTCCACACCATCGGTCAGCGCAAAGGTCTCGGTTTAGGCGGAGGACCTTGGTTCGTAGTTAAGAAAAACATCAAGAAGAATATTATCTTCGTGGCTCGTGGATGGGACACCCAGTTGCAGTACGGACATGATTTCCGTCTGGCCGACATGCACTTCATTACCCGCAATCCATGGGAGGAAACGCCCACAAACCTTCCCATCCAATTCAAGATTCGCCATGTGGATCATTTCCTGCCAGGCTTCATTACCCTCGACGAAGAAGGTTATCACATCCATTCCGACGAACCCATTCAGGGCATTGCCCCTGGCCAGTTCGGCTGTATCTACGATGCCGAAGCAAAAATATGCTACGGAAGCGGAGAGATTAGTATCTATAAAGACAAATAAGGTTCCACGTAGAAACGAGGAACCTTATTGCTAAGCGAAGTGACCAAAGCTGGGAGATGATTTTCATCTCTCCATTTTTTTCTTCCAGACAAAATATCCGTAAATTGCCAACAAAGTGTAGATGCCGTACAACAAGGAACGGCCATATACACCTTTATATATATATAGCCCCGTGGAGATGGCATCGCAAGCCAGCCATACCCACCACTGCTCAATATACTTCTTGGCAAGCATCCACAAAGCCACCAGATAGAAAGCAGTAGAGAGGGCGTCAATATAAGCTACGGTACTGTCTGTATGTTTCAGAATAAAGGCAATGAGTGCCCACAGCAACAGAGTAATGCCAGTAAGAATGTAACGCATACGAACAGGTGTCCGAGTAATCGGCAAATCCTTACCTGTCCTTTTCTTCCCAGAAAGCCAAACATACAAGCCGTAAAGACTGGCACCGAAGGCATATAACTCTGTAGCACAGTCGCCATACACACCGCTCTGATAGAGTACAAAGAAATAGACAACAGGCATAATACAGCCCACTATCCACATCCAGGGATTCTCCTTGAATTCAAACCAGATGTACAGGAAACCCAGCAGGGTTCCCAGTACATCCATCCAGTTTGTAATAATGTATTCCAGCATTTAAAACTTAAGTGTTATGTTGCCCATGCAAGTAAAGCCTGCCATAGGAACGTACCCCAACTGATAGTAGCGATTTGACTCTGGATAATCTGAGCCTACAATGGCAGAGTATGCCCATCCGCTGCTTGCAAAGTGCTTATTAAAGATATTATTGAAGTTTACACCAAAAATAACGTCCTTCAATCCTTTCTTGGCTACCTTAAAATCATAGCTCAGAGCAATATCCGTACGTGTGTAACTGGGAAGAGAACGATCGTCGTTGGATGTATTATCAAGATACTGCTTGCTCACAAATCCTGTGTGCCAAGTAGCCTTGAACCCCTTATAATGGAAATCGGCAAACCCATTCAGGATAACGGCGGGTGAGAAAGCCAGCGTTTTGTTATCATAATGAACAGTAGTTGGAGGAAGGTCATTCCAATCTGCATCGTAGGTCTCTATTACCTCATCAAAATCGCTGATGGTATTCTTACTGATAGCGGCATTACCCTCAAGAGCAAACCACTTGGTAACATTTACGCCTGCTTCCAACTCCATACCCAGACGATAACTCTTGTTGACATTGGTAGTTAACTTCTCTCCGATGTCACTCAGCTGGCCCGTCTGTACAAATTGATTGTTGTAATACATAGCATATAAACCGATGCCGGCATGCCAACGGTTGTTGGCATAATTATAACCGAGTTCCACATCATGCAACATTTCTGCCTTGGGAGCAGGATAATTACCGTTGTCGGTAAAATTGTTACGCTCAGGTTCGCGATGGCTCAAAGCATAGCTAAGATAAGCATTATGGCCATCCTTATGATATGACAGACCAACCTTAGGATTCAAGAAATCATACTGCTCTTTGATGTTCAAGGGGTGAGCCTTATATGTACCATCGGTCTGCTTTACAAAGCTATCATGTGTTCCGTTGGTTATAAAGCCTACATGACGATACTGGATATCAGCAAAAACATCCCATGCATCTGTAATATGGTACATACCCTTGATGAATATCTGGCCATCAACCTTATTGGCGTCATTGTCGTAGTATTTATAACGTCCCTCATCGGTAAAGAGATCTGCGGCCAACTGATTATTACTGGTGTAAAGCAAGTAGCCATAATGGTTAGCCTCAAAGTTCTGCAGAGAAGCTCCGCCTAATACATCCCAACGATCATCCTTGTAATTGACATTCCATACTACTCCATAGCAGTCTTGCGTCATACCCTTACGACGGATATAATCTTCCTTACCCAGACTTGAGCCATCTGACAATACGGCTGGCAAACCAAACTTCTTGGGTTTGTTCTTGTAACGGAAACTATCATAATACCCATGACCATGTGTATAATGCAGGGTACCCGATGTACTCCAATGGTCAGAAATATTCCATGCCAAGTTCAGCAGGTTATGATTCTGCCAGAAATTATCCGTAGCACCACGGTAATCAGAACCATCCTTCAGTTTAAAACGGCTGATAGTCCATCCGCCGGCCCAATCTGGCGAGAAATTTTCGTATAGGTCGTTGTACTGTCCCAGTCCCTTATCATAAAGGTCCTTGTATGTACGCACACCCTCATACGAATTCATACTATACTCATCATCACCAGGGCAAACTCCGTTCCAAGCCTGACCTGTCTGCTCGTAATTACCTATATTCTTATAGCTGACTTTCAGCGTCCCATCAGAATTCAACCAGGTTAGACCACCATAATAACTACCAGAGTTGCCATCCGTACCATGAATGAAACCATCCGTTCCTGTATGGTGATAAGCACCATCTATCACCAGATGATTCAACAGCAGGCCTGAACTGAAATTCCCACCTACATTATATGTATTATAGGAACCATAAGAGCCTGTCAGTTCAAGTGATGGAGTCAGTGAAGGCACTTTGGTCTGCAGTGCTACTGTTCCGCCAAAGGCTCCATCACCATTTGTACTGGTACCTACGCCACGTTGAATCTGCACATTACCCAACAGAGCTGCATAAGAATTCATATTGGCCCAAAACACGCACTGGTCTTCTGGACTATTGAGAGCTACGCCGTCAAGTGTTACGTTAATTCTACTGTCACCGGCACCGCGAATCCTCATATAAGTAGTTCCTGTACCTAATCCGTTCTCACTCCAAGCCAACACGCCTGGTGTACGGGCAAAAAGGAAGGGAAGTTCCTGTCCTGTTTTGGAAAAGCGCTCCAGCTCCTTAGCTTCAATATGGCTCACAGCAAACGGAGCGTTCCAAGGTGCCTTAACAGCTTTTACACTAACTTCACTTAAATCCTTTACCTTTGTCGAATCTGCCTTTTGCGCATACACATTGCAGATTCCGGCCACACTTAACAACAGTGAAGCCATCACGCACAATCTTTTCATCAATTTTTAATAAATTTAATGTTCATAACTCTCTACGCCAGCATTACCTGGTTCAGATTAAATGGGTATAATCTCAGCACTCACCAACTGGTGAGGCACCCCGGCGAGAGTCCTGCTCTCGCTGTTTTGCGATGCAAAGTTATAAAGAAAAGATAATATAGGAAAGAAAAGAACAATTTTTCTTTTCTTATTCTTCACACAACCACCCGCCCCTCCTTAGCCTAAGGAGGGTACCTACCCCCTCCAAACCTCCCCACAACATTGGGGGAGGCTTAATTGACTGTAGCAGCATACGCCGCTTACGTCAAAGTTTCGGTATGGCTCACAAGCTTTCGCCCTTCGGGTGAGCCATGATTATTTTGAATACTTTTATAAGCTCTGTAGGATTCTTTTCAGGACAACCGTAGCAGAGATCTCTCGGTTGGCAGCTTCAGGAATAACAAGCGAGGTTGGAGCCTCTATAACATCGTCTGTAACAATCATGTTTCGACGAACAGGCAAGCAATGCATAAACTTAGCATTGTTGGTCCAACTCATGTGTTCTGTGTCAACAGTCCAGTTTGTCATGGTGTGATAGTCATGCAGAATCTTACCATAGTCAGCAGGACGAGTAACACCTGGGCAACTCCAGTTCTTGGCATAAATAAAGTCAGCACCCTCAAAAGCTTTCTTCTGATCGTACTCTACACGGGCATTACCAACAAACTTTGAGTCCAACTCGTAGCCTTCAGGATGTGTGATAACAAAATCAACATCTGCAGCATTCATCCACTCGGCAAAACTATTGGGAACAGCCTGTGGCAAAGACTTGGGATGAGGAGCCCAGGTTAGGACAACCTTAGGTCTCTTTGATTGACCATTATTTTTCCAGTTCTCTTCAATGGTTATCAAATCGGCAAAAGCCTGAAGGGGATGCACGGTAGCAGTCTCCATTGCAAAGACAGGCTTTCCGCTATACTTAACAAACTGGTTATAGACCGTCTCGGCATAGTCGTACTCGCGGTCGGTCAGACCGGCAAAAGAGCGGATACCAATCATATCGCAGTAACAAGCCATGACAGGAATGGCCTCCAACAGGTGTTCACTCTTATCTCCGTCCATGATAACGCCACGTTCCGTCTCCAACTTCCATGCTCCTGCGTTCACGTCAAGCACAATAACGTTCATGCCAAGATTCAACGCAGCCTTTTGAGTTGAAAGGCGGGTGCGCAAACTATTATTGAAGAACACCAACAAGGCGGTCTTGTTACGTCCCAACTCTACATACTTATAACGGTCGTCCTTTATCTCTTGGGCTTCTTTAAGCGCCTCCTTGAGGTCACCTAAATCCTGTACATTCAGAAAACTCTTCATTTCTTTTCCTCTAAACTCTAAACACTAAACTCTCAACTCTTTTTATCTTTATCCCTAATCTCCACTCTACGAATCTTTCCACTGATGGTCTTAGGCAATTCATCAACAAACTCTATTACACGAGGATACTTATACGGAGCAGTTTCCTGCTTAACGTGATTCTGCAACTCCTTAATCAGTTCCGGCCCTTCCTTTCCCTTATAAGCATCGGACAGCACTACAGTTGCCTTAACCACCATACCACGCACCTCATCGGGAGCACCAGTTATAGCGCATTCTACGATGGCAGGATGAGTCATCAATGCATTTTCCACCTCAAAAGGACCTATACGATAACCAGAACTCTTGATTACATCATCAGAGCGTGAAACGAACCAGAAATATCCATCTTCATCGTAATAGACCACATCTTTTGTATAATAAACACCATCATGGTAACTCTTCTCTGTGAGTTCCTTCTGCAGATGATATTCCTTAAAAAGGCCCAAAGGCTTTCCAGCTTCGGTATGTATTACCAACTGGCCATGTTCACCTGGTTTACAAGGATTACCCTCGTTATCTATGACAGCTACAGGGAACTGAGGATTGGGTAAGCCCATGGAACCTGGCTTAGGCTCTACAAATGGATATGTTCCCAACACCATTGTTGTCTCAGTTTGTCCATAAGCCTCATAAATCATAATGCCCGTCTTCTTTTTCCACTCCATGAAGACTTGGGGGTTGAGTGCCTCTCCCGCTGTGGTACAATAGCGGAGATTAGACAAATCAAACTTACTAAGGTCCTTACGTATCATAAATCGATAAACCGTAGGAGGAGCACAGAAAGACGTAACCTTGAAGTCCTGCATAACAGTCAACATCTTCTCGGCGTCAAAGTGACCTTCAAAGTCGTAGACAAATACCGTGGCACCGCAAATCAGTTGACCATACAATTTACCCCAAACAGCCTTACCCCAACCAGTATCAGCAACTGTAAGATGCAGAGACGTCTCATCTACATTATGCCAGTACTTGGCTGTCATTATATGAGCAAGAGGATAAGAGTAGTCATGCATCACCATCTTAGGCTCTCCACTTGTTCCACTGGTAAAGTACAACAGGAAATCGTCCGTAGATTTATTTTGCCCTTTCAGACTCTTGAACTTGGGCGCCATCATAACGCCTTGCCAGTAATTGTCCCAGTTCTGCGGAACGGCAGGGCCAATGGAAATGCAATGTTTCAACGACGGGCAATAGGCACGTGCACGAATAACGTTTCTGAGCACTATCATATCACCGACTGCCACAATAGCCTTGATATCAGCCTGATGACAACGGTAAATAATATCCTTGTCTGTAAGAAGGTGTGTAGCAGGAATAGCAACAGCGCCAATCTTGTGCAATGCTACCATAGTAATCCACCACTCAATCCTGCGCTTCAAGATAAGCATCACACAATCACCTTTTCCTATACCTAAAGTTTGGAAATAAGATGCAACGCCATCCGAGAGAGTCTTATACTCTGCATAATTGACGTGCTTAACATCTCCTCTGTCGTTAGTCCACAAGATTGCCTCTTTCTCCGGATCAGACTCAGCATATGCATCCACCACGTCATATCCAAAGTTAAAGTCTTCAGGAACTTCCACCTTGAAGTTTGCCATAAAATCGGCATAATCTTTGAACCTCGTTTGCTTTAGGAACTTCTCTAACATATTTGTTTTTTATTATAGTTTAGAGTTTAGGGTTTAGAGTTTAGAGTCAGTTATTGAGTTTAGAGTTTACAAGTTGGTATATCACATTTTTCACTTTTGACCTACGGTCGAGCCTGCTTACGCTCGGAATAGCCTAAGCGAGCTTAGCTCTCCTCTCGCTCAATCGCAGCCTTCACTCTTTCACTTTTCACTTTTTCAACTGCCTCTCAACTCTACACTATCAACTTTCAATTTTCACTTCCTGATCTGTCCATTACCATTTATCAGCCACTTATAAGTGGTCATTTCTTCCAGTGCCATAGGTCCACGCGGACCAAGCTTCTGGGTACTGATACCTATCTCAGCTCCAAGACCGAATTGTGCTCCATCGGTAAAACTGGTGGGAGCATTCACATAGACACAGGCGGCATCTACCTCACGCTGAAAACGCAGAGCCGTCTCTTCGTTCTCCGTAATAATACACTCGCTATGGCCTGAACCATGCGCCTGAATATGCTCCAGAGCCTCATCTATTGAATCAACCACACGGATACTCAGGTCGTACGACATCCACTCGCGATCCCAGTCAAATGTTTTTCCTTCTTCCGGTTTATGTATTTGCACCTTATCCTTCATAGGAGCTAACAAGGTAGATAAATCTCCGACTCTGTCTTTGTGAACCAAAAGACAGTCAAGCGCATTACAAACACTTACCCTACGGGTCTTGGCATTGTTGATGATGGCACATCCTTTCTCCAAATCGCCATCTTTATCGAAATATGCATGCACCACTCCAGCGCCCGTCTCTATAACAGGAACTCGGGCATTGTCACGCACAAACTCTATCAGTTTCTTTCCTCCACGAGGAATGCAGAGGTCAACATATCCCACAGCATCCAACAATTCAGCCGTTGCCTCGTGGGTAGGCGGCATCAGTGCTACCACATCTAAAGGCAATTCCTCTGCATCGAGCGTCTTATGAATAAGGCTTACGATAGCCTCGTTGCTATGCTGGGCATTACGGCTACCCTTCAGAATACAGGCATTACCACTCTTGAAACAAAGCGAGAAAACATCGAAGCTGACATTGGGACGGGCTTCGTAAATTACACCTATCACACCAAAAGGAACACTCACTCTGCGTAAATACAAGCCATTCTCCAATGTTCTTTCCTTAGTGATAACACCCAAGGGGGAAGGCAAGGAGGCGACATGACGCATATCAGAAGCTATTCCCTGCAGACGTTCTGGCGTAAGAAGCAGGCGGTCGTACAGCGGATCTTCAGCATCCATCTGCTCAAGATCCAACTTATTGGCATCCAAGAGCAACTGCTGATTAGCCAAAATGGCATCAGCTAAATGCTCCAGAACAAGATTTCGTTGTTTGTCTTCGACCAGAGCCAATTTCCTGCTGGCAATCTTTATAGGTCTGAAGTCCATTCTGTATGTATGGTTTCGTTTGGTCTTTCAGCCAAATCTATCAATATATTGGGGCGGTTACCGTTGGCAACAATAACCTTAATACCAGAAGAAGCCACAGCACTGGCTGTCTTATACTTAGAAGCCATACCGCCTCTACCGGCACTGCTCTTCTCCGACTGAATATAACGAGAAAGATCCTCGCCAGGCTTAATGGTTCGTATCACTTCGCTATTAGGGTCGGAAGGATTACCTGTATATATACCATCCACATTGCTCAACAAGACCAATGTCTGGGCATTCATCATCTGAGCTATTAACCCAGACAACTCATCGTTGTCCGTGAACATCAACTCCTCAATGCTAACGGTATCATTCTCATTGACAACAGGAATAACACCGTTTTCCAGCATCACCTCCATACAGGCACGCTGGTTCTGGAAAGTACGTTCCGTAGAGAAATTCTCCTTGGTAGTCAGTACTTGACCAACATGAAGACCGTATTCACGAAAAAGGTCGTAATAAAGATTTATCAACTTCACCTGACCCATGGCTGAGAAGAGCTGACGTTGCTCCACAGAGTCCAGCATATGATCTACCTGCAGTTCCTTACGACCACAGGCAACAGCTCCACTGGACACAAGTATAACCTCGTAATTGTGCCAACGCAACCAGGCAATCTGATCCACCAAGGCAGACATGCGGGTAATGTTCAACTTACCCTCTTTCATTGTCAGCACATTGCTGCCAACCTTTACTACTATACGTTTTTTCATGCCAATACGCGCTTGAATTTCTCTATGAACCGTTGAGCCTCATCCGTGCTTAAGCACAGGGGAGGTAGCAGACGGATTACATTGGTACCAGAACAACCCGTAAAGCAATGCTCCTCCTTGATAAGACGGGTACGGGGCTCCTTGTAGGGGATATCCAGTTCGATGCCAATCATCAAGCCCTCACCACGAACATCTACCACATGGTAGCTACCAACGAGTTTCTTCAGCTCAGCAATCAGGTATGAACCCACCTTAGCTGCATTCTCTACAAGTTTTTCCTCTTCTATTATATCCAATACAGCCAATGCACCGGCACAACCTAAATGATTGCCACCAAATGTTGTACCCAACTGGCCATATACGGGAGTGAACTTAGGAGATATCAACACGCCTGCCATGGGAAAACCATTGCAGATACCCTTGGCTACGGTTATCATATCGGACTTCACTCCCAGATGCTGGTGAGCAAAGAACTTTCCGCTACGACCATAACCGCACTGGATTTCATCGCAAATCAGAACGGTATTATGCTTGTCGCACAGCTCGCGCAAAGCCTGAAGGAATTCTGCACTCACCATACGAATGCCACCCACACCCTGAATGCATTCTATGATACAGGCACATACATCGTCCTTCTCTATTTCCTTCTTCCATGCCTCGATATCATTGAGGGGAAGATATGTTACATGTCCGTTGGCATTGATGGGCGCAATAATCTTGGGGTTATTGGTTGCCTCGACTGCCAATGAGGTACGTCCGTGGAAAGCTTTCTCCAAAGAAAGCACACGGGAACGGCCATTATAGAACGAAGCTAGCTTCAAAGCATTCTCGTTGGCCTCGGCACCCGAGTTAATGAGAAACAAATGGTAGTCCTCATAGCCGCAGGCTTTACCCAAGCGCTTGGCAAACTCTTTCTGCAAGGGATTCTGCACCGAATTGCTGTAGAAGCCTAACTTAGCAACCTGATTGCTGATTGCCTCTACGTAATGAGGGTGAGCATGTCCCACGCTAATAACGGCATGACCACCATAGAGGTCTAGATACTCCTGTCCCTCGCTGTCCCAAACCTTGCAACCTTTGCCACGCTCTATTGCTATATCAAAAAGAGGATATACGTCAAACAAATCCATATTTACCTTATTCTTTTGAATGCTGCAAAATTACCACTTTTATTTTACTTATCTGTAATTCTGCAAAAAAAATATCAATTCTCAATTAGAAAGCCGATGCTTTCAGTTCAAGTCCGGCTTTCTCGTCCAAGCCGAACATCAGATTCATATTCTGAACACCCTGACCTACGGCTCCCTTCAGCAGGTTGTCGATGCAACTGATCATCAACAACTGATCCTCGTACTTCTCCACATAGACCACGGCTTTGTTGGTGTTTACCACCTGTTTCATATCAGGGCTCTTGGTGACAAAGTGGGTGAAAGCTGCATCCTTGTAGTAATCAGCATATATCTGCTGAACCTCCTCTAGAGACTTATCGCACTTAGCATAGGCCGTCACGAAGATGCCTCTTGTGAAGCAGCCACGCTGAGGAATAAACAGCACTCGGCCGTCATAACCAGGGCACAGTTCTTGTACCGTTTGGTTGATTTCCAACAGATGCTGATGGGTGAAGGTCTTATAGACTGAAATATTATCGTTACGCCAAGAGAAGTGAGTCGTAGCACCTGGCTTCTGACCAGCTCCCGTGCTGCCCGTAATACCGTTCACATGAATATCACCGCTAATAATCCCCGCCTTCAAAGCTGGCAGCATTGCCAACTGAATACAGGTGGCGAAACAACCGGGATTGGCCAAATGCTGACAACCGGCAATGATGTCCTTATGCGTTTCGGGCAAGCCATAGACGTAGTCGTGGTCACCCTTGATGCGGAAGTCCTGTGCAAGGTCGATAATCTTCACGTTGGCGGGGATGGCGTGCTCCTTAAGGAACGCCTCGCTCTTGCCATGGCCGAAACAGAAGAATACAACATCAACCTTATCGAAAGGCATCTCATCGGTGAACTTAAGGTCAGTGTCGCCAATCAAACCTTCGTGCACATCTGATACAAGATTGCCCGCATTACTTTCAGAATTGGCAAAGACAATCTCCGCCTCAGGATGCCCTAACAATACCCTTATCAACTCGCCACCAGTATACCCTGCAGCACCAAGTATTCCTATCTTCATATATTTTATGATTAAACTAATTGTTCACCCCTCCTTTCGGAGGGGATGGGGGAGGCTTTACCTTTTCTCATCCTTATGGATGCCATAATATACGCGAAGTGGCGTACTTGAAACCTTGATAAAACCTTTGGCTTCATCGGCAGTCCAACCAGTCTGCGTCTCACCGTATTCGCCGAGCTTGCTCTTTGTCAGGTCGTTGACAGAGTCAATACCAACAGTCTCGAAGCCGTAAGGACGGAGTTTCAGAATGGCTGTACCCGTTACATTGCGCTGGCTGCTGGTAAGCATAGCCTCGATATCGGGCATAACGGGCTCTAAGTACTGGCTCTCATGCAGGAACATGCCGTACCAGTTGGCCACCTGATCCTTCCAGTACTGCTGCCACTTGCTCAAAGTAGATTTCTCCAGCAGACGGTGTGCCTCGATGATAAGCTTGGGAGCTGCTGCCTCGAAACCTACGCGACCCTTGATGCCGATGATGGTATCGCCCACGTTGGCATCACGACCGATGGCGTAAGAAGCACCGATCTCCTCGATCTTCTGAATAGCCTTGATGTGGTCATTGAACTTCTCGCCATTCACAGCTACAATCTCACCCTTCTCGAACTGAATCTTCAACAGAGACTCCTTCTCAGGGTTCATAACGTGCTTCAGATAAGCCTCCTCGGGCAGTCCCTGTGTGGGATCGAGCAACTCGCCGCCACAGATACTGGTGCCCCAGATACCAACGTTATATGAGTACTTCAACTTGGTGAAGTCTGCAAAGTAGCCGTTGGCGTTCAGGTAGTCCACCTCTTCCTTACGAGTCAGATTGCGGTCGCGTGTCAAGGTGATAATCTCTACACCTGGAGCCATCACGAGGAAGGTCATGTCGAAACGAATCTGGTCGTTGCCAGCTCCCGTTGAACCGTGTGCAATAGCATCAGCACCAATCTCCTTGGCATAGCGCGCAATAGCGATAGCTTGGAAGATACGCTCTGAGGAAACGCTGATGGGATAACAGTTGTTACGCAGCACGTTACCGAAGATCATGTACTTCAGCGACTTCTCGTAATACTCCTGTGTTACGTCGAGGGTCACATATTTCACAGCGCCCAATTTGTAGGCGTTCTCTTCGTTTCTCTTCAACTGTTCGGCAGAGAAACCGCCTGTATTGGCACATGCGGCATAGACCTCATAACCTAACTCCTTGGTAAGATACATCACATTGTAGCTGGTGTCCAATCCACCACTGAAAGCTACGACAACTTTTTTCTTGCTCATATATATATTATTTTTGTTTATTCAATTCCTCTCAACACCAAAGTACGCATAACATCCTTTATCACCTCCAATGAGGTTGGTTCTCCATGATGTTTCTCAGGATCCCACAGCATGCCTGTGCATACACAGAACTTACGGCCCTTCGCTTCCAGGATATCGTGATTGCAGCAACCTTCACAGCCGCGCCAGAAAGCCTCATCGTCAGTAAGCTGGTTAAAACTAACGGGAACATATCCCAGATTCGTATTCATCTTCATAACGGCATCACCGCTGGTAAGACTGAATATCTTGGCATGAGGCCAGCGCAGACGAGCCAACGTAAAGGTATAGTCCTTGATACGCTTGGCAATACCCAAGCCCTGATAATCAGGATGAACTATCAGACCGCTGGTGGTAACGTAGTGCTTGTTACCCCAAGTCTCAATATAACTGAATCCAGCAAACTTATCGCCATGCAATGCCAGCACAGCCTTACCTTCCTTCATCTTAGTTGCCACATACTCATGGGTACGCTCAGCAATACCAGTACCACGCTTCTTGGCTGCTACACGGATGGTGTCCAAAATAGTATCTACATACACTTCATGACTAGCGTCTGCAACCAAAATCTTTATATCCTCAATCTTTATATCTTCCATTTTATTCATTGAACATTGAATATTGCGGTAGCAAATTTTTCACTTTTCACTCTTTCACTCTTTCACTTTTCACTTAATCGCGAAACAATCTCTGCTATGGCCGTACGGGCCTCATCTCTTTCCAACTCTTCTTTCAGAACCACCAGCACCGTATCATCACCAGCTACAGTACCCAGGAAATACGGATGGTGAGCATTGTCTATATCATACGCCACCATACTGGCATGCCCAGGTGGTGTATGGACAACCATAATATTACCCGAGAAATCTATTCTCCAGCAACTCTTATTCATCTCCTCACGTGTCATCACAGGCGAGAACATTCCTTCTCTGGGCAAAGCATATACGCTATGACCGTTGCGTCCACGAACCTTACTGATACGCAACTGCTTAAGGTCGCGACTCAAAGTTGTCTGTGTACAGGGAAAACCAGCCTTGTCCAATTCAACCTGCAAATCCTCCTGACTCTCAAGTGCCTGGGAACTTACAATCAGTCTAATAGCCTGCAAACGTGTCTTTTTATCCTGTCTTTTTTGCATATTACCTTATTTTCGGGTGCAAAGGTACAACATATTATTGGATTACCATCAAAAATATGCAAAGAATATGCAAAGAATATGCACAAAGAACACAAATTTACTGAATTTTTATGCAAATTAAGTGAATAATCATTTATGATTACCTTCCTTTATCTCTCCTTACCCAACTTAAGAGATGAATTTCCATAAGATCCACCAATACTTGTGATTGGCTTAATGAAAAGTTCAGAATCGTAAAAAAACTAAAATGCAAAGAAATTTTGGGCTAATCGCTTTGCATTACCTATAATAGTTAGTACCTTTGGCACTGGAAACAACCAACATACACAATATTGAAAAGGATTTTTATTTTACTATCAGCCTTAGCACTTTCTGTTGGTGCATTTGCCCAAGTACTGCAGGGCGATGTGGAGAATGATCACATCTATGTTGATTACCATGAGAATGCTTCTTTCCCCGGAGGTGAAGAGGCATGCTTCAAGTGGATGAAAGAGCACATTAAATACCCTAAGGATTGCCTGGAGAAGAAGATTGGAGGACGGGTTAATGTAAGTTTTATAGTCAGAGAAGACTGTTCCATAGATTCAATAGAAGTCTATAAGTCGCCCCATCCATCTCTTTCTAAAGAGGCGATTCGTTTGGTCAAGGAAATGCCTAAGTGGAAACCTGCGAAGTTTGATAATAAATGTATAAAATCTCGTTGGCGCCTTCCTGTCAAGTTCGAACTTCCTCAATAAATGATATACAAGAATAATATGAGAATGAATATTTCTGTTTGGAAAATATGTTGCAGTCTTTTGCTCTGCCTGTTTGGTTTACAAGTTGCAAAGGCACAGAAACAAGATGTGGAGCTGGATGCTGACGGTATTATGCGCGTGGGAGTTCCCATTACCATAGTTACCATTGGCAACAGCATTACGGCTGGCTACAGCAATACATCCAGTTATTGGGCTTGGCCTGCTCAGTTTGGCAGGATGATAGGCCCCGATTACGAGGTGAAGAACTATGCTGTAAGCGGTACTACGATGAACTTGCATATCAATGCTTCTTTCCGGAATACAGGCAATTATCCTAAAGCCAAGGCAGCAAACCCAGACATTCTGGTTATTGGACACGGAACCAACGATGCTAATGTGGGATGGTGGAAGAACTGGGGACATTTGTTCTGCGACGACTATAGGTCGATGGTGGCTTCGTTTCATGAGAATGGTAGGAATCCTATCCTCTACCTTGCGCTAGCACCTCCCGTCTTCAGCGAAGCCAGAGCCGATCAGAACAAGAACATTGAGGAGGAAGTGATTCCTCGCGTTAAACAAGTGGCAGCTGAGTTGGGTGCCACAACCATCGACTTCCATACACCCTTTGTAGGCAAAAAGGAGTTCTTCCCCGACAATGTACATCCCAGCGACCCAGGTGCTGCACGGATGGCTGAGATTGTGAAGAGCATCATCATACCTCAGCAACAACTGACTTCTCAGATAAAGGTAAAGAAGGGAACAGTTGTCAGTCCTACGATGGTGGTTGTAGAATCAGGATCATCCGCAACGCTGAAGCCAGAAGCTCCTACCCAGGGGGCTTGGAGTTGGAGCGGACCCAATGGTTTTACCTATGGAAAACAGGTACTGAAACTGTCAAATCTGACTTCTGGCGGCATCTATACCGTTCGATTCCAAGATAAAGAGGGACATCGCAGCGTACTCCGCTATCTGGTGAGCATTCGCGGGCAGAAGGCTGGCATCATCACACCTCATGTCTCTGTATCTGGCGAAGGATGGAAACAGGAAACCACAATAAGCGTACGTCCCGGTCAGGATGTAAACTTCGGACCTTCATGCAGCGCTGGTAATGATGCAGGCACATGGAGTTGGCGAGGACCCAATGGTTTCTTTGCCTATGGCAGGGAGCAGACCATCAGCACCATGACGGCAGCCAAGGCAGGAAAGTACGGTGTAACCTTTACGGACGAGCAAGGACGCCAGACATCCGTAGTATATAATATAAAGGTAGAGGGTGAAGCCGTTTGTCCTAAGTTGGTTGGCTACGGTCACAACGAGGACGGCTGGAGACAGACCAACGCCATTGCTGTGAAGCAAGGAACACCTGTCACCTTTGCGCCCCATCCCATGAATGGAAAATGGGAATGGACCGGCCCCAAGGGATTCCATTCCAATGAGCGTCATAACCAGATCTTCGACTTCGATGCCAGCATGGTGGGTGATTATGTCGGGACTTATACCAACGAGGCCGGTTGTCGTGACCAACTGGTGATTAAACTGACGCTAGCAGAAGAAAAGGCTTCAGAGGATACGCAGAAGGCACTGCCAAAGGTTTACAACGAGGATATCAACCCGCTAAAGCAAATAGATCGGGCAATAGCAAAAGCAAAGAAGGAAGGAAAGTTCGTAATCTGTCAAGTGGGAGGCAACTGGTGCCCTTGGTGTCTGCGCTTTGCCGACTTTATCACCAACGACACGACCATCACCAAGATGATAGACGAGAACTTTGTCTATGAGCATGTGAACTACAATCCACGCAAGTCTGAGGGTGCAGGAAAAATCGCTCAGGCCAAGAAGATGTTGGAACGTCTGAACAATCCTGGCCGATTTGGCTATCCTGTATTTGTGGTTCTTGACGGAAACGGCAAAGTCCTGCACATTCAGGATTCAAGCTTCCTAGAGGAAGGTAAAAGCTATAATCAGGAGAAGGTGCTTCGTTTCTTCAAGAACTGGACACCTAAGGCGCTAAAAAAGTAACCACAAGAAGGAATTTCTGAATGAAGAAGATACTATTCCTTCATGGTTTCTTTGCCAGTGGCCAATGCGTTCCTGCCTTAGCGTTACGCGAAGCATTTAAGGGTCGGGCGGAGGTGCTTACACCTGATTTGCCAATGCACCCCAAGGAGGCAATCAATTTTATCCGTGAGATTATTGATCGTGAGCAGCCCGACTTGCTATTGGGCAACAGTTGCGGAGCATTCTATGCGCAAATGTTAGCTCCTGTAGTTGGTATTCCGGCTCTACTTGGAAACCCACACTTTAAGATGACTGGTTTCCTGAAGCAGCGCATAGGAGAACATGAGTATAAGTCGCCCCGTACAGATGGTAATCAACAATTTATCATTGATGATACCCTTATTGAAGAGTTTGCAGAATTAGAAGCAATACAGTTCAACTACTGCAACCCCTATTACAGCAATCGCATCTGGGGATTGTTTGGGGAGCAGGACACACTGGCACACTTTGAATCGCTCTTCTTAGAGCATTACCTGCAGAGTTTTCACTTCCCCGGGGGACATACACCAACTTCAGACGAAGTACACAGCCATTATGTACCACTGGCTGAGAAGATGCTGACAGCATACCCCCTACCCCAGGACGGGATCCGCTACTTTAAACATTTTAAGGGAGGGCAATACCGTTTCATCCGTACGGCTTTCGACTCAGAAACAAGAGAGCGAATGGTTATATATCAGGCTCTTTACGGCGACCGCCAATACTGGGTTCGTCCGGAAAAGATGTTCTTTGAAACCATCACACGAGACGGACAGACATTCCCAAGGTTTACAGAACAGGATAAAATGTGAAAACAAACAACAAAGACATATATATATCGAATCATAGAATGGAAAAGTTTGAGGAACAACTACATAAAGACTTGCATCAGTATCTGCTGAGCATGAAAGAAGTGGACGAACGTCTGCCAGAATGCCCCGATGTGGAAGGCAAGTGGGAAGAGATTGCAAAATCTTATCTCCCCGACGGCATCCGGGAGTTCAATGCCTACCCAACCTCATCGCTCGGATGGATGATGTACATAGGTATGGCTATTGCAGCATACTGGGACGATGAATGGGACATCTACTCTAAGATGCCTGATATCTATTCCTTCATACGTGATAAAAGAGGCTATGATGCCCTTGATGAATATGTACGTGAAGAAGTACTACAACTGAAAGGTGCCGAATTCGAAGCGTCAGAGCGACTTGTTGGCGAATGCGCATCACGCATCTATAATGCACTCCGTCATCAAGACATAGAACCAGGAACAAAAGAGGCTTTCGACGCCTATGTTGACAGCCTGCATCAACTCTATCAGTTTGGAGTTGCCATCCAGTTAAAACGTATGGGATATCACATGGAAAGTATCTGACAAAAGGATCAGAGAGACTCTACGATGACATGCCGACAGGAAAAATAACACAATTATAATTATGCTTGAAATAGGACTAAGACACACCAGTGAATTGACGGTCACAGATGCCGTAACAGCCATACAATTGGGATCAGGCGATATGCCAGTACTCTCCACCCCTGCCATGTTGGCACTAATGGAAAATGCAGCCATGCTGGCAGTAGCCCAGGAACTACCTGAAGGTCATACTACCGTAGGAGGACATATTGCATCCTCACATCTGAAACCTTCAAAAGTCGGCGACAAAATATCTGCCACAGCCATAGTTACTAAGATAGAAGGGAAAAAGATTGAGTTCGCAGTCTCCGCATATTGTGGAGACATTCTACTTGGCGAAGGCACACATCTGAGATTTATCGTCAATAAAGAGAAGTTTATGTCTAACCTGAGGTGAGCTACGATGCTACAGGCATCTGAGACATGACCGATATAAGAAGAGATGAAGAATCTTAGGGATGGCCAGATTCTACGAATAGCAGTACCCTCAATAGTGTCCAATATCACCGTTCCCCTCTTGGGAATGATTGATGTTGCCATTGTGGGTCACATGGGTAGTCCTGCATATATCGGAGCTGTTGCTGTAGGGTCTATGATCTTCAACCTGGTATACTGGCTCTTCGGATTCCTTCGCATGGGAGCAAGCGGAATGACGGCTCAGGCTGTAGGAAGAAGAGACCTGACAGAAGCCATAAGGATATTGGCACGCTCGATGGCTATTGCACTGGGGATAGCCATGCTACTCATCATACTTCAGATACCCCTGAAATGGCTTGGATTTTGGTTGATAGGGCCCACAGCAGACGTTTCACCATTTGCCGCCACATATTTTTATACTGTTATCTGGGGAGCTCCAGCTTCCTTAGCGCTGTTCAGCCTGATGGGATGGTTTATCGGGATGCAGAATACACGTTTTCCCATGATTATTTCCATCATTCAGAACATTGTAAACATACTGGCCTCACTGATACTCGTCTATGTATTAGGAATGAAGATTGAAGGTGTAGCCTTAGGAACAGTGATAGCACAATATGCAGGTTTCCTTATGGCTATTGCCCTGTTTCTGAAGTATTATGGCCGCCTTCTCCCATATTTCAGGAAAGAAGGACTACTCCGCGACTTCCGCAAGTTCTTTGTCGTGAACCGAGATATTTTCTTCCGTACCCTCTGCTTGGTAGCCGTTACTTTATATTTCACATCAGCAGGAGCCCGCAGCGGAGCCACCATTCTTGCGATCAATACGGTTTTAATGCAGTTCTACCTGTTCTTCTCATACTTCATGGATGGGTTCGCATACGCAGGCGAGGCTTTGGGAGGCAAAACGTACGGAGCAAGCAACAGGGTTGCCTTCAGGGAAATACTTCAACGACTGTTTCTATGGGCAACAGGTGTCACTTTAGTATTTACACTGACATATGTTTTTGCAGGACAGTGGATAGTGAAAGTGCTGACTGATGAGCCGCAGGTACTTGATGCTGCAAAACACTTCCTTCCGTGGGCATGGCTGATTCCCATAGCAGGAGTTGCTGCGTTTATATGGGATGGAATATTTGTCGGCATCACAGCAACACGTGGTATGCTTATTTCATCTTTTGTCGCTGCACTTTTCTTTTTCGTCATATTTCTGCTGAGCAAGGATACTTTAGGCAACCATGGTTTGTGGTTGGCTTTTATAACTTACCTTGCCATGCGAGGCATAACACAGACCACCATTTTTTTCTCATCCACACATTGATTAACATATCCTTGAGGTTCAAGGTACATGGTCCTTATTTCCCGTATAAGGACCCCTATAAGTCATCTCTCACGAGAAAAATACAAAAAAAATGCAGAAAAATTGAAAATTTCTTCAACCTGTACCGCGATATGGTACAGGCGGAGCCTTACTTTGCACTATCAAACAATAAGTTTAACTAAAAAAAGTAAGATTATGTGGATTGTATTTGCTGTATTTTTTATGCTTTTTCTTTTATCTGGTGATAAAACTGAAAATGTATCTGTAGAGAACCAGAAATAAAAGTATCTAGCTATTGGATTCTTCTTCAATTTAAAGGAATAGTCTGAACAAGTTGTTCAGATAGTCTCCACGAGTCATTCAGATATTCTCTTACCCCCCTAAGAGACTATCTGAATGAGTTGTTCCAATTATCTCAACGACTGATGGAGACTATCTCAATGAGGCAAAGGTTAGGAGATAAAAAAAAGACATCAACCTTATGAGTTGATGTCTTTTTTTGTGGTGCCACCAGGAATCGAACCGGGGACACAAGGATTTTCAGTCCTTTGCTCTACCAACTGAGCTATGGCACCGTTGTTTTTGTTAAGCGGGTGCAAAGGTAGGAACTTTTTTTTTACCCACCAAACTTTTTGGCATTTTTTTTACAAAGCAAAGGATTTGGCTAACAAAAAATAATATTTTCTTTTATTATATCTTCCCTGTTCGATTTTCTTTTTATATTTGCAGCAGAGAACTAACCGAAATGTTTCACTAATCCACAAAAGAATATGAAGAAACTTCTTACCCTTATTACCATGATGATAGCAATTGTGGTAAATGCCCAAGTAACTGACGAACAGAGTGCTATCCTGCAGGTTGGCGATAACGCCCAGATTTTCTATGGTGCCGATGCGCTGAAGGAAGCGATGGAGGCTGCTCCTGAACGTGGTGCCACCATCACCCTATCCGCTGGTACATTCAACGCATGTGAAATCACTAAATGTGTAAATATCTATGGTGCAGGTTGGGAAACTATTGAAACTCCCAAGAATCAGGAAAACACTTTTGAGAACAGTATCCTGCCCACTAATATCGCAACTCAAATGGTTATAAATTTGCCAGAGGGGTTGGCTGCTCCACACGACATCCATATTGAAGGACTTAGATTCTCAGACAACTCATATTATTGGATAAAAGTTCCTTCCGCCATCGACGGTTTAGAGTTTATGAGATGCTGGATGCCTCAGGCCATTAGGTTCGAGCAACAGAATGACCATGTAACAATTACACAATGCTATATGGCAGGTTCATGTACTGGTGGCCATGATCTGCTAATTCAAAACAGTTATACAAGGCTCTCACAGCTTACTGTTTTAAAAGCGGAGAGCAACATCGTTGTTAATCATTGTATTGTTACTAATGGATACAACTTTAATTCTTATGATAACAGGTTTCTTTGCCTAAACAGCATGTTCGCCTGTGGTTGGTTATGCAAAGCTCAAACTTTCAGATATTGTGCGATAAATAGAGCCAATCTGGATGGGTATGTAGGAAGTACAAACAACATCTTTAATGTAGATTATGCTACAATCTTCAAAGATCAAGCCACCATTGATTACTCAGACGCCCGCACTTTTGAACTGAAGGATGAGCAAAAAGCTACCTTCATTGGCGATGACGGCACAGAAATCGGCATCAATGGAGGCAACTACCCCTGGAACAGGACGCCTCATACCCCATTGGTTAAGGACCTGAAGGTGACCATCGACGGAACTCAGATGAAGGTAACCTACAATGCTGAGACGCGATAACAATGCATTCAATCAGGCATTTGTTAAACAAAAAGACACTTACCTATGAAACGAATAGTCATTCTTTTAGGAGTGCTGTTTGCTGCTATCGTAGGCAAAGCGCAAGTAACCGAACGGGCCAGTGCCATCCTGCAA